>CAKZXZ010000203.1 GCA_937883775.1 uncultured Paracoccaceae bacterium
CAAGAGTTGGAGGTCTTGGGTAAAAAGTTAGGTATGTTGCAGCAGCCTAAGCCGCCGAAGAAGGTTTCTCAGGCAATTGATTTGGGCAAGGTCCTGTTTGACGTAGTGAAGGCTAAACCTTCACGGGATTGGCTGCCGGCTTGTCAGCAGGTGGTGAAGCTCGATGATAATGTCGATCTCACGCAAATTCCGATGATTCGCCCCTATCCAAAGGACGGCGGTAAGGTTGTGACACTGGGCCTGGTGATTACTAAGGACTGTGAGACAGGCGTGCCGAATGTGGGTGTCTATCGACTACAGCTGCAGAGCAAGAATACGATGTCGGTACAGTGGCTGTCGGTGCGGGGCGGGGCTCGGCACTTGCGGAAGGCCGCGGAGCGAGGAAAGAATTTGGAGATTGCGATCGCAATTGGCGTAGATCCCCTCGTCATCCTTGCTGCAGCAACCCCTATCCCGGTAGATCTTTCAGAATGGCTCTTTGCTGGACTCTACAGTGGCCGTGGTATTTCCTTGGCCAAATGCAAAACAGTAGATTTAGAAGTGCCCTCGATGTCTGAGTTTGTGCTAGAAGGCACGATTACACCCGGTGAAACATCGACTGACGGTCCCTTTGGTGACCATATGGGCTACTACGGTGGCATCAATAATGATGCGCCGCTGATTCGCTTTCACTGCATGACCCATCGCAAAGATCCGGTGTATCTCACCACCTTTAGTGGTCGCCCGCCGAAGGAAGAAGCGATGATGGCGATCGCACTCAACCGCATCTACACCCCCATCCTGCGTCAGCAAGTATCCGAGATTGTCGACTTTTTCCTCACTATGGAGGCCCTCAGTTACAAAGCCGCCATTATCTCTATTGACAAGTCATATCCAGGGCAGGCCCGCCGTGCTGCCATGGCTTTTTGGACCGCGCTGCCACAGTTCACCTACACCAAATTCGTTATCGTCGTCGATAAAGACATCAACATTCGCGATCCGCGCCAAGTTGTGTGGGCCGTGACATCTAAGGTTGATCCCATCCGTGACGTGTTCATCTTGCCGGATAGTCCCTTTGACTCTTTGGACTTTGCCAACGAACGCCTAGGGCTCGGCAGCCGTATGGGTGTTGATGCCACCTCAACGGTTGCACCAGAAACAGCTCATGAGTGGGGCGAGCAGCTTGAATCTGCACCCATCATGGCGGAGCATGAGACCCGACGCTGGCAGGTCTAAGGTCTAGACGATAATAACCTAGGCGAAGCAGCTGCCAATGTGTTTGGCTATGACATTCACTAGTTTGGCCAAAATTGCGCAATTCTGGACTCTATATTGGCTCACTTTCTCTTATCTTGTGAACCATTTATTGGATTTGTTCAAAATTTTGCATAAAGTTAGACTTTCAAAGTAGAAAAGT
>CAKZXZ010000204.1 GCA_937883775.1 uncultured Paracoccaceae bacterium
GACCGTCACAATAGCGCACCTGATCTGACACCGCACCCAAAGCAACCGCAGCAAAACAAGACGCACGTCCAAAACGCTCAACAAACCGGCAATCGTTGTAAAGATCGCGTCAAGCGCGCGGCCACACGCTCTCACAGAAACGCCCAAAGTCACCAGACCAGCGTCAAAACCAAACCGCCCACCATCCAACTCCATCGCAGCTACAAAAGCACCTGCGCCGTGCTAGATATCGGGCCATGAGCAGCGATCTTCTAAACTTCACCGACCGCGGCATTTACTGCCCACTTGGCGATTTCTACATCGACCCATGGCGCCCCGTGGAGCGCGCGCTCATCACCCATGGCCACGCGGATCACGCGCGGCCCGGCCATGGCGCCTACCTCGCGACCAAGGCCGCCGCCCCCGTCATGCGCCACCGACTAGGCGACATCCCCCTCGACACGATCCGCTTCGGCGAAACCCGCCAGATCGGTGATGTCACTGTCTCCTTCCATCCCGCAGGCCACGTCCCCGGCTCTGCCCAGATCCGGATCGAACACAAAGGCCAGATCTGGGTCGCCTCCGGTGACTATAAAACCGAAAACGACGGCTTTTCCGAGCCGTTCGAGCCGGTCCGCTGCCACGCTTTCATCACCGAATCCACCTTCGGCCTGCCCGTCTTCAAATGGACGCCCCAATCCCAGCTCGCCCAAGACATCAACGCGTGGTGGGCCAGCACCGTCGCTGACGGACGCACCCCGCTTCTGGGCGCCTACGCGCTTGGTAAAGCGCAGCGCCTGATGTCGATCCTCGATCCCTTCATCGGCCCGATCCTGACCCATGGCGCGGTGGAGAACACGAACGAAGTCCTCCGCGCCCAAGGCCTCAAACTGCCTGACACAATCCGCGTGACGCCCGAACTGAACCCCAAAGAGCATAAAAACGCCCTCGTCCTCGCCACGCCGTCCGCCTTCGGCACCCCGTGGGCCCGCCGCTTTGGCACTACATCCACCGCCTTCGCGTCGGGCTGGATGCGCCTGCGCGGGGTCCGCCGCCGCCGCGCCGCTGATCGCGGTTTCATCATGTCCGATCATGCCGACTGGCCCGCCCTCAACGCTGCAATCAAGGAAACCGGAGCCACCCGCATTTTCGTCACCCATGGCTACACGTCTGTGTTTAGCAAATGGTTAAATGAGCAAGGCTATGATGCTCAAATTGTATCGACCGAGTATGAAGGCGAAAGCCTCGACACTGCCGAGGTCGAGACCGCATGAAAGACTTCGCCCGCCTCTTTACCGCCATCGACCAGACGACGAAAACCAACACCAAAGTCGCCGCGTTAACCACGTATTTCGAAACCGCAACAGAGGATGACCGCCTCTGGACCATTGCGCTTTTCTCCGGCCGCCGCCCCAAGCGCACCGTCACCACAACGCTCCTGCGCGGCTGGGCCGCCGAGGCCGCAGGCATCCCTCTGTGGCTTTTCGAGGAAAGCTACCCCATCGTCGGTGATCTGGCGGAAACAATTGCCCTTGTTCTGCCCGAAGGCAATCAACATGAAGATCACCCTTTGAGCTATTGGATTAATTACGTAAAATCTCTGTCGAGCCTCGAAGAAGATACCCGGAAAACCGCCGTCCTCAACGCCTGGTCCGTCCTCGATCCGACCGAGCGTTTCCTCTTCAACAAACTGCTGACCGGCGGCTTCCGCATCGGCGTCTCTACCAAGTTGATGACCCGCGCCTTGGCCCGCGCAACGGGCCAGGACGAAGCCGATCTCCAGCACCGCCTCATGGGCTCCTGGACGCCGGAAACCACGAATTTCCACGACCTGATCCTGTCCGAAAACCCCGAGGCCGATCTCTCAAAACCGTACCCGTTCTATCTCGCCTATCAACTCGACGATCTAGATGAACTAGGGTCGACAACAGATTGGAAAGCCGAAAGAAAATGGGACGGTATTCGTGGCCAACTGATCCTGCGCGGCGGCGAACACTACCTCTGGTCGCGCGGCGAAGACTTGATGACCGACCGCTTCCCAGAACTCGCCCGCGCCCGCGATTTTATTCCCGATGGCACCGTGCTGGATGGTGAGGTTCTGGCCTTCAAAGACGGCGACCCTCTTAGCTTTAACGCTCTGCAAAAACGCATCGGGCGCAAAACTGTCCCCAAAAAGCTGCTGACTGAAGCCCCAGTCATCCTTTACGCCTACGACCTGCTCGAATGGCAGGGGCAGGACCTCCGCCCCGAGCCCTTCGCTGATCGCCGCAACCTTCTGGAAACGCTCACCAAAAACCTGCCCGAGGACGCGCCGATCAAATGCTCGCCCCTTGTGCCCTTCACCACATGGGACGACCTCGCCAAAGCCCGCGACGCCTCACGCGATCACAACGCCGAAGGTCTGATGCTGAAACGCGCCGACAGCCCCTACCTGAGCGGGCGCAAGAAAGGCGATTGGTGGAAATGGAAGGTCGATCCGTTAACCATAGACGCGGTTATGATCTACGCCCAGGCAGGTCATGGCCGCCGCGCCAATCTCTTCACCGATTTCACCTTCGCGGTCTGGAACGGCAACGATCTGGTGCCCTTCACCAAGGCCTATTCCGGCCTCACCGATGCCGAGTTTCGTAAGATCACCGGCTGGGTGCGCAAGAACACTCTGCAACGCTTCGGGCCGGTCCGTCAGGTCACGCCCGAGCACGTGTTCGAGATTGCTTTCGAGGGTATTCAGGAAAGCCCCCGCCATAAATCCGGCGTCGCCCTACGCTTCCCGCGCATGTCCCGATGGCGGCACGACAAACCCCTGCAAGAGGCCAACACCCTCGACGATCTCAAGGAAATGCTGCAGACCTACGGCTAACCCTTTCACCTTTGCGAAAATATCCAAAAAATGCTGCCCAAAGCCCAAATGCCCCCCGCGCCGTCTGCGCCAGAAACACCTGCACCACCGGGCGCCTGCGACGCCCATGTGCACCTCGTCGCGGGCTCGGAATTCCCGCTCTGGGACGGCCGCGTCGAAGACCCCGCACCCGGCCAGAATTTTGATGGCTGGTTAGAGCTCTATACCAACCATCTGAAAACGCTCGGTTTTCAACGGGGCCTGATCGTTCACTCGATCCTCTACGGCACCGACAACAGCATCACCGTCGAAGCCGTCCGCCGCATGGGCCCGCATTTCAAAGGCGTCGGTCTGCTGCCAGATGAGGCCACCGACGCCGATCTGGATCGCTTCACCGAACAGAACCTCGTCGCGGTCCGCCTCAATTATGTGCATGGTGGTGTGCTTAGCTGGGAGGGCGCAAAAGCCCTCGTCCCGCGCCTAAAGGCCCGCGATCTGCACATCCAGATGCTGCTCAACACCCACAAACACATGGACGAAATCGCAGACGATATCCGCGCCCTCCCCGTGCCGCTCGTGATCGACCATATCGGCTGGCCTGACCTGTCGCTCGGCACCCAGGACCCCGGCTTTCAAACCCTGCTCGCCCTGCTGGCCGACGGCCATGTCCACGTCAAGCTCAGCGCGCTCTACCGCCTCTGCGACGCGCCCTACGATCAGGCCGATCCGTTCGTCGACGCCCTCGTCAAAGCAAACCCCGAACGCCTGCTCTGGGGCTCCGACTGGCCGCACCTGATGCTCGCCGATGCCAAGATGCCCACCGCCGCAACTCTGCTTGATGCCTTCCACCGCGTTGTCACCGACACCGCCACGCGCATCCAGATATTAACCAAGACCCCAGCCAAACTCTTTGGCTTCCCCTCTTGAGGCTGCACCGCGCAGCCCATAGGTTCATCTGACCAAACAACGAGGTCCCCCATGCAGTTCACGCCCCAAATCGCCCATGACGCCGCCCAATCCGGAAGCGCGGAGTTCGGCGATCTACCCGAATGGGACCTCACCGATCTTTACGCATCCCCCGACGCGAAAGAGCTGAAACGCGATATGGATTGGCTGGAAAAAGCCTGCGCCGATTTCGCGAAAGACTACGAAGGCAAGCTGTCAGGTCTCAGCGCTTCCGAGATGCTCGACTGTGTGCTGCGTTACGAGAAGATCGATATGATCGCGGGCCGTATCATGTCGTTCGCGGGCCTGCGCTATTACCAGCAGACCACCGATGGCGAGCGCGCGAAATTCATGTCCGACTGCCAAGAGCAGATCACGAATTTCACAACCCCGCTGGTGTTTTACACGCTGGAGTTCAACCGGATTGATGACGATCATCTGGCCAGCCTGCTGGACGCCAACGCCGATCTTGCGCGCTACAAGCCCGTCTTCGACCGCCTGCGCGCGATGAAACCCTACCAGCTTTCAGACGAGCTGGAAAAGTTCCTCCACGACCAGTCCCCCGTGGTGGCCGCCGCGTGGAACCGCCTCTTTGATGAGACAATCGCAGGCCTCACCTTCACGCTCGACGGCGAAGAGCTGAACATCGAAGGCACGCTCAACCACCTGACCGAACATGACCGTTCCAAGCGCGAGGCCGCGGCCCGCGAACTGGCCCGTGTGTTCAAAGACAACATCGCCATCTTCTCCCGCGTGCACAACACGCTCGCCAAGGAGAAAGAGATCGAGGATCGCTGGCGTGGCATGCCCACCCCGCAAACCGGTCGCCACCTCAGCAACCATGTTGAGCCCGAAGTGGTCGAGGCGCTCCGCAACGCCGTGGTCGCCGCCTATCCCAAGCTCAGCCATCGTTATTATGAGCTGAAACGCAAATGGCTCGGCCTTGATAAAATGCAGGTCTGGGACCGCAACGCACCGCTGCCCATTGAGGATGCAAAGACCGTCGATTGGCCGACCGCCAAGAAAATGGTGATGGACGCTTACAGCAGCTTCGCCCCGGAAATGGCTGATATCGCAGAACCTTTCTTCACCAAAGGCTGGATCGACGCCGCCGTCAAACCCGGCAAGGCCCCCGGCGCTTTCGCCCACCCAACAGTCAGCGACGTGCATCCTTACGTGATGCTCAACTACCTCGGCAAACCACGCGATGTGATGACACTGGCCCATGAATTGGGCCACGGCGTCCACCAAGTTCTCGCCGCTGGCCAAGGAGAACTGCTGTCCTCCACGCCCCTCACGCTGGCCGAAACGGCCTCCGTCTTTGGCGAGATGCTGACCTTCCGCAAGCTGCTGGAAGCCGCCAAAACCAAGGAAGAGCGCAAGACCCTTCTGGCCGGCAAGGTCGAGGATATGATTAACACCGTCGTCCGCCAGATCGCCTTCTACGACTTCGAATGCAAACTGCACGACGCCCGCGCAAACGGCGAACTCACCTCTGACGATATCAACGCGCTGTGGATGTCCGTGCAGGCCGAAAGCCTCGGCCCAGCCTTCGAGTATATGGACGGGTATGAGACCTTCTGGGCCTACATCCCGCACTTCGTCCACTCGCCCTTCTACGTCTACGCCTACGCGTTCGGCGATGGCCTCGTGAACGCGCTCTATGCGGTCTACGAGGAAGGCGAAGGCGACTTCCAGACGAAGTATTTCGATATGCTCAAGGCAGGCGGCTCCAAACACCACAAGGAACTGCTCGCCCCCTTCGGCCTTGACGCCTCTGACCCGAAATTCTGGGACAAGGGTCTGTCGATGATCTCGGGCATGATTGACGAACTGGAAGCGATGGAAGACTAAACCGCCTTGGGGTCGGACAGGGCCGCAACAGCTTTCTTGTCCAACCCCAACCGGTCGGCGTCAAAACCGATGGCGGCCGCGCGTTGCAAGATCTCTTGGATAAACGTCTCGCTGTGAAGCGACACACAATGGGTTGTCAGATACCAATACACAAAACGCATGTAAGATCGGCTCCCTGTCAGCGCCTCTTCCAACGCGGCCGCAAAACTGGGCCCGTCATGGGCGCTTTGCGCAAAGCCGATCAGATCACTTTTCCCGAAGAAAATCGCGGGTTTGCGGTGCAAAAATCCTTCGAATCCGCAGGCAGAGCTGACCGATACAGTCGCCACGCACTGCTCTAGAATGTCGTGCACATTGGCGGCCACCTCGCAGATGTTGACACCCTCGGCGCGCAGAGCGGCCACCTCTTCGACATCGCGGGGATTTGTGTTGAGCGGATGATGCTTCACCACGATCGGCCGCCCCCCTGCACCTTCGGCCACGGCACGGATCATGCGCTCAGACCCCGGGCGCATGGTGCGCCGCGTCAGTCCTGTATCGCCTTGCATGAAGACCGCGATCGCGCCTTCGGGCACAGGCAGTTTTTCGCGCGCCTGATAATAGCGAGAGCTGCGCGTTTTCACAAAATCACGGCGCAAGGCGCGAAAGAACCCCGCGGCCTGCGCCTTGTCGACGTCTGCATGTACGAACGGCACATCCCCGGCGCTGCTCAGGCCCAGGACCCCTTTGGGATCCACATGCCAATACGGGTCCGCATAGGCCAGCGCCGTGTTCAGCACATTCGGCTCTTCGGCAGCGCCATTATGCAGGAAAATCAGTTTGGTCCGGTTGCCCTTGCGCTTGTGCGGCTGCCGCGACAAAGGCAGCATGGTCACATCCGCGCCCAACATGCGCAACTCAAGATCAAGACGCGAATAGAACTTGCCCAGCCCGATTCCGGGCTTTTCCTGCAGTACCTTACGCGGCAGCGTCAGGAAAATCTTGGTCGGGGCGCGGCGTCGCACAGCTGGTGTCGTCAACGCCATCGCCTCTCGCTGTTCCCCTGTTTGACCCACGAAAAAACCTCCCCCGCTTGGCGAGGGAGGCTATCACCGTTTCATCGCGTGAGAAACCGTCAGACGTTGGACATCAGGCCTTTTTCGGCGGCCAGATCGCGCATCCGCTTTTGCAGCTTTTCAAAAGCGCGCACCTCGATCTGGCGGATCCGCTCGCGGCTCACGTCATACTGGCCCGACAGATCCTCAAGCGTGACCGCTTTTTCGGACAGGCGCCGTTGCGTCAGGATGTCCTTTTCGCGCTCGTTCAGCACGTCCATGGCGTCCGCCAGCAATTCCCGCCGCGCGTCCATCTCGTCGCGCTCGGCATAATCGCCAGCCTGATCGGCATCTTCATCCTCAAGCCAATCCTGCCACTGGGTTGCGCCCTCGCCATCGGATCCGATCACCGCATTCAGCGATGCATCGCCGCCCGACAGGCGCCCGTTCATCGAGATGACCTCCTGCTCGGTCACGCCCAGATCGGTCGCAATCCGCTTGACGTTTTCAGGGCGCAAATCGCCATCCTCAAACGCGCCGATCCGGGCTTTTGCCTTACGCAGGTTGAAGAACAGCTTTTTCTGCGCGCTGGTCGTGCCCAGCTTCACCAAGCTCCACGACCGCAGGATATATTCCTGAATCGAGGCGCGGATCCACCACATGGCATAGGTCGCCAGACGGAAGCCTTTCTCCGGGTCAAACCGCTTGACCGCCTGCATCAGGCCCACATTCGCCTCCGAGATCACCTCGGCCTGCGGCAGACCATAGCCGCGATAGCCCATGGCAATCTTGGCGGCTAATCGCAGATGCGAGGTCACCATTTTATGCGCCGAGTCCGTATCCTGATCTTCCACCCAACGCTTGGCCAGCATGTATTCTTCTTCCGGCTCCAGCATTGGGAACTTGCGGATTTCACCCAGATAACGGCTCAGGCCCTGCTCCGGCGACGGTGCGGGAAGTTGTGTGTAATTGGCCATAATGCCCCCCTTTCGGTGCGATGTTTATATCGTTAACATACGATATGGGACTGCATACCATGGTTTACAAGGGTCGCAGCCCCGAGAACTTGAAAAGAATATGTGTCTGCGTGCGGCCCTTGTGAAGTCACGCACACGTGCGCTCACGCACATATGACCCTATATTTCAGAGAGACAGCTTTGATATCAGCGCGGCCATGTCATCAGGCAACGGGGCCTCAAAGCGCACGTTCTCGCCGCTTACAGGATGTTTGAACCCCAAAATAGCCGCATGCAGCGCTTGCCGCTCAAACCCCGCCGCTGCGGCAATCCCCGCCTCTGACAGGGCTTTTGCGTTCAACTTGCGCCGCCCGCCATAGGTCGGATCCCCGATCAACCCGTGCCCCGCATGGGCCAGATGCACCCGGATTTGATGGGTGCGCCCGGTCTCCAACCAGCATTCGACCAAGGCCGCCACCTCAGGCTGCCCGAACCGCTCGACAATCCGCACCCGTGTCACGGCATGCCGCCCACCCTGAAACAGAACCGCTTGCTTTTGCCGATCCGTGCGATGCCGCGCCAGTTGCGTCGTGATCCGCATGATATTGCCCGGCTCAAACGACACGCCTTTGACGCCCCGCACCCGCGGGTCATTGGCATCCGGCACGCCGTAACATACCGCGCGATAATAGCGCTCCACCGTATGTTTCTCGAATTGCGCCGCCAGCCTATGATGCGCCGCGTCCGACTTGGCCACTACCAGCAACCCGCTGGTTTCCTTATCAATCCGGTGCACGATACCGGGCCGTTTCATCCCACCCACGCCCGACAGATCCTCACCGCAATGATGCAGCAGCGCATTGACCAGCGTCCCCGAGGGCGTGCCGGGGGCCGGATGCACGACCATGCCCGCAGGCTTGTTGATGACGATCAGGTCCGCATCCTCAAAGACCACGTCCAGCGGGATATCCTCCGGCCCGATATGGCTCTCTTCGGCCACCGGCACCTCGATCACCACCTCGGCCCCCTCGCCGACCTTGGCGCGCGGGTCGCTCACCACAACCCCGTCCACCGTCACAGCACCTTTCTCCAACAACGCCGCGATGCGCGAGCGGCTCAAAGCCGCCTCCTCTGGCACATCGCGCGAAAGGGCTTTATCAAGCCGCTTGGGCGGATCGGCTGCGATCCGGAACGTAACGGATTGGCGCGTCATGGATCAGGCTCCGCTGCCGGAGAAAGAACCGGCAAATCTCAGGTTTCTGCGCATCCTCGTGACGGTGCTGACCGCGACGATGATTTTGGGCGTTCTAGCGATCATCGTCTTGCTTGTCATGCGCTTACAGCAACCCGCCCCTCTGGCGCTGCCCGATCAGCTCACCCTACCTGACGGCACCACTGCCACGGCCTTCACGCAAACCGATGACTGGATCGCGATCATCACCGATGACAACCGCATCGTCATCTACGAACGCAACGGCACCTTGCGCCAAACCATTCAAATCGATTGAGAGGGAAAGAATGGTACCGCCTCCCCGGCTCGAACGGGGGACCCCTGGTTCCACAAACCAGTGCTCTAACCAACTGAGCTAAGGCGGCACGCTATCCTTGCTTCACATATAGCGAAACTGCGCGGCGTATAGCAATGTTTCTGTGCGGCTTGCAACGGCGAAAATGCACGAAATGCACAGACCACAGCACGCTTGTTGCACAGCCTCAAACCCATTACCCCTAACAGGATGCAAAGCTCCATTGTCGCAAAATTGCTGAAGGTGCTCACAATCATCAGCGAGACACGTCGACCGCTGACATTCTCGGAAATCGTCGCCAAAAGCGGCATGAACAAAAGCACCATCCACCGCATTCTTGCGATCTGCACGCAGGAAAATCTGGTCCAGTTCGACAAAGAGCGCAAAATCTACCTGATCGGCGGCAAGGTCTTTGACCTCGTCCGGCATGCCTATAGCGGCTACGACATTCAGGCGATCGCGCTGGACGAGATGACGCGCGTACATGCCAAGCTGGATGGCAGCGTGACAATCGGCATCCCCAGCGGGCTTGAGGTCGTCTATCTGCGCATTCTGGAATCGAATTATGCCCTTGGCACGATCCAGCGCCCCGGCATGCGCGAACCTGTGCATTGCTCAGCCTCAGGCAAGGCGCTGATGGCGTTTCTGCCCGATAAGGTGATTGATGCAAAGCTCGCAGGCTACACGTTCGAACGCTTCACCGAGCGGACGATCACCAATCTGCCCACCTTCAAGCACGCCTTGAACGAAGTCCGCGCCGCAGGTTTCGCGTGGAATGACCGCGAAGAGCTTGAACACCTTGTCGGTCTCTCAGCCCCGGTGTTCAACTACCTCAGCGAGCCGATTGCCGTGTTGAACATCTGGACAGTCCACGCCCGTCACAGCCTGCCTGAAATTTTGCCATGGGCCGACACGCTGAAAGAAGCCGCAAGCAACGTCAGCGCCCTGATCGGGGGGAGCCCGCCGCAAAGCGGAACGCTTCAAGCGGATTGATCGAGGCTGCAATGCGCGCGGTCTTCAAAACCGCCGCCTGTTAAGGCTAGTCTTACCACATCCCGCACAAGGGTGCGGCTGAAACGAGAGGCCCCAGCATGATTGGTTATGTCACCGTCGGCGTTGACGACATCGCCCGCGCACGACGTTTCTACGATGCGTTCCTGCCCGCCCTCAATTTTGACATGACCGAAGGGCCCGAGGGCTTAAGCTATGTGCTGCCCGTGCAGCCGGGGCAAACGCCAGTTCTGCCGGATTTCTATGTAAAGCCAACCTTCGACGGGCAGCCGGCATCGGCAGGAAACGGCACTATGATCGCCTTCGACGCGCGCAGCCAAAAGCAGGTCCGCACGCTGCATGCCGCTGCTCTTGCCGCAGGCGGGTCCGACGAAGGCGCACCCGGCTTTCGCGCCGCTTACGGCCCTCACTTTTATGTCGGTTATCTACGTGACCCACAGGGCAACAAGATCGCGCTCTTTTCAAACGATCCGAACGAACCCGGACGCGACGGATAACGCGCACAACGCCCTGTCACGGATCAGGCATCCCCTTCATCCAGCCACGCAAAACGCAGCATTCCGGGGCCGTGCTATGCCAATGGAAGGCACATGGGCACTGACAAAAAGCAAGCGTGTTGCGCAAGATCGCATCACCCATTGTTTTGTAATCCAAAACCAAAATTTTCAGAATTCGGAACCAGACAGTTTCGCACACCTTCGAGCGAATGATTCCCCACCTGCGGCCCCCATGCACAATTGCGGGCCACGAACATGCAAACTCTTCACACTCTGCATGCAAAGCAGGTCAGTAAGGCGCCGTTTGCACTTCAATCAGGCAGTTACGGCAGAATGCGTTTGCCTTTGAGCGCTTGAAAGAATTGAATTGACGCAAGAATGATTCCAAAATTAGTCTTAGGTAACAAAAATAAAGTTTCGAAATACGGAACTTGCCTGAGAATAAGAAGTAACCAACGGGAGAACCCTTATGATGAAGAAAACAACAGCGGGCTTTGTGGCTGGCGCAGTGATGGCGATGTCCTCGACATCCGCGTTTGCAGCAGGTCACGGTGAAATCACGGTCGGCTACTTCCTCGAATGGCCGATGCCATTCCTGGCTGCAAAAGCCTCCGGCGCCTATGACGAAGCGCTCGGCATGAAGGTCAACTGGGTCTCCTTCGAGACCGGCACCGCTATGTCGGCCGCCATGGCCTCCGGCGATGTGCAGATCTCGGTCAGCCAAGGTGTGCCGCCTTTCGTGGTCGCATCTTCCGGTGGTCAGGACATTCAAGTCGTGGACGTGGCTGTCAGCTACTCTGACAACGACAACTGCGTCGTCTCCGCCGGCCTTGAGATCGACAAGGACAGCGCAGGCGAACTGGCTGGCAAGAAAGTCGCCGTGCCGCTCGGCACTGCTGCCCACTATGGCTTCCTGCGCCAGATGGATCACTTCGGTGTGCCCCTCGACAGCCTGCAGGTCGTCGACATGGCGCCGCCTGAAGGCGCGGCTGCCCTCAGCCAGGGTGCCGTTGATTTCGCATGCGGCTACGGCGGTGGTCTGGGCCGGATGAAAGAATACGGCAACGTCCTGCTGACCGGTGAAGAAAAAGAAGAGCTCGGCATCCTCGTCTTCGACGTGACCTCCGCACCGGCCTCTTTCATCGCTGAAAACGGCGACGTGATGGCCAAGTTCCTCGCTGTCACCGCAGACTCGAACGCCGCCTACAATGCAGGCGTCACCGACGAGATGATGCAGACCATTGCAACAGAAGCCGGTATGGATCTGGAAGACGCAAAAGCCTCCATCTCGACGATGAAGTTCCCTGGCGTCGACGATCAGCTGTCCGAATCCTGGCTCGGTGGCAACGCCGCGACCTTCATGAAAGGCGTCGCAGACGTCTTCGTGGAAGCAGGCTCCATCGACAGCGCGCTCGACAGCTACGAGGATGCGGTCAACACCGGCCCGCTCTCGGCAGCCCAAGGCATGTAAGCCAAACCTGAAAAGGCCCGAAGCCCCCGCTTCGGGCCTTTTTTCTGACGCCTCCGCGCGTCACCAAAACCAACCAACCCAACGCGCTGCAGGGTCACCCCTGACAGACACGCCGTCACAGGCGGACAATAGGTGGGCACACGATGACCGGACTATCCATTCAAAATCTCTCCATGCGCTTCGAGCTGCCCAATGGCGGCGCAGTGCAGGCGCTGCAAGACGTCTCGCTTGACCTCAAAGAAGGCGAGCTGCTCAGCGTCCTCGGCCCTTCGGGTTGCGGCAAGACAACATTGCTGAACATCGTGGCAGGCTTTCTGGCCCCCACCGAAGGCAAGCTGGTCATGAACGGCCACGAGGTCCACGGACCCGACGCCGAACGCGGCATGGTCTTTCAGCAAGGCGCGCTTTTCGAATGGATGAGCGTGCGCGAGAACGTCGCCTTCGGCCCGTCGATGAAAGGCATGCCCAAAGGCGAGAAGGCCGAGATCGTAGATCACCTGCTCGACGTGGTTGGCCTGCAGGACTTCAAGGAAAAAGCCATCTACGAGCTGTCCGGCGGTATGCAGCAACGCGTCGCCCTTGCCCGCTGCCTTGCCAATGATCCCGACGTGATCCTGATGGACGAACCGCTGGGCGCGCTTGACGCGCTGACCCGCGAGAAGATGCAAAGCCTTGTGCTCAAGCTCTGGAAAGAGACCGGCAAGACGATCATCCTCATCACCCACTCGGTCGAGGAAGCCCTACTTTTGGGCGAACGCCTCATCGTCATGGCCCCCCGTCCCGGCCGCATCCATACCGAATACCGCCTGCCCTTTGCCGAACTTGGCGTCGGCGCAGACCTGCGCGAGGTCAAGAAACACCCTGATTTCGGTCCCAAACGCGAAGAGATCCTTTCGATGATCTGGGACATGGAAGAGGAAATCATGGGCCGCACGGAGGACGCAGCATGATCCCTCTGCTCATCTATGTCGGCATCTTCATCGCCGCCTTCTTCATCGTCACCAAAGTCGTGCAAAAGGCCGTCCCCCAAGACTACACGTCGCTCAAAACGGTGACCTTCGGCGATGAAAGCGCCGTGCGCCCCAATCGCGCCGCAGGCATCATCTCGATCCTGACGATCTTCCTGCTCTGGGGCATCTTCACCGGCTCGTCGCTCCTGCCCGGCTTCCTGCATGCTCCCGGCCCGTTCGAGGGCACCGCCAGCTTCACCTACACCGCCGAAGCAAACGGCGACACGGACGACGCCGACGTCACCGTCATCGTCCACCCGCGCGAGGTCGACACCGACGCGCCCGAGGTCGACCCCGGCGACGGTTTCGCCAAGAACGACGCCACCACCGTCGCCCAATGGCGCACCGGCCTCATCAACGTCGACCGCAATGACGACATCACCAAAGGCGACGGCGCTCAGGTGATCGCCATCAACGGCGAGGCCATCGCGCCCGGTGAAACCGTCTATGTCGATGGCGGCTCTATTACGCTGACCGACAAAGGCACACCCAACTTCGAGCCGACCCGAGGCTGGCAGATGGAACCGCTCTACCTGCCCGCCCCCGAAGAGGTCTGGACGCGCACGCTCTCCATCGCCTCCGAGGGCTTCCGCAACTTCACCCTGGTCGAGCATCTCGGCTACTCGCTCTTTCGCGTCGTCGTGGGCTTCCTACTGGGCGCGCTGGTCGGCATCCCACTGGGCTACGCGATGGGCCTTAGCAACTGGTTCCGCGGCTGGTTCGACCCCATCGTCGAATTCATGCGCCCCGTGCCACCCTTGGCCCTGATCCCGCTGGTCATCATCTGGGCGGGCATCGGAGAAACCGGCAAGATCATTCTTCTGTTCCTCGCCGCCCTCTGGATCATGGCCATCGCCGCGCGCTCCGGTGTCTCCGGCGTGAAAATCTCTAAGGTTCACGCGGCTTATTCGCTGGGCGCCAGCAAGGCGCAGATCATGCGCCACGTCATCATCCCCAATTCCCTGCCGGAGATTTTCACCGGCGCACGGGTTGCGATGGGCGTCTGCTGGGGCACCGTTGTGGCCGCCGAACTGGTCGCCGCCGAACAAGGCGCTGGCATGATGATTATGACGGCGTCCAAGTTCCAGAACACCGATATCGTCATCATGGGCATCATCCTGATCGGCGTCATCGGCTTCGGCATCGACATGCTGATGCGCTGGGCCGAACGGCTGCTGGTGCCTTGGAAAGGCAAAGGCTGATCGGACCGCCACCTTTTGAGAAAACAAACCGCCCGCCCTCACCCGGCGGGCGGTTTTGCGTCGGGCAACTGCGTGCCTGATTGCAAACACGGCAGAGGCGTCGCTATGCGGGACAGTGCGCCCCTTCGCTGCGGTTGCGCAAATGTCCGTTTAGTCTGATCGCGACATCTTCTGCCTTGAGCATCTAAACATATTTGCGACCCTTTGATAAAATTTAGCTGCTTGGTTAGAAGACCAACC
This sequence comes from uncultured Paracoccaceae bacterium, assembly GCA_937883775.1. Lineage (GTDB taxonomy): Bacteria > Pseudomonadota > Alphaproteobacteria > Rhodobacterales > Rhodobacteraceae > JAHTBL01. The sequence continues at coordinate 14,565 of CAKZXZ010000204.1, forward strand.
GCGCTTCATGCGATTTCACGGATAGTCTGGCAGCAGTGTAGGGCGCGCGGCCAGTTACAGTCGCCAGTTCAGGGAACAATTCGAGCAATTCATCGAACACACCCTCTGCATCATCGGTATCAATCATATCTCCCGGCTGGAAGCTCTCGGTCCAAGCGTTGTCCACAAGTAGGATTTCGTGCTGATCGAACATGACATGGATGTAGGTGACGCCGTCTTCGGCTTCTACCTGATCCAAACCCGGTTTGTGGGTCATGTGCTTGGCTTTGACCAGAACCTCTTCCTCCCCAAGCCAGAGTTGCGTGGCGCTGTTTTCGATCAGCATCCTGTGCTGCGGGGAGACACGCATATCGCGATCCGGCACTGACGGCGCAATACTGTCCTTACGGATCAGGATTGGCTTAAGGTACGGGGACTGTTCCAGCGCACCCGCGCAGACGAACTTTTTGCCAATCCAACGCACTGCTTGCGGTCCATGATCCCGTGTTTCCACTAAATCCCCGACCTGCAAGTCTTCGACAGCCACCGTGCCGCCTGGTATCGCCACCATGCTACCCGGTGTGAAACAGGGCACGATGTTCTCGATATTGGTGAACGTCGCCGTGGAGCCATCGGAGAATGTGACAGTACCGTTTTCCGGATTGCCACCGTCGAACACAACTGTTGCGCCGAAGTCGTTCAGGATCAGCGTGTCGTTATCGTCGCCGCCTTCACCGCCATCGACAACGTCGCCCGCGCCGATAAAGATTGTGTCGGCGTCATCTCCACCATCAATCGTATCGGCACCTGTGCCACCGTCGATGACGTCCTCGCCCGCACCGCCGGTGATGACATCGTCGTTGCTGGGGTCCTGGGCTGTGCTAACGACAAGATTGTCGATGCCATAGCTTTCGTTGTTGATGTTAGCCGACAGGTTGGCTCCAAAGCCAAGTGTGACCGATGCGCCTGGGTCTTGAACGGTAACCCGAACCGGGTGGATTTCATCGTCGTTGGCCGCGAAACCAAGGTTCGCAGGCGTGCCAGCTCCAATCTCAATCGTAACCTCGCGCCCGTCAGCAAGGATTGCCGTGGTTGAGTACGAGTCTGCATTCGCATCATCAAAACTGTCGACGAATACTTCTTCACCATCGATAAAGATCGAGAAGGTATCGCCGCCACCGTCCCAGCTGTCCAACTCGTAGAAGTCGAACTCAAAGATCGCGTAGTCAGCGGTTGGATCAACCGAGAATGTCTTTGAGACATCCTCCGCTCCCCCGCTGTCGCCCAAACGGCCAAGGAACTCGGTGAAGCCAGCACCGCCATCGGTTGTGGTGTTGTCAGTCCAGCCCGTTGCGCCGCCTTCAAAATCTTCGGTGCTCTCAATGACCGGATCAGCGGAGCCATCGGCGGCATCGCCAAAGATCGTATCATTGCCGTCGCCGCCGTCGATAGTGTCTGCGCCCGACCCGCCCTGGATGGTGTCATCGCCACCTTCACCAAAGATAATGTCATCGCCGGACTCGCCGTCGAGATTATCGTTTCCTGCGCCATCATTCAGGCCAGGTTGCGTGAGTGGCGGATAGCTGGCCAGATCGACAGCACTGCCGCCAGTGTCTGGGCCTGAGATCGTGCCACTGAGTGTGTTGCCGCCATTGTTCTCAAAGTAGATGATTTCAATGAGGTGATCGCCGGGTGGCAGCGTGATCGTGCCGGAGGCTGTGGCCGTGCCGTGCAACCCATCATTATCGACAACTTCGACGCCATTGATGAAGACTTTCGAGCCATCATCTGACGAGGTAGAGAATGTGTAGGTGCCACCGGTTGTGACCGTTAGTTCACTGCTGAACTTCAGCGCAAAGTCGTCTGCCGTGTCATAGTCGGTGGGCGTGATTGAACTGGCAACGCCCGTGGTCGTCGGGGTTGCTGTGTTGTCACGGCCTCCATTGTCTGTGAAGCCTGCATCTGCAAGGTTGGTCGGGTTTCCGGTCGGGTCGAGATCATAGTATTCATAAACCCACGGGTCTTCGCCTGATCCCCCGGTGCCGTCGGGAGAGGAAGGCAACACAGCCGTATCGCCGTAAATTTCATCGTCGCCTGCACCACCCAGAACCGTATCGTTGCCGTCACCAGCAAGAATGATGTCATCTTGAGGCCCTTCGCCGGGCAGGATTTCATCGTTGCTATCGACAAAATCACCATCCGGATCAGCGGTGTAACTTGCGTCGATCAGATCGTCGCCGGTCGTGCCTTCGACATAGCCATCAAGGTTCTGATTAATGACATTTTCGATGTTGCTGAAGTTCAGCGTTGAGCCGTCATTGAATGTAACGACACCCTGTTCGGTCTCAAAGGCAACGTCAGTTCCAAACTCATCCTGATACTGGATCGAGGCAACATCGCTGACAAGGAGCGTATCTGTGTCTCCATCGCCTGCGTCTTCACCACCATCAACGGTGTCAGACCCGTTTGCGAAGATCGTATCGTCACCAGTACCGCCAGTGATCGTGTCTCCAAAGTTTGGATCGCTCGCGCCTGCTGCGCCGCCAGTCGCGTCGTCATTGGCGATGATCGTATCCTCGCCCGCGCCGCCATCAAGCGTATCTGGGCCGTCTCCGCCGGTTAGGGTGTCATCACCCTCTCCGCCTGACAGGTCGTCTGATCCGGTGCCGCCAGACAGGGAGTCGCTACCCGACCCACCATCCAACGTATCATTACCGGACCCACCGGTGATCGTATCATCGCCAGACCCGCCGCTCGCAACATCGTCACCTTCGCCACCGTCAATGCTGTCATTGCCCCAGTCGCCGGACAGCGTGTCGTCGCCCAGACCACCCGTCAGTGTGTCGGCACCAGCGCTGTCAAAGACCAGCGTGGACCCATCTGCGGGCGCTTCATAAAGCTCAAGGATATCGCCGGTTTCCGGGTCAAGAAGAACCCAGTTTGTCTCAGTCGTGGAGGCAGGGGCGAAACTTGCGCCAGCCGGGATCGTGATGACAGGAACGACGGTGCCAGTATCATCAATCCGCGCTAGTTCGACGGCATAGGGTGATTGGTTGTCAAAGGTGACAGAGGTGGCCGTGCCCGTTGCTCCGGACGCAAAATCGGCAGGGTTAATTGCCAGCTGGTCGCCGAAGATCGTATCGTCTCCAGCGGCCCCATCGAGGATATCATCGCCCTGATCGCCGTGGATCAGATCGTCATCGGTCTCGGATGCCGTAAAGTGTACATCTGTGATGTAAGCAAGCTGACCATCCGTCGAGCCATTCTCATAAACGACCTCGAAGCTCGCGATTGGCCCAGCGACTTCCACAAGAACAGATCCGTTAGCATCTGCCTGATTGTCGTTGCCCGCGCCACCCGAGACAGTTTGACCGCTGACCGTGTCATTGCCAGACGCCGTGAGCGCGACAGGGACCGGATTGCCATCAGCATCAAATGCATTGACCGTGAGAACGTCCTGCCAGCCTTGGCTGTCGATATCGTTGATCCGGAAGCTGACGGTATCCAGAGCGACGTCTGAAGAGAAGTTGACGGTGGCCACGTCAGGGGCACCATCCCCGCCTAAAGCCAGAGCTGAGTTCGTGGCAAATGGCTCCCCAGCGCCTGCATCAACGAATTGCGTTGAGGTGTCGATATCCGCGCCAGTCAGGCCACCATCATCGGTGATCGAGACGGTGATATTGGCGATCCCGGTATCCTGCGTGAAGCCCCCCGACACGTCAGCGCCGCTTCCCTGTGCGACCCAGCTTAGATTCTCAGAGGCCGAAGTGAGCGTCGCGGGGCCACCGGAGACGACATCATCGCCCTGACCGGCATAAACTGTGTCGTCGCCTGTGCCCGCCTGAATGTTGTCTTCGTCACCCGTGGTGCCGAGAGTTCCGTCGTTATTGTCAACTTGCTCCAGGTTCTGATCGACATAGGAACTGTCGATAATGTCCGAGCTATCCGTACCAGAGACAATTCCATCCGGTCCACCATTCACAGTGAGCGTCTCAATGCCGGTGAACGTCGCCGTCGATCCGTCATTGAAAGTGACGGTGCCGTTTTCGCTGTCGGTGGGATCAAAAGTGACAAAATCGACGTCATCGACAATCAACTCATCATTGGTGTCCGTGCCGGTTTCGCCACCGATGACGACATCGCCGCCATTTGCAAAAAACGTGTCGTTATCTGCGCCGCCATCGAGCGTGTCCGCGCCTGTACCACCGGTCAGGGTATCGGAACCGCTTCCGCCTGTGATGTTGTCGTCACCGGTGCCGCCGGTCAGGATATCAGCGCCGTCACCACCATCGATGATGTCATTGCCTTCACCACCATCAAGCGTGTCGGCACCAGCGCCACCGGACAGGTCGTCGTTTCCCGTCCCGCCGGTGATTGAGTCACTACCATCACCACCGATCAGTGTGTCGTTGCCTGACCCGCCATCGATAGTGTCATTGTCCGCGCCGCCGTCAATGACGTCGTTGCCAAAGCCACCGGACAAGGTGTCATTGCCGTCCTCACCAAAGATTGTGTCATCGTCGGTTGGTACCGCTTCAAAATGGACATCGCTGACATAGAGCAATTGCCCGCCCGCTCCGGCATTCTCATAGATGATCTCGATCCGTGCAACGGGACCGGCGACAGACACCAGAACAGACCCCTGAGGATCGGTTGTCCCCGTTGAAGAGGGTCCGGCGGTGACGGTGTTTCCACTGACCGTGTCATCGCCCGCAGGGGTCAACGTGACCGAGACCGGATTACCATCGGCATCAAAGGCGTTGACAGTCACGACGTCCTGCCAGCCGCCTTGGTCGATATCCTGGAGGCGGAAGGAGACATTCTCCACTTCGTCAGCAAGGCCGGAGCCGCCCACAGCGGAGAAGTTTAGATCAGTTGTCCAAGCCGTGCCGGTGCCATTCGAGCGCAGGTCGAGGCCGGAATTGGTCGCAAAGGGTTCACCCGCTTCCGTATATTGCGTGCCGGTTTCGACTGTCGCGGTCGTACCGGGCCCGCCATCGACGAAGCTGACGGCTACATTGACGCCGCCAGTATCCTGCGTGAAGCCCCCGGACAGGTCGGTGTTGTTTCCGCCTTGGGCCGTCCAGTCGAGGAACAGATCGGTATTGGTGAGCGTCGGGGAACCACCGTCTACGACATCGTCACCGCCACCGGCGTTGATCGTGTCATTGCCCGCACCGCCGGTGATGTCATCGGCATCTGCTGTGCCATTCAATGTGTTGTCGGTTCCGTCACCGTTGATCGTCGCCATTACCCGTTACCCCAATTGTCTCTAGCCACTCGGATCAGTGGCTGTTGTTCAAAGCGCATGTGGGGATCAAAAAGGGCAGCGAAGTGGCGCCCGCATGAAATATGTAGGATTTATGACAGCACCAGTCTCAATTTTTGAAAAACTGGGAGCCTCTTGGGTATTTAGGCCAGTTTTAGGGCGCCTGGTTAGCAACTGCATCCGGATTTGGCGATCAACTCATAGGTTTGATTTTCATCAAAACCTGACGGCAGAAGCAGATAGCTTTGCGCGTCGCTGTCGCGGTTCGTGATATAGCGGCAGATCAACAATGTACCCTGGCGGGACATAAGCGTGAGGTTGATCGATGTTCCAATTACAAAGTAGGCCGATCCAACGTCGATATCCGACGCGATCTTTACTGAGTTGCAGCACCCTTCATCCAGCGTATCGGCAGACGCCATGTTTCCGCTGGCTCGAAACGACCACCCGTCACCTTCGACCAGATCAGTTGCCGACCGAAGGTGTTCGCGCTCCATAACCCCGAACTGAACCTGCACGTCCGCGAGGGCCATCAACTGAAATGGATGATTGTCATTGGCAGATGGTGAGTGACGTTGAACATCGACTTTACCAAACGAAGGCGGAAGACACCCAAGGGCGGTTCCATGCTTCTGCGGAATACTTTGAGCCGTATTGATCACGTTTTGCATTGCCTCACCCCGCCGCTTTCGCGCGGTCTTTGACGCGGGCTAAGCTTGAACTTGGGCGAATTTATGTTGACGGCTCAACTTTTTCGCGTCGGCACTGAAGCTGACATTCGCCGCATCACAGAAAGTTGGAGCTTTGGGCTCGAAACAGACCTTCGCTGCGTCACGACATGTGTAGGATATGCGCGCATTCCTGATGTCCCAACCCGCCCCAGACGCGATAAAACCTTAATATTTCATAACTTTACCGCCCGAACGTATTATGTTCACTTTCAAAAAACTCTTGCCAAGTAAAACAAGACCAGCCCCCTCAAAACCCCGGTTTCGCATGCGAAACCACCGGGTCGCTTACAGCGAAATCTCCCACTGCTCCTCAGTCAAATCCCGCCCGAAACTGTGCACTGGAACACGGCTCACCCGCGTAAACCCGTGACGCGCATAAAGCGCGCAGGCCGCCTCATGCTCCGCATGGGTCCAAAGCTGCATGCGCCTGTATCCGGCCTCCCGCGCGAACCCCATGCATGTCTCCAGCAACCGCCGCCCCAGCCCTAGCCCGCGCGCCTCCGGCACCAGCAGGAACAACCGCAGTTTGGCCGTCTCAGCATCCAGCCGGACGCAAAAGATGCTGCCCAATCGCGTTTCCCCATCCCACGCGATCCAGCCCCGCTCGCAATCCGGGTCATGTTTCGCAACGAAACCCCCCAGTATATCCTCCACGAGCGGCGCAAACGTCTCATCAAACCCCTCATCGCGGCCATAAAGCAGCCCATGCTGGCGAACCAACCAAGGGGCATCGTCAGGGGCAAAGGGGCGTATCTCGACAGTCATACCCCACGCTACCCATCTTGCACCCGCCTCCGCAATCGCCTATCTCGACCCCGCATCAACGGAGGCTCCCATGGGCATCGACACCGAACGCGACATCGAGGCAAACCTGCAAATCGGCCCGACCGACAAAGGCATGGTGCGCCTTTATGTGGAAGCCACAGGCGGCATCGAAATCCCCATGGATTTTGACCCGGATGAAGCGCGCGACATCGCCGAAGAACTCCTCGCCGCCGCCAAAGCCGCCGAGGCCGTCAAACGGTGAGCCGCTGGGCCGCTGCCCTTCTCTCCCCCATCCTGATCCCGCAGGCCGCATGGGTCATCGCCCGCGCCACCCGCCTGCCAGAGGCCGCCGGTCCACGCATGGGCCGTCTTGGCACCGGCCCCCGCCTGCGTCTGCTTATCATCGGCGACAGCTCTGCCGCCGGGGTCGGCGTAACGCATCAAGACGAAGCCCTCTCCGGGCATCTGACCCGGCACCTCGCCCAGAGTCACACCGTCGACTGGCAGCTCATCGCCAAGACCGGGGCCACCACCGCCTCAACCCTCGCGCATCTGCGTGCGCGTGACCCGATCCCTGCGGACGTCGCAGTCCTGATCCATGGCGTCAACGACACCACGCGCCTCGTCCCCGCACAGCGCTTCATCGCAAATCAACGTACGCTGGTTTCGCTGCTGAACCTTCGCTGGAACATCCCCCGCGTCTTGCTCTGCGCGGTGCCGCCCGTGGGTCATTTCCCGCTGCTGCCGCGCCCCTTGCGCACGCTTCTGGGCCTTCACGCAACGCGGCTCGACACCGCCCTGCAAAGCGCTTTTCCGAACGGTCATGTTCCCTTCGACATGCCAATGGACACGTCCATGATGGCCCCCGATGGGTTCCACCCCGGACCGCAAATCTATCGTGACTGGGCCGCATTGCTCGCCGCGCGGATCACGCAGCAGCCCGTGTAGGCCACGGCTCAATACGAATAAGGCGCCACAAAATCCGGGTCCCGCATCCCTTGCAACCGCAAGGCCGCGGTGCGCGCAAACTTCTGCATCATGACCTTACGCCGCGCCGGTGCCAGCTTGGTCTCTGGACCCATCCGCAGGATCTCCGCATCATAACCGTCGGCCATGATAAGCCCGGTATCCAGCGGCAAAAGCTCGGACGGGAAGGCCTCGTCCACAGCCCAGAAATAGCGGTCGCACCACTCCAGATAGCCCTGCCATTTCTGATCCCCCATGAAATCGGCCCGCGAGGATTTGCATTCGATAATCCAGACCTCCCCCTTGGGCCCAATCGCCATCACATCCACCCGCAAGCCAGAGGTCGGCACCAGTTCCTCAACCGTCACGAAATCATGGCTGCGCAGATGCCGACACACGCCCCGCGCCAACAACTGGCCGGGTTTCGCTGCGAATGAGGGGGGCAAATCATCCATGCATTAACTATGAACGAAACGCGAACAAAAGCAAGGTCAGGTCTCGCCACTGTGACCAAAGACACCCCTAAACCACCGCCCCGGTCGGGTTTGAAGCCATTGCACAGCGTCAAGAGCACCCTATTTCTGGTTCAGAACAGAGGAGACGACGCGATGAAGAAACCTACCCTTGCCGCTGTGTTAGCTCTGACATCCATCGCCACCCCCAGCTACGCGCAGGGCGCGCCCGATGCCTGCCTCGCCGACGAGCGGGATTTTGGCGCGCTCGTGTCCTCGCTAGAGGCCGAAGGCTGGACCGCAATTGCGCCGGGTGAGACGATTCCTGCGAAGACGGTTGAAAGCCTCGCCCTGGCGCGGACCGTCTTTTACGCAACAACCGACCGCGGGGGCGCGTCGCTTGAAGAAATCATGCAGCTTCAGCGGCGCACAGTGCCGGGGTTTGCCCGCCGTGCCGACACCGATCTTGCCAAGGTGCGTGTGCTCACGCGCGGGGATGACGCGATGACCATGCATTGGATGCTGCCCCAAGCCGGTCGCTGGGGCATCGTGGAAGTGATCTGCCGCATCTCCAGCTCCGAAGGGACACCCGCCGCGGGCACTGAGGAAGGCTTTACAGATGCCAATATGGAAACTCTCGCGGACGAGCCCCTGCGCCGCATGGGTGTCGTGGCGCTAGAGCCTGCCTTACTTGCAGAGCTGACGACCGACGCAACCACGCGCGAGATTATCGAGACCGTTTCGGTATTGCCGCCGCTGGAGGAGTAGATGGGGGGGGGTCATACACCGCGACACCCCAGCAAAGGTTGATAGGGCGCGCGATGCTTAGGTCAGGAAAGGCGCTGTCTTGAGCGTGGTCAGTTCGCCACCCGCGAAACGGACGATCCGCAGCGCCTCGATCTGCGCGCGGATCGGAAGCTTAATGGCGTGCCTCACGTCGACTCGTTCGGCATCCTCTCGCCTGTCGTAACTCGCAACGGTCATATGAGGTTGGAACGGGTGGGCGGTGCTGAGACACGCGCGATGCGGACCGTCATAGAGTTGCGTGTGCAACGACGTCAGATCCTCCCGTCCTGCGCCACAGAGCAGAAAGATTTTGTGCTTCTTTTCAAAGGGATCAAACTCAATCACGTAGCTGTCGAATGAGACCGAGAGTGCGCAGCGGTGCTGGGTCGCGATCTCAACCAGGTCGGCAATACCGGGCAAATACGCCTCGGCTACGCCAAAAACGAGAGTGATGTGAGGCGGGACAAGCGCGGCTCTAAGCGGCTCATGTCTTGCGCGAAACTCTGCGATCTGTTGGGCGCAAGAAGGCGCGAAGCTTGGATATGCCAGCACGTAAATCATAGCGAGAGACTGGCGTGCAGGGCGCGAAATCTCAAGAGGTGCAACGCCCCACAGGGCGGGCTGGCATGGCCTCTAACGCCCCCGATCACCGCTTCCCATAATACAACCCCACGACATGCTCAGCTTCTGCAAAGAACAGCCAGCGGGAGGCCAAAGCGCCTGCGATGTGGCTGATGGCGGCGAGGCCGACGGTGACGTAGTTCACGCCAAGCCACAGCAAGACCACAGGCAGGATCACCATCAACCCCAGAGAAATCGCGCGCAGGGTTTGGGCGTGTTTGCGGCCCACCTGGTGCACCATTTCGCGCAGCAGGTAGTTGGTGCCGGTATGCGGGGATTCGAAGTGGCGGACGGTGCCGATACTGCCGAGGCCGGTGGCGGTTTGCTGGGTGGAGCCTGCTAGTTCGAACCGACCATCCCCCAGTATCCAGGCGACGATTTGCAGCAAGCCTGCAAGGACGAGGAAGGCCAGCGTGAAAACGATCTGCCCTGCCAGCAGCGCACCTCCGGCAAGCGAGAGCGTCACGAACAGCGCGGGCGTGGTCCAGCTGTTCCAGCGCGGCACGGTCTTGAGTTGCCCGTAGATCATCGAGGTGGCGAACACCGTGGCGACCGACAAGAGGCTGCCAAGCAAACCAAGAGTGCTGAGCTTGGTGTTGAAGAACACGAGGCCGGCCCCATAGATGCCCATCACGAGAAGGGTCGCGACCGAAAGACAAGCCTCCCGGCTGAGCCATGAGCTGCGCCACTGGGTGAAGGCTTTGAGCGCGCGTTGGGGGTTGCCAAGGTGGAAGGCAGAGGAGGCAAGACCGATCACGGCCAGCAGGTAAGCCACTGTAAAATAACCGAAAGCCACGCCGCCGAAGACGGTGGGGATGCCAAGGCCGAGGAAGGTCAGGAGGCCAAAGCCGAGGCCCGAGAGCACGGTGAAAACGATGATGGAGGGGGCGGGATGCATCTTATTTGCCTCCGACTTTGCCGAGGGTCCGGTCGAGCCAGCCCAGCAGGCCATCAGCCTCGGGCGCGACGGGTTCGAGGAGCGGGGCGAGGATGTCGACCTCTTCCCAAGTATCCTTGGGACGCGGCGGCAGATATTTGTTCACGGGGCTGGTGCCTTGCTCGGGCATCAGATCCATCCCGCCACGCTCAGCCACCAACTGGCTGACATCGCTGTCAGGATCGCCCAGATCGCCGAAATGGCGCGCACCCGCGGGGCATGTGCGCACGCAGGCAGGCTGGCGGTCTTCCTCGGGCAGGTTTTCATTGTAGATGCGGTCGACGCAGAGGGTGCATTTCTTCATCACGCCTGCGGCTTGGTCCATCTCGCGCGCACCGTAGGGGCAGGCCCAAGCGCAGAGGCCGCAGCCGATACAGTCGGTCTCGTTAACCAAGACGATACCGTCTTCGACGCGCTTGTAGCTGGCCCCGGTGGGGCAGACGGTGACGCAGGGGGCGTCGTCACAATGCAGGCAAGATTTGGGGAAGTGGATCAGCTGGGCGGGGCCTTCCGTTGGCTGCACTTCGTAGCTGTGCACGCGGTTGAGAAAGGTTCCCGAGGGATCGGCGCCGTAGGGGTCCTGATCGGAGAGCGGCGCGCCGTAGTTTTCGGTATTCCAGCCTTTGCAGGAGACCACGCAGGCGTGACAGCCCACGCAAGTGTCCAGATCAATGACAAGGCCGAGCTTCTTTTCGGTGCTGGCAGGGAGCGTGGTCATGCGACGGCCTCCGGGCTTGCGAGTTGGCTGACGGGTTCCTCTTTGGAGGGGTCCCATGTGACGACGAACCAGATGAAAGAGCCGATCATAAGCGCGACGAAGACGCCGATCAGCAGCAGGGTTTTGCGTTGGCCGGTCATTACTGGACCTTCCATGCAAGCGCCTTGGGTCCGGTGCCGACGGGGCTTTGTTGTTCGCCCATTTTTGGCAGGCACTCATCCGGTGCGGCGACCTTTTCGATCTTCACCTTCAGGTCGAACCACGCGGCTTGGCCGGTGATCGGGTCGGAGTTGCTCCAGCGAAGGCCATCGCCTTTGGGCGGCAGCAGCTCGTGGATCAAGTGGTTGAGAAGGAAGCCTTTTGTGGCCTCCGGCGCGTCTTTCTCAAGCGCCCAAGCGCCCTTGCGTTTGCCGATGGCGTTCCACGTCCAGACGGTATTCTCGTTAAGGGCCGCCATATGCGCGACAGGCACGGTGATCGCCCCGTGGGGGGAGCTGACCTTGGCCCAGTCGCCCTCCTCAAAGCCGTTCTCGGCCCAGATTTTCGAGGGCACATAGAGCGGGTTATGACCATGGATCTGGCGCAGCCAGGCGTTCTGGCTGCCCCAGGAATGATACATCGCCATCGGGCGCTGGGTCAGCGCGTTGACGGTGTAGCCTTCATTGCCGGTCTGGTCGGTCTCGTACCAGATGGGCAGCGGGTCCATCGTGGCTTTGATCTGATCGCGCAGATGGTCGGGGGGCTGGCGATCGCCATGTCCTTCGGCAGCCAGTTGGAACTTACGCATCGGCTCGACATAGAGCTGGAAGAGGTAGGGCTGCGGGGCGTCGTAGAAGCCCATTTTGACAGCCCAGTCCTGGTAGGCCTTATTCCACGGCTTGTAATACATGGCCTCTTCGGGGACATGCTCCATCCAGAAGCCGCCGTTTTCGATATAGGCGTCCAGCTGGTCGGGGTTGATGTCGCCCCTGCCCCCTTCGTCGCCCGCACCCCGGAAGCCCGCCAGAGGGCCGACGCCCGGACGGCGCATGTGGTTCACCATGTAATCGGCGTAATCTTCGTATTTGGCGGAGCCATCGTCATTGGTAAAACCCGGCAGGCCGAGCTTGGCCCCAAGCTGCACAAGGACGGTTTGGAAGCCGCGCACGTCGCGATCCGGCTCGATCACGGGCCAGCGGATGGCATCGGCGACGGCGTCGGCTTCGCAGATCGGGCGGTCGAGCAGAGAGATACAATCGTGACGTTCCAGATAGGTGGCGTCAGGCAGGATCAGGTCGGCATAAGCCACCATTTCCGAGCTATAGGCATCCGAATAGATGATGCGCGGGATGACATAGTCGCCGTTCTCGTCCGTGTCGGTCAGCATCTTCATGACGCCGCCTGTGTTCATCGACGAGTTCCACGACATGTTCGCCATATAGAGAAACAGCGTGTCGATCTTGTAAGGATCGCCCGCGTAAGCGTTCGAGATCACCATATGCATCAGCCCGTGGGCGGACATGGGGTTCTCCCACGTGAAGGCCTTGTCGATGCGGGCGGGATTTCCATTGGCGTCTAGCGCCAGATCGTCGGGGCCATGCACAAAGCCCAGATGCGGGCCATCAAGCGGTGCGCCGGGGGTCACCTTGCAATGGGGTTTGGGATGCGCGGTGGCGGGCTTGGGGTATGGCGGTTTGAAGCGGAAACCGCCCGGAACCTCGACCGAGCCCAGCAGGATTTGCAGCACATGCAGCGCGCGGCAGGTTTGAAAGCCGTTCGCATGGGCCGAGATCCCGCGCATCGAATGGAAGGACACGGGGCGCCCTTGCATGGTCTTATGCGTGACACCGCGGAAATCAGTCCATTCCTGTTCAATCTCAAAGGCTTCATCAAAGGCCACGCGCGCCAGTTCGGCGGCGATCTTGCGAATACGTCCGGCAGAGATACCGCATTGCTCCGCCACAGCTTCAGGCGCGTATTTCGGGTCGAGATAGCGCTCGGCCAGCATGTGAAAGATCGGGCGATGGGTGATCCCCTTGGCGCGGTGGGTGCCGCCGAGATCGGGCTCAACGCCATCGGCATCAAAGGCGGCGGGCTTGCCGGTGCGCTTGTCGATTACCAGTTCCTTGCCCGCCTTGTCGCGCAGGAAGAGGCCGTATTCAGGACTGTTCGGATCGCTGTTCACCAGCACCGGCGCGTTGGTGCGCAGGGCCAGATAGTCCAGATCAATCTTGCCCGCCTTCAGCAACTCATGCACCAGCGCGAGGATGAACAGACCGTCGGTTCCGGGCGTGATGCCCACCCATTCGTCGGCCACAGCGTTATAGCCCGTGCGGATCGGGTTGACGCCGATGACCTTCGCGCCGCGCTCTTTCAGGCGGCCCAGACCCATCTTGATGGGGTTGCTGTCGTGATCCTCGGCCACGCCGAAGAGCATGAAAAGTTTGGTGCGTTCCCAGTCGGGCTGACCGAACTCCCAAAATGCGCCGCCCATCGTATAGATGCCCGCCGCCGCCATATTGACCGAGCAGAACCCGCCATGGGCTGCATAGTTCGGTGTGCCAAAATTTTGTGCGAAAAAGCTGGTGAAACTTTGCGACTGGTCGCGACCCGTAAAGAATGCCAGTTTTTCAGGCGCTTTTTCACGCAGCGGCGCCAACCACCCCGCAGCGATATCCAGCGCTTCGTCCCAGCCAATTGGCTCAAACTCACCCGATCCGCGCGGGCCGACGCGCTTCATAGGCGATTGCAGCCGCGAGGGCGCGTTGACCTGCATAATCCCGGCAGAGCCCTTGGCACAGAGCACACCGCGATTCACCGGGTGATCCTTGTTGCCCTCGATATACGAGACGCGCTGCTTGCCGTCCTCGCCTTCCTTGAGGTGGACGTTAATGCCGCAACGACACGCACACATGTAGCATGTCGTCTTCCGCACCTCGTCGCTGACCTTTGGTGAGGTCTCCAACTGGGGTTGGGTCATTTGAATTGTCTCCTCCCGCCGCTCAACTCAACACCGCAAGCCCCCACCTTGGCAAGGCCTGCGCGCGTTATGCAAAACGGGTCGATTTATGATGCAAATCTGGTCTTTTCGCCTTTGCTGCATCTCTCTCCCTGAGGGTCAGCATAGCAAAGCTCGCGCGTGAAACCTTAGCGCCAGTTCCAATTGCGCCTTAGGACCAGATGGGAAAAGACAGCAGCGCGTTCTGCGGGAGGTTGTCTGACGCGGCTTGGCAGCCTATGTGGGGGGTAGGCAAGTTCTGCCCTTCTCGTTTTACGGTTGCATTCCGGTGGCCTTAAGCAATTCCGAGGGAGCTGGCTCTGTTCTGACCCTGGTCTGATTACCTGGCGCCCACCTGTATATACAGGTCCTCGGGAATGAGATAACCCAACGGTCGCGGCGGGCTTGCCACAGCGATTTCCAGCATTGCTGGAACCGCGTATCCGAGGAGGTAAATTTGCGCAGCAGACCTACCGCTCAGCCTCTCCCTGAACAGTACGGAAGACAAGTACGGAACTACCTTGCTTTCGCTTTTTCAAAATATCCTGGGGGTCTGGGGGCAAGGCCCCCAGCCGGGTCGACTGTCAGCGCGGGCGGGTTTCGTTCACGCGCACGGGCACAGCGTTATACTCCCGGATCATCATGCCGCGGTCATCGTCATCGTCGTCGTCATCATCCTTCATCCGCATGATTGCGATGCCGAATTGCACGCCCGAAAAGACGATGCCGTTGAATACGAACAGCAAAAACGCCGCCAGCCAGCCGCCTTGGGTGTGGGTCACGAGGTGCCACAGGTTCATGATGTTAAAGGCAAACAGCATGACCACGAAGATCGCGGACAAGATGAAGCCAATGATGCATTGCTGGATATACAGACGGATGAGATCGGGCATGGGGGGTCCTCTCTTTGCACCCAAAAGGATAGCTGCTTTGCAGCAAACGTCCAGTAAAATGGGCTAAAACGCGTCCGGTCTGGCTTCGCGTGCCATATGATCGAGCACGGCGTTAACGAATTTCGGCTCGCGGCCTTCGGGAAAGAAAGCCTCGGCGATGTTTACAAATTCGGCGATGACCACTTTGGGGGGTGTCTTGGATTGGGTCAGCTCGGCGCCTGAGGCACGGAACAGCGCGCGCAGCGTGGGATCGATGCGCGCGATGGGCCATTTGGCGACGAGCGCGCGGTCGGTCATCTGGTCAATGGGGGCCTGGTGGTTCACGGCGTCTTCCATGAGTTGGCGGAAGAGATCGATATCGCCCTCGGCCATCTCGTCGCCTTCATAGGTCGCGCCAAAGCGGTGGTCTTCGAACTCGCGCATGACTTTGTCGACGGTCTGGCTTCCCGCCTCCATCTGAAAAAGCGCCTGCACGGCGTAGAGCCGGGCCGCAGATTTCATCTTGCGTTTTTGGTTGCCGGAAAGCGCGGTCATGCGGTGGGGTCTTTTTTGATGTCGCCTGCAAGCAGGATGTT
>CAKZXZ010000205.1 GCA_937883775.1 uncultured Paracoccaceae bacterium
TGAGGCCTTTTTCGGCCATCAGTTTCTTGGCGGAAGGGGCGTCTTCGACGTCTTTGCCATTCGCGGGTGCCGGGGCCGCGGCGGGGGCCGGGGCGGTTTCCTGAGCGGGGGCGGCAGCGGCGCCAGAGCCGGAGATGACGCCGAGCTTGGCGGTTGCATCGACGGTGGTGCCTTCAGCCGCGGTGATCTCGGTCAGGACACCGGCGGCGGGGGCTGGGACCTCGACGCTGACCTTGTCGGTCTCAAGCTCGCAGAGCATTTCGTCCTGTGCGACGGTATCGCCCACAGCTTTGAACCATGTGGAGACGGTCGCCTCGGTCACGCTTTCGCCCAAGGTGGGGACCATGACGTCGGTTGCGTCGCCGCCTTTGGGGGCATCGGCTTGCGCTGCGGGCGCTGCGGCCGGGGCGGGGCTTGCATCGGCACTCGCGCCTTCGGAGATGGAGGCCAGAAGCGCGTCAACGCCGACTGTCTCGCCTTCGCCTGCGACGATTTCAGACAGGGTGCCAGCGGCGGGCGAAGGGACCTCGACCGTGACTTTGTCGGTCTCCAGCTCGCAGAGCATTTCATCCACGGCGACGGCATCGCCGGGCTTTTTGAACCAGGTGGCGACGGTGGCCTCGGTGACGCTTTCGCCCAGTGTGGGGACGCGGACTTCGGTGGACATGGCTTATTTCCCTTCCATGGTCAGCGCGTCATTCACGAGCGCTGCTTGTTGTGCTTTGTGCTGGCTGGCCAGACCCGTGGCGGGCGAGGCTGCGGCGGGGCGACCGGCATAGGTCGGGCGCGCGGTTTTCGCGCCGATGCGGCCGAGGACCCATTCGATGTTCGGCTCGATAAAGGTCCAGGCGCCTTGGTTCTTGGGTTCTTCCTGACACCAGACCATTTCGGCTTGGCTGAAACGCTCAAGCTCTTTGACGAGCGACAGGGCGGGGAACGGGTAGAACTGTTCCACGCGCAGCAGGTAGATGTCGTCGATCCCGCGGGCGTCGCGTTCTTCGAGCAGGTCGTAATAGACCTTGCCCGAACACATGACGACGCGCTTGATCTTGTCGTCGGGCTTCAGCTTGGTGTCTGAATTGCCCTTTTGCGCATCGTCCCAGAGCACGCGGTGGAAGGAGCTTCCGGTGGTGAAGTCTTCCGCCGCGCTGATGGCCAGCTTGTGGCGCAGCAGCGATTTGGGGGTCATCATCACCAGCGGTTTGCGGAAGGTCCGGTGCAGCTGACGGCGCAGGATGTGGAAATAGTTGGCAGGCGTGGTGCAGTTGGCCACGATCCAGTTGTCGCCGCCACACATCTGCAGGAAGCGTTCGAGACGGGCGGAGGAGTGCTCGGGGCCCTGGCCTTCATAGCCGTGGGGCAGCAGCATCACGAGGCCGGACATGCGGAGCCATTTGCTTTCCCCCGAGCTGATGAACTGATCGAACATGATCTGCGCGCCGTTGGCGAAATCACCGAATTGCGCTTCCCACATCGTCAGCGCGTTGGGTTCGGCGAGCGAATAGCCGTATTCAAAGCCCAGCACCGCATATTCCGAAAGCATCGAGTCGATGACCTCGTAACGGGACTGGCCCGCGCGGACGTGGTTGAGCGGGTAGTAGCGTTCTTCGGTGTCCTGGTTAATCAGGGCGGAGTGGCGTTGGCTGAATGTGCCGCGCGTGCTGTCCTGGCCTGCCAGACGGACCGGGTAGCCTTCGGTGAGAAGCGAGCCGAAGGCCAGTGCTTCGCCGGTGGCCCAGTCGAACCCTTGCCCGGTTTCGAACATCTTGGCTTTGGTGTCCAAGAGGCGCCCAACGGTTTTGTGCATCGGGAAGCCATCCGGCGCTGCGGTCAGGGCTTTGCCGATCTCCTCAAACGTCTCCGAGTTGATTGAGGTCGCGCCGCGCTCGTAATTCTCGCCGTTGCGGCGATCGAGATGCGACCAGCGGCCATCCAGCCAATCGGCCTTGTTGGGTTTGTAGTCGCGACCCGCTTCAAACTCATCGTTCAGATGGGCCTGAAACGCGGTTTTCATATCCTCGATTTCGCCTTCGGGGATCAGGCCGTCTTTGACGAGACGCTCGGTATAGAGGCTGAGCGTCGTTTTGTGGGTCTTGATCTTTTTATACATCACCGGGTTGGTGAACATCGGCTCGTCGCCTTCGTTATGTCCGAAGCGGCGGTAGCAGAT
>CAKZXZ010000206.1 GCA_937883775.1 uncultured Paracoccaceae bacterium
ACGTTTGGCACACGCGACGGGGTGAGTGCCTCGTCGAAATCTGCTGGATCAAAGCGGGGGCCGCCCGAGCCGCCGCCTCCGCTTCCAGAGCGGAGTGGGTCTTCGCCGAAGCGGTTTGGTCCTTCGGTTCCTCTGGTGCAGGTGAAAACCAGCAAGACAATGAAGCCGATCAGTGGGATCAACTGAATCCACCACCACCAGCCAGAACGATCCAGATCGTGCAAGCGACGCACCGAGACCGAGATCATAGGCAAGAAGGTTCCGAGGCCCACAACGACTTGAATGGGCCCATCCCCATCTTCATCAAAGGTCAAGCCAAGTAAGTTGTCCAAGATTGCAGCGGCAACAACAATCAAAAGAACGAACAGAATAAACCACCAATATTCCGAGCGTTGTGCGCGCCCAGAGAAGGTGGTGTAGTTTGACAGGCATTTTTGAACTGCGATGGCGAAGGGCATTTGCATCGAGTGTGCTCCTTAATCCTGACCATAGCGTTGCTTGGGCTTGGCGATGAAATCAAGCCTCTTTCGTGACACCGATGACAAATGCGATCACTTTGGCAGCGGGCATTTCACATGGTTTCAGGACAGGCCCGTTTCCAGGCAAGTATAGGTTCAGGCTGATGTAATCGGGTCCGCCAAGCTCTTCGGCGACAAGCTTTATCGATTTGCCGTTTGCAAAAGCTGTCTTGCTTATGGCGTAGGGTTTGCCTTGGTACTTGCCGCGCGAGGTGCCAATCGGGATCTTGCCGAGTGCTTCCAGAAACACATTCACTTCTGGCCAATCTTGCTTTCTGTTCCAGCCCGAAGGCGTTGAATGTTCTGCCAGTGACGCGCGTAAGTCAGCAAACCCAGCACAAAGCCCAGCAATATCGTGCTGCCGACGCCCAGAAGTGCGGCCCAGACAGGTGCCATGCCCGCAGCAAAGAGCGCGGATAATGACGAATACCGCGAAATTGCTGCGCACACGAGCCATGTGGCGCAAACCGCAAGACCCAGCGGAAAGTAAAGCGCAAGGTAAATGCCAACCAGGGTCGCGACACCCTTGCCGCCCCTAAACTTCAGCCAGACCGGAAAGCAGTGACCGAGAAAGGCTGCAAGCGCTGCAAGCTGTGCGGCGTCTTCACCCGCGAAATGGCGTGCCAGAAGCAGTGGGATCATTGCTTTGGCAGCGTCAAATAAAAGCGTTAGGGCGGCAGCGGCCTTGTTGCCTGTGCGCAAGACATTGGTGGCCCCGATATTGCCAGAGCCGATTTCGCGCAGATTGCCAAGGTTCATCACGCGGGCAAGGATCATTCCCGACGGGATGGAGCCGAAAAGATAACCGAGGATCGCCCAGATCAAAAGTGTCACCGGATCAGAGACGATGAAGGGCATCTTAAAGCGCTCCGTAAACGCAGTGACCGCCGACGAACGTCGCCAGCACGCGGCCTTGCATCCGTTGACCATCAAAGGGCGTATTCTTTGACTTGGATTTAAGCGCGAAGCGATCCAGTACGAAAGGGGCATCCGGATCAAACAGGATCAGATCGGCCGGGGCGCCGACGGCCAGACGGCCAGCCTCAAGCCCGAGGCGTTTGGCAGGGTTCAGCGACAAGGCGCGGAACAGCTGTGGCAGGCTTAATGCGCCGGAATGATAAAGGCGCATGGCGGCGGGAAGCAGGGTTTCAAGGGCCACGGCACCGCTGGCGGCTTCTTCGAACGGAAGGCGTTTGCTTTCCTCGTCTTGCGGGGTGTGAAAGCTGGAGATGCAGTCGATGAGACCGGTGGCGACAGCATCGACCATGGCTTTGCGGTCATCCTCGGAGCGCAGGGGCGGCTTGATCTTGAAGAAGGTGCGGTAGTCGCCGACGTCAAGTTCATTGAGCGTCAGGTGATGGATATTGACGCCTGCGGTGACATCCAGGCCGGCGGCTTTGGCGCGTTCAAGGACCGGGAGCGATCCCGCGGCGGTCAAACCGTCAGCGTGGTAGCGGGCACCGGTCATTTCGACCAAGGCCATGTCACGCTCCAACCCCATACGCTCGGCCATGGGCGAGACGGCGGGCAGGCCGCGGAGCGAGGCGAATTTACCGGAGGTGACAGCGGCCCCGGACGACATCACCGGTTCTTGCGGATGCGCCATGACCAACGCGCCCAGACTGCGTGCATAGGTCAGGCAACGCGACAGCACCTTGGTGTTGGTGGTGACCCGGTCGCAGTCGGTAAAGGCGACCGCGCCTGCGTCTTTCAGAAATCCGATCTCGACCATCTCGCGGCCTTCGCGGCCTTTGGTCAAAGCGGCCATGGTGAGCACGTTGACCGGTGCCGCTTCCTGCGCGCGGCGGGTCACGAATTCGAGGGTTTCGGGGCTGTCGATCGCGGGAAGCGTGTCGGGCCGCGTGACCATCGTTGTGACACCCCCGGCGGCAGCGGCGGCGCCTGCGGTGCGGAAGCTTTCCTTGTGACGTTCGCCCGGCTCGCAGATTTTCACACCGATATCGACGATGCCCGGCGCCAGCACCTTGCCACCGCAGTCGGTGCCGTCGCGATACCCTTCGCCTATTTCGGCGATGCGGCCTGCCTCAATCCGGAGCCAGCCTTCGGTTTCGGTGTCGGCCTCCGGGTCGATCAAGCGCAGGTTGGTCAGGATTTGTGGCGTCATTGGGATGCACCTTGTCCGGCGAAAAGGGCGTAAATGCCGTATCCGATGATGGATAGGCTGATGATGAGTGTCAGCAGGCTTCGCCGAGGTATCCGGATAGGGGCGTCTGCCAATGGGTTGTGCCGTGCGTCGACAACGCCCTCGGCGCTTGTTGTGCTCAGATCGATAAACTGTTGCAGCGGTGCGTCCTCTTTATAGGCGGCGATGAAGGACACCGGACCGTTCGGTGCGATGTGCTCTGGTTGCTCGAACGCTGCGGTCGCGGTCACGGCGATATGACCGCCAAGCGCATCCAGCCGATCTTTGTCAGCTGCGAAATCTTCGGGTGCGATCCCTAGACCGTCGGTCAGGTAGCCGCTGAGCCGCAGCTCTTTCAAGTCATCAAGTGCGATGATCTGAACATGTTGTTCGTCCAGGTAATGCACTCCCAGCGCATCGCGTAACGCGTAGTCAGTGTCGTTGTCGGCATTGAGGACGGGCGTGGTGAAGGCTGCAATTTGATTGGACGGCAGATCAATCGCAAAAAGGCGATAGACGCTGTGCTCTCCTTTGGGAATCTCAAGGGGGTCGGTCATGCAACCTCTCGTGCTGCATCGATCTGAGCGATAACTGCGTCTTTGTCGGCTTGATACTTGATGAGGTGCTTGTCGCCCGATGCAGTGACGATCTGAACGGCACTTCCAAGGCCACGGGCTTTGGTCAGATCGCGCAGCATCACGGTGCGACCCGGTGGGCCCAAAAGACGACGATTTGTCAAAAGCCAGTTCACGGCCAGTTCTTCGGATTGCAGGTACCACCCGCGGATCGTGATCGCAGCGAGACCTGCGACGGCGCCGGTCCAGACATGGGGATTGCCGACCCACCACAAGATGAACATCGCGCCGCCCATCGCCAGCGCTGCCATGGCCGCGTGGTCGCGCAGATAGGTGGCACGATCAGCGGGAAACTCGGCGATCAGGGTTTCACCATCCGCAAGGGCGCGCGGGTCGCTCATCAGCCGCTTCCCAGAACCAGAAGGACGACAAGGGCAGCCATGACGATCAGGGCAATCATCGCGATGCGGCCAGACATTTTCGGGTCTTTGGGTTCGTTCATACCATCACCTCTCGGGGTGTTGCGCGCAGGTTGCGGGCCAGAAGGTCCATCGCGGCCATGCGCACAGCGACGCCCATTTCCACCTGTTCCTGAATGACCGAGCGGTTGATGTCGTCGGCCAGTGTGCCGTCGATTTCGACGCCGCGGTTCATGGGGCCCGGATGCATGACGATGGCGTCATCCTTGGCAAAGCCGAGCTTTTCGGCGTCGAGGCCGTAGCGGTGGTAATACTCGCGCTCGGACGGGATGAAGCCGCCATCCATGCGTTCTTTCTGGAGCCGTAGCATCATCACGACATCGACGTCTTGCAGCCCTTCGCGCATGTCCTCAAAGACCTCGACGCCGAACTGGTCGATCTGGGAGGGCATCAGCGTGGGTGGGCCGATGAGACGGATGCGGTTTTCCATTTTGCCGAGAAGCAGGATGTTGGAGCGAGCGACGCGGCTATGGGCGATGTCGCCGCAAATCGCGATATTGAGGCGGTGCAAGCGCCCTTTGGCGCGGCGGATTGTCAGCGCGTCCAATAGGGCCTGGGTGGGGTGTTCGTGGCGTCCGTCGCCTGCGTTCAGCACGGCGCAATTTACCTTTTCCGCCAGTAGGTTGACGGCTCCGGAATGGGGGTGGCGCACGACAAGCAGATCGGGGTGCATCGCGTTCAGCGTCATGGCCGTGTCGATCAGCGTCTCGCCCTTTTTGATTGAGGACGCCTGCATTGCCATGTTCATCACGTCGGCGCCAAGGCGCTTTCCTGCGATCTCGAAGCTGGCCTGCGTGCGGGTTGAATTTTCGAAGAACATGTTGACCTGCGTGAGACCGGCCAAAGTGTCGGTATGCTTGACCGATTGGCGGTTGAGCCGGACGTAATCGTCAGCCAGATCCAGCAATGTCACGATTTCATCGGGGCCGAGATGCTCGATCCCCAGAAGATGCTTGGCCCGAAAACTCATGCTGCGCGTCCCGATGATTTTTGGGTTTATATTCAGCGTATCGACGGGCGGCAAGGCATTTACCTTCATGGGCTGCGCGCATACGGTTTGGGCATGAGTGAGCTGGGCGGATTCCATCAGATGAAGGCGCTACTTGATTGGCAGATCGAGTTGGGCGCAGACGAGTGTATCGGGGATACGCCGGTCGACCGCTATGCGCTTGAGG
>CAKZXZ010000207.1 GCA_937883775.1 uncultured Paracoccaceae bacterium
CCGCCTCGCCCACGGCGGGCACACGATCAATCGCGCGCATCATATTGTCCTCGATCCGCTCCAGATCATCGGCGAACAGCTCATGCCCGAACCCTTGCGGCGTCCCATCTTCCGCCCAGAACCGCACGTCCTTTTCATACGCGCCGACCAGCAGACCCTTGCCCTCCTGACGCAGATAATACTCCCCATCGCGATCCGCGACGGACGGCAACCGCCGGTCCAACGCCGCAATCTCGGCAATCGTCTCCGTCACGAAATACTGATGCTCTGTTGGCAAAAGCGGCAGCTCAATCCCCGCCATCGCCGCCACTTCACGGCCCCATAGCCCGGCCGCATTCACCACAACCTCGGTCCGGATATCCCCCTTCGGCGTGCGCATGATCCAAGTGCCATCCGCCTGCTGCTCCGTCCCCGTCACAGGCGTAAAGCGATGAATTTCCGCCCCGTTCTGCCGCGCGCCCGACGCATAGGCATTCGTCACCCCAGACGGATCCACATTCCCGCCCGAGGGCTCATACATGATGCAGCGGATGCCGTCGTAATTGACCAGCGGATGCAGCCGCTCCGCCTCATCGCGGTCCACTTCATAGAAGTTCAGCCCGTAATACTTGGCCTTCGCCGCCTGCAACCGCAGCTGATGCTCCCGCGCCTCTGTCTGCGCCAGATACAAAGACCCCGGCTGAAACACGCCACAGCTTTGTCCCGTCTCGGCCTCCAGCGCATTATACAAATCCATCGTATAGTTCTGGATGCGCGTGATGTTGTTGTTGTCATGCAGCCCGTGGATATTCGCCGCCGCGTGCCAGGTGGAGCCGCTTGTCAACTCGTCCCGCTCCAACAAAACAACATCCGTCCATCCAAGCTTCGTCAGATGATACAGGATCGAGCACCCGATCACCCCGCCCCCGATCACGACAGCCTGTGCGTTGGTTTTCATCGCTGTCTCTCCATTACTGCGCGGTCCCACCTTACGCCGCCCGCACCTGCAAAATTGCCCGTTCGCGCCAAATCAAGTCCCTCTCAGTCGCAAACCGACGCGCGCGGCTCGCGGCCATGATCCGCAAGCCGTCTATGCAAAGCCACCGCATCAGGCGCTCCACTTTCCAAAGCAAAAACATACGCATGGGTCAGGTAAAAACACGCCGCATCCACGTCGCCCGCCTCATCGGCCGCTTGCGTGTAAAGCCGGATCAAAGCCGCCTTGTCCCCCGCCTCATGCGCCTCCAGCAAAGCCTCATCCAAGCTCACCGCCGCGCCGCATCCACAGCCGAGGCCACCCAATGGTGAAAGTTATGCGTGGGCCCATCCATCACGGGCGAGAATTTCCCCCCATCAAACAATACCCCGTGACGCCCCTTTTGCATGCCCTCAACCACAAAAACATCCTCCACGAACACGCCTTTCCATTGCACCGCATTGGCCTCCCGCAACGCCGCCAGATCAGGGTCCGACGCACCCTCTTGCGAATAATAAATCTCCACATGCTCAACCGTCTGGCCGAGCGCTTTCGGCTCCAGAACAATCGCGAAGTAATGGTCCCGGTGGATGCCCAAAAGCACATTCGGATAGACGGCAATATACTCCGCGCCCTCCTCCCACTGCTCAGAATGGTCGCCAAAATCCGGGAAAGTCGCACCGTCGTCGCCTTGCAATTGCCGATACACCAGAGTCCCCTGCCCCGAATATTCCCCAGCCTTTTCAATATTATAGTGATCCTCCAGCCGCGAATAGCTGTTCAG
>CAKZXZ010000208.1 GCA_937883775.1 uncultured Paracoccaceae bacterium
CCATCCGGGCCATCACCCGCTTCTTCCATCTGCAAACCCGCCTGATCGACATAGGCTTTCGCGGCAGGCCCGGTATCAAACAACACCGTGGTTCCGTCCATCGGGGCGAAGGACCAGTTACCGTCGGCGCGCGGCGAAATCGTGCCTTTTTCGACGATATAGCGGACGATCACGTCGCGATTGGTGTCGGGGCCTTCAAAGACGATCGTCTCAGGTGCCACACCCGGGAAGTTGCCACCCCCGCCCGCACGGTAGTTGTTGGTGGCGATAATGAACTCCGCGTCCAAATCCAAAGGCGCCCCTTCATAGGTAAGATTGACAATCCGGTTCGCATCCTCGTTCACCACTTCGCCATCCGGATCGTATTTGGATGGCTGTGACAGATCGATCTGATATTCCACACCGTCGATCACATCAAAGTTGTAGCTTGGGAAGTCCGGGTTCAGCAGAACCACATCCTGCGCACCTGGTTCGACCTGATTGAACATCCCTGCAGAGCGTTCAAGCCAATCCTTCACCTGCTGCCCCGTCACGCGCACCGCACGCGCTGTGTTCGGATAAAGATAAAGATCAGCGACGTTCTTGATCGCCACATCGCCCGCCGGCACGTCCGTA
The DNA here is from genome assembly GCA_937883775.1 of uncultured Paracoccaceae bacterium. Classification (GTDB taxonomy): domain Bacteria; phylum Pseudomonadota; class Alphaproteobacteria; order Rhodobacterales; family Rhodobacteraceae; genus JAHTBL01. Next base: position 616 of record CAKZXZ010000208.1, read on the forward strand.
TAGTATTCCGCTCCACCCCGGCCACCGGCCTTGAAGGGAGCTGCGGCTGACAGGATCGGCAGGCCCTCATGCTCGGTCCCTTTGAGCATCTGCTCAATATACCAAAGCTGCGCGATGGACACGATTTGCACCGACGGATCATCGGCGACCAAAGCAAAATAGCTGTGCAAAGGTGCGTCGGTCTTGCCAACCGCGCGCCTGATATAGGCCAGCGTTTCGTCATGGTCTGTTTGCACCGATGCCAGAATAGCCTCATCACTTTCAACCAAGGCGGTCACTGACCGATCTTCGTTGCGCTGCGAGATGGGCCGCGCCTCGGACATGGCCGAGACGACACGCCAGTCGCTGCCATCCTTTTCGACCAGCAAGTCTATCAGACCCATATGGCTGCCCCAGAAGCCGCCCATCGTGGCAGGCGTGCCCATCAACGTTCCCGCATCTACATCGGCACCAGCAAATTCGGCGTAATCAGGCGATGGGAAGACCAGATGGCTATGCCCGGTCAGGATCGCATCAACACCATCCAGTCCGGCCAGCGGCACCGCGGCATTCTCCATCCCGTCGCTTGCATCTGCTGATCCGATCCCGGAATGCGACAGCACGACGATGATATCTGCGCCCTCTTCTTTCATCTGCGGGATATAGGCTTTGGCGGTCTCGAAAATATCGCGCGCCTGGACATTGCCTTCCAGATGACGACGGTCCCATGTCATGATTTGTGGCGGCACGAAACCGATCAGACCGACCTTGATCGCATGATCGGTGCCGTCCCCATCCGTCACTGTGTGATCCAGGATCACATAAGGCGGAATGAGCGTTTTATCTTTGGTCGGATCGCTGCCCATCTCCAGCGCCACATTGGCGCTGACCACCGGGAACTCAGCGCCCGCCAATGACTTCATCAGAAAATCGAGGCCATAGTTGAACTCGTGATTACCCAGCGTCGAGGCATCAAAGCCCAGCGTGTTCATCGCTTGAATGACCGGATGAACGTCGCCCTCTTTCATGCCGCGCTCATAGGCGATGTAATCGCCCATCGGATTGCCTTGCAGAAAGTCACCATTGTCGATGAGCAACGCGTTCGTAGCTTCGTCGCGGATGCCTTTTATCAACGAAGCCGTGCGCGCCAATCCCACGGTATCAACGGGGCGGTCCCCGTAATAGTCGTATGGGAAGACATGCACATGCAGGTCGGTGGTCTCCATGATCCGCAAATGCGCCTGATTGGAGGCTGCATTGGCCGAAAACGGATGAAGCGCGATAAAGCCTGCGCTGGTGGCTAGAAAGCCGCGGCGGCTCAGCGAGAATGCCATGACAAGGTCCCCTGTGTGATTGCTTTTGAGAAATACTCCAGCGAGTGTAACCTCAATATGACCCCTCACAAGTGACGAGGCAGAGCCTGAGAAGGTCATCGGCAGTAGATCGCCAATAGCTCCTTAAGTGACCAAAAATGCTCTAAGAAAACGCTGTTATGTCGCTTTTTTGAACATGGGGGATTCCCTTTTGATCCCGCATATGATTCTATCTGCTTAGTCGCCCGGCAGAGGCGACGTTGAGGCAGACCATGACGCAATCACGCTCCCGCCCGGGTTTGGGCATCGCTTTATATTTCGGCGCAATGTTTGCAGCCGGGCTTTATTTCACCTTCGCCGCCGTGCAAGGGGATTATGGCCTGTTCCGCGAGGCCGAGATCCGCGCCGAGGCGGATGTGCTGCGCGCAGAACTGGCCGAACTGACCCACGAGGTCGCGATCATGGACAACAAGACACGGCGCCTGTCGGACACGTTCCTTGATCTGGACCTGCTGGACGAGCAGGCGCGCGATGTGTTGGGCCTGATCCGCCATGACGAGATTGTCGTCCGCTAGGGCTAGTCTGCCAGTAGCGACGCGTCGGCAGCGACGAACTCGACCGTATTGCCTTCCGGGTCATTGATGAACACGCCCCGCCAACCGATCCAGTCGAATGTTTGGATACGGTAAGCGATGCCCTGCTCTGACAGCCATGCCATGATCCCATCTTGCGCGGCATAATCCACAGTCAGCGCGATATGATGCAGCGAAGACCGCACGCCCGTCTCTGGTGCGTTTTCGGGGTGCGCGTGCAGCTCAGGTCGCCTGACCTCATGGGCAAACAAGGCCAGGACGGTTGTGTGGCCACCATACCCTTCAGCGATTTTGAAAAAGACAATTCCGGTCTCGGAAAAATCTTTAAGCACCGTCAAACCGACCACGTCCCGGTAGAAGGCTGTCATGATCGCGAGGTCTGCGCACCGAACGGCGATCTCACCAAGGGCTTTGATGGCGATGGGGTGATGTTCGATCAAAGCGAGACCCTTCGTGGCTTTTACAGACAGGTGCGATAC
>CAKZXZ010000209.1 GCA_937883775.1 uncultured Paracoccaceae bacterium
CAGCGCGGTAAACGGCGTTCGATAGTCCGTCAAAGATATGCTGAGTTCGAGAGTCGATTTCTTCAGCGAGGTCCTGTTGCAAACAGACGTCCGCGCAGCGGTAGCGAAATGGCGCTCCATCAGGCAGAGCTGACACTCGCTAGTTCAAATCCACGCCCGTTCCCTGCAAGACCCCATGCTCCAGCGCATAACGGGTCAGGCCTGCTGTCGACGAAATCCCCAGCTTGCGTTTGATGTTCTTGCGGTGCGTCTCGACCGTGCGCACTGAAATCTCCAGCGTCGCAGCAACTTCCTTGTTGGATTGCCCTTGCGCCAGTTGAAGCAGGATCGTCTGCTCGCGGTTGGTCAGCGACTCCCGCGCGCCGTTCTCGCCCGGCTCCAAAGATCCCTTCGCCCCCGTGCACAGATACCGCCCCCCGGTCATCACCGCATCAATCGCCTCTTTGATCTCTTCGGTGGGCACATCTTTCAGAACATATCCCTTGGCCCCGTGGCTCAGCGCGGAGTTGATATATTCGGGGCTGTCATGCATCGACAAGATCAGGATGTTCGTCTCGGGGCGCTTTTCCAGAATGATTTCCGTCGCTGTGAGGCCGCTGACCTGCGGCATGTTCAGATCCAGCAGCATCACGTCGGGTGCCAAATCCTGAACCCGGTCGATGGCCTCCTGCCCATTGCTGAGCACGCCGACCACATCGATATCGTCATAGGTCTCAAGGATGGATTGGATGCCTTCTGCGACCATCGGGTGGTCATCCACAATCACAACGCGGGTCTTACTCATGCCGATACTTTCGTTTTGCCTTCGGGCGGCAACAGATGGCTCAACGGCACTTGGGCTTCGATCACCGTACCTGTTTTGGTGGACAGGATCCGCAACGTGCCGTCCAATTGCTCCATCCGTTCTTGCATATTGCGCAGCCCCAGACCACTGCGCTCTTGTCGCGCAGAGGGCGCGTTTTCCAGACCGCGCCCGTCATCCGAGATGCGCAGCGTCGCCCCGCTCTTATGCCCGCGTAGGTCCAGCGTGACGCGTTGCGCTTCGGCATGCCGCTCAATATTAGTCAGCGCTTCTTGGGCGATGCGATATAGGGCGATCTTGGCGTCCTGATCCAGCCGATTGCGAAAGACGACCGTGTTAAACGAGGTCTCAATGCCCGTGCGCTCGCTGAAATCTTCGATCAGCGCTTTCAGGGCAGGGCCCAGGCCCAGATCATCCAGCACGCCGGGGCGCAAATCGCGGCTGATGCGGCGCACTTCGACGATGGCCTCCGACAGCGTCTCGAACCCTTTGTCCAGACTGTCGCCCGCGCGCGCATCGCCCTTGGCAATCCGCCGCCGCGCCAAATCGAGGGCATAGCGCACCGACACCAAAATCTGACTGATACTGTCATGCAGCTCGCGCGCCACGCGCCCGCGCTCTTCCTCTTGCGTGTCGAAAATCCGCTGGGTCAGCGCCTTCAGCTTGGCATCCGCCAACCGCCGTTCCCGCACGTTCAGCAGCAACCCCGACAGAAACACCAGCAACAGCGCCCCGATGGTGATCGCAATAATATAGTAGAACGTCTGACGCACCCGCGCCTCCACCTCCGCGCGCGAGGCAGCCACCGTGGCCAGAATGTCGTCGATGAAAATGCCCGTGCCAATCGCCCACCGCCAGTCCTGCAACCCGATCGTGTAAGTGACCACGCGGGCTGTCTCCCGCGTCGACGGCTTGAACCAGTCGAACGCGTGATACCCGCCGCCCGTGCGCGCCTGCTCGATCAGGACATCCGTGATGGGGATGCCGTTTACATCCTCCAGACCCGCCCAGTTGCGCCCGATCAGGTTGGTCTGACGTGGGGCCACCAGATTGTTGCCCGCATAATCGAACACATAGAAAAATCCGTCCTGCCCGTACAGCATCGACGACAGCACCCGCGTCACCTCCAGCTTGGCGGCCTCATCATCGGGGGCCGCGCGGCCATAAGTGTTGATAATCGCAGTGCGCGCGAGCGACAGATAGTTCTTAAGCTCCTCGCGCTTGGCGGCGATCAACTCGGTCTGCAGCTGCTGGATTTCCCGCTCTGCCAATTGCCGCGACTGGTTGGTGACGATGATCGTGATCGCGGCCACGGCCAGCAACAACGGCAGCGTGGCCAGCAGGAATAATTTCTGAGCATAGGTCAGCGACAGCCGGAACATGCGATAAGCCCAAAAGAGGAAACGATTCGATTCGACGCGAGGCGTTTCCTGTTTATGCACAAATGCGGAGGATGACGGGGTAAATTCAGCAAAACCGCCTCATTTTGCAGCGGGTTTGTGCAAAATTTGCTCCGAAATGCAGCGCTCTACGCATTTGTAGGTATTCCGTCTGCGCATAGCCGCTATTAGTCTCCGCCCACCATTCACGATCCGCCTGCCTTGAGGGGTGGGCTGCCAACATATCTGGGAGGATACATTATATGGATCGTCGTTCTTTTCTGAAAAACTCGGCAATCGGCGGCACGGCTGCTGCTGCAAGCACCGCACTGGCCGCTCCGGCCTATGCGCAGGGCAAGCAGACGCTGACCATGGTCACCAGCTGGGGCCGCGGTCTGGCAGGCGTGTTTGACGCCGCCCAGCGTGTGGCCGACAGCGTCAACGCGATGTCCGACGGCTCGCTGACCATCGAGATCAAAGCCGCAGGTGAGCTTGTAGGCGCGTTCGAGGTTTTCGACGCCGTGACCGCCGGTCAGGCCGACATGTATCACGCCGCTGACTACTATTTCGTCGGTCAGCACCCGGCTTACGCGTTCTTCACGGCTGTGCCCTTCGGCATGACCGCACAGGAACTGGCCAACTGGTACTACCACGGTGACGGCGCCGCTCTGCACGACGAGCTGGGCCAGATCTTCGGTCTGAAATCCTTCCTCGCCGGTAACACGGGCGCACAGGCAGGCGGTTGGTATCGCAAGGAAATCACCTCGGCTGCTGACTTCAACGGCCTGAAATTCCGTATGCCGGGTCTGGGCGGTAAAGCCCTTGGTAAGCTGGGCGCATCGGTCCAGAACCTGCCGGGTTCCGAGGTGTATCAGGCACTGGCCTCCGGCGCCATCGACGGCACCGAGTGGATTGGCCCCTGGGCGGACGAGAAAGCCGGTTTCCAGGAGATCACGCAGTTCTACTATGCCGCTGG
>CAKZXZ010000210.1 GCA_937883775.1 uncultured Paracoccaceae bacterium
TGGGTTTGCAGGATTTTGAAGCTCTGATGCAGGCACAGGACGAACCGGTCCAGCCCATTATACCTGGCTAGCGTGGTGCCACATTGTTCGAGCAAAGCCGTTGGTTGAGCCGACTAGGGTGTCACTGAAAAGGCCGATGCGGGCTTTGATATGGGCTTTTTCGGGGGGCGGGACATAAAGTGGCCTACCAGCACCCTGCTCGCGTACTGTAGCCCGCTTGCCGTTATCTCACGGCGCAAGGGTTTGTGTGTTTCGCTTTGCAGTACCGCTGCACCTTCTTGGAACTTGCCGGACGTCATAACACTGTCACCCTTCATCTTGACCAGGTCGCAACTGCCCAACGATGCAGCCCTTCTTCTAAGCGCGCAGGTGATTGGTCAGTTTGGTGTTTCCATGACTGATCTTCCGATCCGCCTTGCCTTTCCAAAACGACAATCCAAGGTTGACCAAGGCAGTCCAGAGTGGCTGCAGCATGCCGCTTCAAGGCATGCTTGTTCTTAGCCACGATTATTAAAACCTGCCGTTTGCTAACCCTCAAAGATGCGATGGCGCATGCTCGCGATCCCTCGTCCAGTCCAATCTATTCCGCAGTACGGAGATCGGACTGGCAGCAGCAGTCCATATTGGCGAACAGAGCAACCTCGCAAGATTGCCCTTCGCCTGCAAAGCCGTATTGCACAAAGAAATCTTTAGTAAACGTCCCGTTGATAACGGTGAGACGATGTCAAAACGTCTACATATGCCGCGGCTTCAGCCTCCGTTTTCTGGCCGTGTATCATGATGATGTCCCGTAAGGCTTTGTCCACATCGGCGGCCATGCGGCTTGCATCGCCGCACACGTAGATGGCCGCACCATTTTCCAGCCACGCGTAAACCTCTTCTCCGGCCTCTTTGAGCAAGGTTTGCACATAGACCTTTTCATTACTGTCTCGTGACCATGCCAGACTGAGGTTGTCCAACAGGCCGGCGTCGCGCCATGCGTCGATCTCTGCGCGATAGAGATAGTCGCAGTCTTCGTGTTGATCGCCAAAGAACAGCCAATTTTTACCCTCAGCACTGCGCGCCTCGCGTTCCTCAAGGAACGCACGGAACGGCGCGATACCTGTGCCGGGGCCGATCATAATCAGAGGCTGCGTATCATCATCTGGTATATGAAAATGCGCGGATTTCTGGACATAGACGCCTATGCTGCCGCCCTCGACCAAGCGATCTCCAAGATAGGTCGATGCAACGCCCTTGCGGTCAGTATCGTACATATCGTAGCGCACCTCGCCGATGGTCAGATGCACTTCGCCGGGGTGCGCCTTTGGGCTGGACGAGATGGAGTAAAGCCGTGGCTGAAGCGCGCGCATCCCATCTGCAAGCTTTTGTGGATCAAGTGCGATGCCCTCGTGCAGCAAATCAATGATGTGGTCGTCATCGCTTTTCTTCACGACGTTCCAGACTTCAAGTGTTTTGGGCGTGATCGTCTGCAAATCTAGTCGCGTCAGCAAAGCTGCCCGCAATGACGCGGGGCCGCTTTTGAGCATGACAGTCTCTTTCCCGGTGAAACTGCACTCTGTCAGGATGGCATCGACCTCATCGGGGCAATTCATCGGCCATACGCCCAAGGCGTCCCCAACACTGTAATTCAGGTCTTCTCCGCCCCCGGCCAAAGAAAGCTCAATGTGGTTGACGCATTTGGCCGATGTCTCGCCGCTTAGGCGCTCAGCGGTGGTAAGCGTTGCCATGAACGGGTGATTTTTGTCAAAAGCAGGCCCAGCCTCTACGGGCTCGGGTGCTGCAGCCGCACCAGCTGCATTTTTGAACGGGTCGCTGGCAAAGGCTGCATCCCGCCACACCGCATAATCATCTTCAAAATCGACGTCGCAAAATATGGGATCTGCGGCGCGGGTCGCGCCCAGCTCGCCCAGGCGTCGGTCAATATCTGTGGCTGTTTTGTTGAAGTCTGCATAGCTTGAATCGCCCAGCCCAAGAACGCTGAAGTTCAGCGATGCTG
>CAKZXZ010000211.1 GCA_937883775.1 uncultured Paracoccaceae bacterium
GGCAATATGGTCAGCTTCGAGGTTCAGGGCGGTCGCGCTGCGGCCAACAAGCTGACGCAAGCGGCTGAAAACATCGCCTTCGCGCCGACACTGGGCGATATCGGTACGACACTGTCGCATCCCGCCTCCAGCTCGCATCGGGGTCTGACGCCAGAGGCGCGCACAGCCATCGGGATCACCGAAGGGTTCTTTCGCGTTTCGGTCGGATGTGAGGATATCGGATTGCTGATGTCTGAGTTTGAGACCGCGATCCGTGCGGCGCACGGCTAAGGCATGGAAACCGCACTCACTGCATCTCTGCTTGAAGGCGTGCCGCGCCCGCTGATCCTGATTAGTGCTGCCGAACGCATCGTGCAGGCCAACGCACAAGCCCGTGCGATGTTCGGTGATACGATCACAGGCCGGCATTTCGTGACAGTGCTGCGCCAGCCCTCCCTGATCGAGGCGATTGAGCGTGCGCTGCTTGAGCAGGCCCAGCAAACCGCGCGGCATTTTTCCAATGATGCGGGCCGGGAGACGATGTTCCAGGTGGATTGCGCCGCGGTAGCGGGGGGCGGCGTGCTGCTGACCTTCGACGATATTACTCATGTCCGCGAGGCCGAACAGATTCGCCGTGATTTCGTGGCCAATGTCAGCCATGAATTGCGCACACCGCTGACGGCGCTGCTGGGCTTTATCGAAACGCTGCAAGGCCCCGCCAAGAACGACCCCGCCGCGCAGGAGCGTTTTTTGGGCATCATGTCGCGCGAGGCCGCGCGGATGAACCGGCTTGTGCAGGACTTGCTTTCGTTGAGCCGGGTCGAGACCGAAGAGCGGATGCGCCCCACGCAGCAGGTCGATGTCTATAACACGATCAGTATGACGCTGAACGCGCTGACCCCGGTTGCCGAGGCCGCCGGTGTCAAGTTCGAGATGCGCGGCGCGCGCGGGCCGATCATGGTGCAAGGGGATCCGGACCAATTGGGTCAGGTCTTTACCAACCTGATCGAGAACGGCATCAAATATGGCGCAAAGGGCGGGTTGGTCGCTGTCGAGTTCACTTTGAACGAACGGGACCCGCGCCTGCGGGGGCCCGGTGTTGCGATCCGGGTCAGCGATCAGGGCGAAGGCTTTGATCCGATCCACATACCGCGCCTGACCGAGCGGTTTTACCGTGTGGATTCGCACCGCTCGCGCGAAATGGGGGGCACCGGGCTTGGATTGGCCATCGTCAAGCATATCGTGAGCCGCCATCGCGGGCGTATTCGCATTGAAAGCGCGGTGGGCGAAGGCGCTTCGTTCATCGTGATTTTGCCCCAGCATTCAGAGGGTTAGAGCATCTGATCCACTGCTGTCGTTGGGTCAGCCTGCGGCTGTCATAAAACCGTTACGTTTCTGTCACAAAAGCATTGCAGCCACCCCCTAGGCACCGCTGTGAGGCCGCCAAAATGGGTGGTCACAGACATTACAGGAGTTCTACATGTCTTTTGCGAAACTGTCCGTCTCTGCTCTGGCGATCGCTACTGTTTCTGCAACCGCTGCCGCCGCACGTGACAATGTGCAGGTTGCCGGTTCGTCCACAGTTCTGCCATACGCTGCCATCGTTGCCGAAGCCTTTGGCGAAAACTTTGATTTCCCGACCCCGGTTGTTGAATCCGGTGGGTCGTCGGCAGGTCTGAAGCGCTTTTGTGAAGGCGTCGGCGCCAACACAATTGACATCGCAAACGCCTCCCGCGCCATCCGCGAGCGTGAAGTTGCAGCCTGTGCTGAAGCTGGTGTCACCGACATCATCGAAGTGCGCATCGGTTATGATGGCATCGTCTTTGCCAGCCAGCTGACCGGTCCAGAGTTCACCGCCTTTGAACCTTCCGATTGGTACAACGCACTGGCCACGCAGGTCATGGTTGACGGCGCACTGGTCGACAACCCGCACCAGCAGTGGGCTGACTTCAACGGCGACCTGCCTGCAGTTGATATCGCGGCCTTCATCCCCGGGACCAAGCACGGCACACGCGAAGTCTTCGAAGAGAAGGTTCTGCTGCAGGGCTGTGAAGACACCGGCGCCATGGCTGCCATGATGGAAGCTGGCATGTCCGAAGATGACGCTGAGGGCGCTTGCATGGCTGTGCGCACCGACGGCAAGTCCGTGGACATCGACGGTGACTACACCGAAACGCTGGCCCGCATCGACAGCAACGCAGAAGGCGTTGGCGTCTTCGGTCTGGCGTTCTACGAGAACAACACCGACAAGCTGAAAGTGGCAACGATGTCGGGTATCGCACCGTCCACCGAGACGATCTCGACCGGTGAGTACCCCGTGTCGCGTCCGCTGTTCTTCTACATCAAGAAAGCCCATATCGGCGTCATCCCCGGCCTGAAAGAATTCGCTGAGTTCTTCGTATCCGACGAGATCGCAGGCGGCTCCGGCCCGCTGGCGCAGTATGGCCTCGTGTCCGACCCTGAGCTTGCCGACACCCAGAAAATGGTGTCCGACGAGCAGGTCATGGATGCAAGCATGTAATCATGCTTCGGCGGGGGCTGTGAACGGCCCCCGTCACCCTTTCTTTGCCTACCTTTCCTGACGACCTTATTCCCTTCGGAGCTGCCCGATGTCCGTCTTCTTCCTCTTGATCGTTGTTCTTGGACTTGGAGCTCTAGGATATGTGCTGGGGCGGTCCCGCGCGATGTCTTCTGCGGACGGCAACATCCGCAACCTGCATTCCCTCCCGAATTACTATGGCTTCAACGTGGCTTTGAGCGTGATCGTCCCCGCGCTTGGCTTGTTGGCCATTCTGGCGCTGGTCTTGCCGATCATCATCGACAACCGCGTTTCGACTTTTATCCCGGCCGGCAGCATTGCCGAAGACACAACCCGTTCGCTGGTGATGTCTGATGTGCGCCGCGTGGCGGCTGGCCTTGATACCGCTGTTGAAGCTGGTGCAATGACCGAAGACGAAGCGCAGACCATCCGGACCGAATTTACGGATGTGCGCGAGCGTCTTGGGTCGGTTGGTGTCGCACTTGGCTCCAACGTCGAACCATTTGTTCTGCGCGCCGCGCAAAGCTACCGGGCGCAAGCGGCCACGGCGCAGCTTTGGACGACGCTTGGTGTGCTGGGCGTCGCTATTGCGGGCTTTGCCTTCTCATTCCTGCGCACCAGTCACGAGTTTCGTGCGCGCAACGTCGTTGAGAACGGAATTCTTGTTCTGCTCATGGCCGCCGCCTCCATCGCGATCCTGACGACCTTGGGCATCGTGCTGTCGATGCTGTTTGAGACGCGGAACTTCTTCCAGCAATACAATTGGACAGATTTCTTCTTCGGGATGACCTGGTCCCCGAACTTCCGCGGCAACTCGGATCTGGGGATCATTCCGCTGCTTTGGGGCACGCTCTATATCAGCTTTATCGCGCTGCTTGTTGCGGTTCCCATCGGCCTGTTCGCCGCGAT
>CAKZXZ010000212.1 GCA_937883775.1 uncultured Paracoccaceae bacterium
TGCAAGCAACTGACCACACGGTCCCTGCCCGAGATCGGGCGTCGCTTCGGTGGCCGCGATCACACGACAGTCATGCACGGCGTCAAACGCATCGAAGAGCTGAAGGTCCAAGACAGCCAGATCGCGGATGATATCGAACTGCTGCGTCGGTCCTTAGAGGCCTGATAGGCTTGACGCTTTTGCGTTAACGCATGATGGTCGCATGAAAGGACTTGAGCCGCTGGGCGAAGGTGCTACTTTCGCCGTCCGGTCATCGCAGGAGCTTTGGAATGAAGATCAGTATGGAACGCGGTGCGCTGCTTAAAGCAGTCGCTCAGGCGCAATCGGTTGTTGAGCGCCGGAATACCATTCCGATCCTCGCCAATGTGCTGATCGAAGCGGAAGGCGACAGCGTGTCTTTCCGCGCCACCGACCTCGATATCGAGGTCGTCGACAAGACCAACGCCCAAGTGGAACGCGCAGGTGCCACAACCGTTGGTGCCGTCACCCTGCACGAGATTGTCCGCAAATTGCCCGATGGCGCGCTGGTTCAGCTTAGCGATGATGGGGCCTCCGGTCGTCTGACCGTCGAAGCAGGGCGGTCCAACTTTTCGCTCGCCACGTTGCCGAAAGAAGATTTTCCGGTCATGGCGAACTCGGAATACGAAAGCAATTTCGCCGCCCCTGCGCCCGTTCTGCGGCGCCTGTTCGACAAGTCGAAATTCGCCATCTCGACCGAGGAAACCCGCTATTATCTGAATGGCGTTTATATGCATGTCTCTGACAGCGATGGGGGGCAGGTGTTGCGCTGCGTGGCCACAGATGGCCACCGGTTGGCGCGCATTGATGCCGAGTTGCCCGACGGCGCTTCTGGCATGCCGGGCGTGATCGTTCCACGCAAGACTGTTGGCGAACTGCGCAAGCTGCTTGAGGATGACGAGGTCGAAATCGCCGTGTCGTTGAGCGAGACCAAGATCCGTTTCGCGACCCCCGAAATCACGCTGACCTCCAAGGTAATCGACGGCACATTCCCCGACTACACCCGCGTGATCCCGGCCGGAAACACCCGCAAGCTGGAGGTGGACGCCTCCGAGTTTGCGCAAGCCGTCGACCGTGTCGCCACCGTGTCGTCCGAGCGCTCTCGTGCGGTAAAGCTGGCGCTGGACGAGGATCGCCTGATCCTGTCGGTGAACGCCCCGGACAGTGGCGCCGCCGAAGAAGAGCTTGCGGTCGCCTATGGTGACGAGCGGCTCGAGATTGGCTTTAACGCCAAATATCTGCTCGAAATCGCCAGCCAGGTGGACCGTGAAAACGCCGTCTTCATGTTCAATTCCGCAGGCGACCCGACCTTGATGCGCGAAGGCAATGACCAAAGCGCGATCTACGTTGTCATGCCGATGCGCGTATAACTCTGCCTCCGGCGGGGATATTTTTGCAAAGATGAAAGGGCCCGCATGACTGGCCTCGCGCTCACCGAGCTGACCCTTTCCCATTTCCGGTCCCACAAATCTGCGCGCCTGACGCTTGAGGCTGGCCCTATCGCCATCCATGGCGCGAACGGTGCGGGCAAGACCAACATTCTTGAAGCCGTGTCGCTGTTGTCACCGGGGCGCGGTCTACGTCGTGCCGCCGCCGAGGCTATGGTGCGCCGGCCCGAGGCGCTGGGTTGGAAGGTCAGCGCAATCCTGCGCTCGCTTCATCAGATGCACGAGGTGGAGACGTTCAGCGAAGAAGGCACCTCTCGCCAAGTGCGCATCGACGGTAAGGCCGCGACGCAGGTCGCGCTGGGCCGCATTGCGCGGGTGCTATGGTTGATCCCTTCGATGGACCGGCTCTGGATCGAAGGCGCCGATGGGCGGCGGCGGTTTCTGGACCGTATGACGCTCAGCTTTGAGCCGACCCATGCCGATGCCACGCTGACTTACGAGAAAGCGATGCGCGAGAGAAACCGCCTTTTAAAGGATCAGGTCCGCGACGTCGCGTGGTACAGCGCGCTTGAAGCGCAAATGGCCAAGGCGGGATCTGCAATCCACGCAAATCGCAAAGCTTGCGTAGCGCAGCTTATCGATGCCCAGAGAGAGGCCCAGACCGCGTTTCCGACCGCTTCCCTGGCGCTGATCCAAACCGACGGTGAAATGCCAGAGGACGAGGCCGCGCTTCTGACTGCACTGCAAGAGAACCGGACGCGTGATCTCATGGCCGGGCGGACGCTTATTGGGCCGCATCGCGCTGATCTTGCGGCCACCTACGCCGCCAAGGGTGTTGCTGCGAAGGATTGTTCGACCGGAGAGCAGAAGGCCCTGCTTGTCTCGCTCATTCTGGCCAATGGCCGCGCGTTGATTGCGGGTTTTGGCGCTCCGCCGATTTTGTTGCTCGACGAAGTGGCGGCCCATCTGGATGCCGACCGCCGCGCAGCACTTTATGACGAGATCATTGCGCTGGGCGCGCAGGCATGGATGACTGGAACCGGGCCCGAACTATTCGACACGCTTCAATCCCGCGCAATGTTTGTCGAGATCGGTGAAGAGGGCGGCACCTCCTTTTTGAAAGGCACATCATGAGCATGAACCGCATCAATCTGATTACGCTGGGCGTCGCAGACCTCGCCCGATCCCGCGCTTATTACGAAGCGCTTGGTTGGGTGCCTGAGGAAGCGCTTGAGAATGTTGTGTTTTATGACATGGGGGGCGCGAAATTTGGGCTGTTTCCGTTGCATATGCTCGCAGCTGAGCAGGGCCGATCAACGCCAGATCTTGGCACTGGTGCCATGACCCTTGCCCAGAACTATGCCGATGAGGCGGGTGTTGATGCAGCGTTTCAAGCGGCTCTTGACGCCGGTGCAACAGCAGTTGCGCAGCCGGAAAAGATGGCATGGGGTGGCTACTCAAGTTATGTCGCGGATCCTGATGGCCATATCTGGGAATTTGCCTTCAACCCCTACTGGCCCCTCAATGACGAAGGCAAACTTGCGTGACGATCACACCTGCTGAGCTGCTGCTATACGCTGGTGCCATTGCAATCTTGTTCCTGACACCCGGTCCTGTCTGGATGGCGATCACCGCCCGCGCCTTGTCGGGTGGGTTTCAGGCTGCATGGCCGGTTGCACTTGGCGTCGTGATTGGCGATGCGCTTTGGCCGTTCCTTGCAATCCTTGGCGTCAGCCTTGTGGCATCGATCTTTGACAGCTTCATGCTGATCTTCCGCTTCGTGGCGGCAGCTATCTTTGTGCTGATGGGTGTCCTTGTGATCCGTCATGCGGACAAAACGATTGCCGCCGACAGCCGCCTGACAAAACCCGGCATGTGGGCTGGATTTGTTGCCGGTATCGCGGTGATCCTTGGGAACCCCAAGGCGATCCTGTTCTACATGGGCGTGCTGCCTGGCTTCTTTGATCTGACCGGTGTCACCACGCTCGATATCGCGGCCATCGTGACAATTTCCATCGTCATTCCGTTCATCGGCAACCTGTTTTTCGCGCTGTTTGTTGATCGGATGCGTCGCTTTTTGACCTCGTCCAGAGCGCTGAGAAATACAAACCTGATCGCTGGTGCGCTGTTGATCTGCGTTGGCGTGGTGATCCCCTTCACATAACGCAAAATATAGGCGTTTAGGGTGACATCACCCCCAAAACCTCGTATAAAATGGGCAGATAACGAAGGACGATCCGTATGGCTGACGCCCAACAGACGCCAGAAGAATATGGCGCCGATTCTATCAAAGTTCTCAAAGGTTTAGAAGCTGTCCGAAAGCGCCCCGGTATGTATATCGGGGACACGGATGACGGCAGCGGTCTGCACCACATGGTCTACGAGGTCGTCGACAACGGCATTGACGAGGCTTTGGCCGGTCATGCTGACCATGTGACGGTTACGATCAACGCGGATTCCAGCGTGTCGGTCAGCGATAATGGCCGTGGAATTCCTGTCGATATTCATGCCGAAGAAGGCGTATCCGCTGCCGAAGTCATCATGACTCAATTGCATGCAGGCGGTAAGTTCGACAGCAACTCCTACAAGGTGTCGGGGGGTCTGCACGGTGTGGGCGTTTCCGTGGTGAACGCGCTGTCGGATTGGCTTGAGCTGCGCATCTGGCGTGATGGGAAAGAGCATATCGCACGGTTCGAGCGGGGCGAGACGGCGAAACATCTCGAAGTGGTCGGCGATGCGAATGGCAAGAAGGGAACCGAGGTGCGCTTCATGGCGTCCACCGATACGTTCTCGAACCTTGAATACAGCTTCAAGACACTCGAAAACCGTCTGCGCGAACTGGCGTTTCTGAACTCTGGTGTCCGTATCATTCTGCGCGATGAACGCCCCGCAGAGGCGCTCCAGACCGAGCTTTTTTACGAAGGTGGCGTCAAGGAGTTCGTCAAATACCTTGATCGCTCCAAGACTGCGATGATCCCGGATCCGATCTTTATCACCGGAGAGCGGGACGAGATCGGCGTCGAGGTCGCGATGTGGTGGAACGACAGCTATCACGAAAACGTCCTGCCGTTTACCAACAACATCCCACAGCGCGATGGCGGCACGCATATGGCGGGCTTCCGGGGCGCGCTGACCCGCACGATCAACAATTACGCGCAGGCCAGCGGCATCGCGAAAAAGGAAAAGATCAGCTTTACCGGGGATGATGCACGCGAGGGTTTGACCTGTGTGCTGTCGGTCAAAGTGCCGGACCCCAAGTTTTCAAGCCAGACCAAAGACAAGCTGGTCAGCTCCGAAGTGCGCCCTGCCGTCGAAGGTTTGATGAATGAAAAGCTGGCCGAGTGGTTTGAAGAGAACCCCAATGAGGCCAAGCAGATCGTTAGCAAGATCGTCGAGGCCGCAATGGCCCGCGAAGCTGCGCGAAAGGCCCGCGAACTGACCCGCCGCAAGACCGCGATGGACGTGAACTATCTGGCAGGCAAGCTCAAGGACTGTTCGGAAAAAGATCCCTCAAAAACCGAAGTGTTCCTTGTCGAGGGGGACAGCGCCGGTGGCTCTGCCCAGACCGGTCGGGATCGCCGCACCCAAGCTGTGTTGCCTTTGCGGGGTAAGATCCTGAACGTCGAACGCGCGCGCTTTGATCGGATGCTGGGCAGTCAGGAAATCGGGAACCTTGTGATGGCGCTGGGCACCGGTATCGGCCGCGACGAATTCGATATCGACAAACTGCGCTACCACAAGATCGTCATCATGACGGATGCAGACGTGGACGGCGCGCATATCCGCACGCTGCTGTTGACCTTCTTCTTCCGCCAGATGCCGGAACTGATCGAGGGCGGCTACCTTTATATTGCGCAGCCACCGCTCTTCAAAGTGGCGCGCGGCAAGTCCGAAGTATATCTCAAAGACCAGCCCGCGCTTGAGGATTACCTGATCGAACAAGGCATCGAAGGCGCGATGTTGCGTCTTGGGAATGGCGAGGAAATCGTCGGCCAGGATCTGCGCCGTGTGGTTGAAGAAGCCCGTCAGGCGCGGCGTATTCTTGAGGCGTTCCCAACCCATTACCCGCGCCACATCCTTGAGCAAGCCGCCATTGCCGAGGCGTTTCTGACAGGCTCTGTCGATAAGGATTTGCAGGCGGTTGCGGATGCCGTTGCCAAGCGTCTGGACTTGATCGCGCTTGAATATGAGCGCGGCTGGCAAGGCCGTCCGACCCAGGATAAAGGCATTCGCCTCAGCCGTATCCTGCGGGGCGTTGAAGAGCTGCGCACCCTTGATGGCCCTGTTCTACGCTCTGGTGAGGCCCGCAAGATGGGGTCTATGACCCAAGCCTTGCGCGATATCTACAACACACCTGCGGTGCTGCATCGCAAGGAACGTCAGCAGATGATCGTTGGTCCGCTCGATCTGCTTGATGCGATCCTGCAAGAGGGCGAAAAGGGCCTGAGCCTTCAGCGCTACAAAGGTCTGGGAGAGATGAACCCCGATCAGCTTTGGGAAACGACACTTGATCCGGATGCGCGCACATTGCTGCAGGTGAAAGTTGAGGATGTGGCCGAAGCTGATGATCTTTTCACCAAGCTGATGGGCGATGTTGTTGAGCCACGCCGCGAGTTCATCCAGCAAAATGCGCTAAACGTGGAAAATCTCGACTTCTAAGCGACGGCCCTAACGCTGCGCCGTTTGCCAGTTGGGGTGGATCCAAGGCTCTGCGTTTGAGCGGGGCAGAGGCGTCCGGCCAAGGATATGATCGGACGCCTTCTCACCGACCATAATGGATGGACCATTTAGGTTCCCATTCGTAATCCGTGGAAAGATGGAACTGTCGGCAACCCGCAACCCATCCACGCCAATTACCCTGCATTCCGGGTCTACCACCGCCATCGGGTCGCTCGTCGCGCCCATCTTTGCCGTCCCGCAAGGGTGATACGCGCTCTCTGCATGCGCGCGGATAAACGCATCCAGCGCGTCATCGCTTTGCACATCCGCGCCCGGCTGAATTTCGTGCCCCGCATATGGTGCAAACGCCTGCTGCCCGAAAATCTCTCGCGTTAGACGGATTGCTGTGCGGAACTCTAACCAATCGTCCGCATGGCTCATATAGTTGAAGAAGATCGACGGAGCCTCCGCCGGGTCCGCTGACTTCAACGTCACTGCCCCCCGCGATTTTGACCGCATCGGGCCAACATGCGCCTGAAACCCGTGCCCCTCCGCCGCGACCTTGCCATCGTAACGCACGGCGAGTGGCAGGAAGTGAAACTGGATATCCGGGTAATCGACCCCGGCGTTAGATCGAATAAACCCTGTCGACTCAAACTGGTTCGACGCCCCGGGACCCCTGCGCCCGAACAACCATTGCGCCCCGACCCAAGCCTTGCCCGGAAGGTTCCAATACGAGAATAGGCTCACCGGCTGCGTGCACGCCATCTGGATATATAGCTCCAGATGATCCTGCAGGTTCTGCCCCACGCCAGCCCGATCCGCGATCACGTCAATCCCATGCTCCGCCAGATGCGCCCCGGGGCCTATCCCCGACAACATTAGCAGTTTGGGCGAATTGATCGAAGACGCCGCCAGGATCACCTCGCGGTTCGCACGAACAACCTGTCCCCGTCCGCCAATGCGCAGCTGCACCCCAACCGCGCGGCCCTCCTCAATCACCACTTTCTCGGCCAGACCTTTGACCATCGTGCAATTGGGTCGCTTCAACGCAGGCTTCAGATACGCATTCGCCGCCGACCACCGCTGCCCGCGATAGATCGTCTGCTCAAACGCGCCAAACCCCTCTTGCTGCGCGCCGTTGTAATCCTCGGTGAACGGATAGCCCGCCTGCTTGCCTGCCTCGACAAACGCCTTCACCAGCGGATTGCGACGCGGCCCGCGTGTCACGTGTAGCGGTCCATCAGATCCACGCCATGACGCATCGCCGCCATGGCCCGCATCGTCCCAACACTCCATCCGCTTGTAGTAGGGCAGCACATCTGCGCCCGACCAACCGGCCGCGCCATTTGCCTCCCAATGGTCGAAATCCCGTGCATGCCCGCGGACATAAACCATCCCGTTAATCGAAGATGACCCGCCAACCACCTTCCCGCGCGGGCAGGCCAGACGGCGTCCACCCAGATGCGGCTCAGGCTCACTTTGATAGCCCCAGTCATAGCGCTTCATGTTCATCGGGTAAGACAACGCACCCGGCATCTGGATCAGCGGCCCCGCGTCCGTGCCACCATATTCGATCACGATGACCGAATACTTCCCGTCCTCAGACAGCCGATAAGCCATCGCGCATCCTGCCGATCCGGCGCCAACAATGATGTAATCCGCTTGCATGTCAGTAGGCCGAGTCCACGGGTGTCATGCCGACATAAACCGACTTGATCTCGCTATAATGCTCGATCGCCGCCTTCGCGTTCTCGCGCCCCACGCCCGAGGCTTTGACGCCCCCGAACGGCACCTCCACCGGCGCAAGATTGTAGGTGTTGATCCAGCAAGTCCCCGCCTCCAACTGATCTACAACACGATGGGCGCGGGTGATATCATTGGTAAAAATGCCAGCAGACAGGCCGTAAGGCGTGTCGTTCGCCCGCGCGATGACCTCGTCCTCATCCTCGAAATCCAGCACGGCCATCACCGGCCCAAAGATCTCTTCCTTCGCGATGCTCATCCCGTCGGTCACATCCGCAAAAACCGTTGGCGCCACGTAAAACCCGTCACGCTCCAACTGCTCGCCACCGCAGACAAGCGTCGCACCTTCAGCTTTGCCTTTGGCGATATAGCTCAGCACGATATCCATCTGCGCCTCGCTCACCATCGGCCCCAAATGCGTTTCCTCATCTAGCGGATCACCCAGTTTGATCGCCGCGCACCGCTCTGCAAAACGCTCCAAAAACGCGTCTTTCACACCCTTCTGAACAAACACCCGCGTTCCGTTCGAGCACACCTGACCCGTCGAATACATATTCGCCAGCATCGCCCCGCTCACCGCGTTCTCTACGTCGGCATCATTGAAGATAATCAGCGGAGATTTCCCGCCCAACTCCATCGTCGCATGCTTCATCTGCGCGGCAGCAGCGGCGTAAACCTTCTTGCCCGTTGGCACTGATCCCGTCAGCGACACCTTGGCCACGCGCGGGTCCTCGACCAGTGCAGAACCGACGGCACCCATGCCTTGCACGACGTTATAAAGCCCCGCAGGTAACCCGGCCTCCACCAAGATCGCAGCCACTTTCAGAGCGCAAAGCGGCGTCGTCTCAGAGGGTTTGAAGATCATCGCGTTACCGCAAGCCAGCGCAGGCGCACCCTTCCAGCACGCGATTTGCGTGGGATAATTCCAAGCGCCAATGCCGACGCAGACCCCTAAAGGCATACGCTTCGTATAAGCAAAATCCGCGCCAAGCTGGATATGCTCCCCGGTCAACGCTCCGGCCAAGCCTCCGAAATACTCAAGCGCATCGGCCCCGCTCGTCGCATCCGCATAAAGCGTTTCCTGCAAGGCCTTCCCGGTGTCGTATGTCTCAAGAATGCTCAATTCGCGGTTTCGCTCGCGGATGATATCAGCGGCCCGGCGCAGTACGCGGCCCCGCTCGGTGCCGCTGCGTTTGGCCCATTCCCTCTGCGCCGCTTCCGCACTTGCCAAAGCCTGTTCAATCACGGCTGGGGTCGCAGCATGCACCTGCGCAATCACCTCGCCCGTTGCGGGATAAATAACTTCAATGGCCTCACCCGTGGTGTCCTCAACATATCGACCATTGATGAAATGACTGGCTGTCGGTTGCATCGTCGTCATCCTATTCCCCTCGCGGAAAGCGCTGGCCTTCCTCGACATCGTTCAAATCCATGTGGTTGCGCATGTAGCGTTCCGAGGCTTTCTGAAGCGGCTGAAAATCCCACGGGTAATAGCCGCCCTGACGCAGCGCCTCATAAACAACCCAGCGCCGCGCCTGGCTTTCGCGGACCTGAGCGTCGAATGCGTCAAGGTCCCACCGCGCCTCAGCCTGCGCGCGAAAATCGGCAAGCACACTGGCATAGGTCGGATCGCTCGCAAGGTTGGTCAGCTCATGCGGGTCATCCGCCAAGTTGAACAGCTGTTCAGGGTCAAGAACGCAGCGGGTGTATTTCCAATCCCCCTGCCGCAAGCAAACCAGCGGCGCGTAAGACGCCTCCGCCGCATATTCCATCGCGACAGCGCCATCCCGCGCAATGCCCCCTGCAACGGGCAAAAGGCTCTGCCCTTCGGTCCAGGGCTCCACCTCGCCCATCGAAATCCCCGCCAGATCGCACAGCGTCAGCGTCACGTCGATATTCGACACCGGCTCGGTCACCAGACCTGCTGGGATACCCGGTGCCGAGATCACCAATGGCACCCGCGCTGAGCCTTCGTAAAAGCTCATCTTGAACCACAAACCACGCTCGCCCAGCATGTCGCCGTGGTCTGACAGAAATAGGATCACCGCTTCTTGCCGCGTTCCTTCCAGCGCCTCCAAGACCTCACCGATCTTGTCATCCAGATAGCTGATATTGGCGAAATACGCGCGGCGAGAGCGTTTGATATCGTCTTCCGAAATATCAAAGCTCCGCCAGTCATTGGCGTCGAATATCCGCTGCGCATGTGGGTCATGATCGTCATAATCAAGAGCGGACACCTCTGGCAGCAGGTGTTCGCAATCCTCATACAGGTCCCAGTACTTCTTTCGCGCCACATACGGATCATGCGGATGCGTGAAGCTAACCGTCAGGCACCACGGGCGCTCATCCTTGCCGCGCGCCAGATCATAAATCTTGCGCGTCGCGTGATAGGCAACCTCATCATCATATTCCATCTGATTGGAGATTTCGGCCACACCCGCGCCGGTGACCGACCCCATATTGTGATACCACCAATCAATCCGCTCACCGGGTTTGCGATAATCCGGCGTCCAGCCAAAATCGGCGGGATAAATATCCGTCGTCAGACGCTCCTCGAACCCATGCATCTGGTCCGGACCGACGAAATGCATCTTGCCGGACAGGCAGGTCTGATACCCCGCCCGCCGCAAATGATGCGCATAAGTTGGGATGTCCGAGGCAAACTCTGCCGCGTTGTCATAGACCCGCGTGCGGCTGGGAAGCTGCCCGGACATAAAGCTCGCCCGCCCCGGCGCACATAGTGGCGACGCGGTATAGCAATTGGCAAACCGCGTTGATTTTGACGCAAGCTTTTTGAGGTTTGGCGCATGAAGCCACTCTGCCGGGCCATCCGGAAAAAGTGTGCCATTTAGCTGATCGACCATAAATATTAGGATATTTGATGTGCTCATGAGATGGTCTCGCGTTTCATGAGATCGTCGATAAACGCTTTTGTCGCGACAACTGCGGCTTTTCCATCAGGGGCTTCTGTCCGCAAAGCCTGCCGGATGTAGAAACCATCAATCAGGGCCGCAATCGTTTCGGCCACGCGTTCCGCATCAGCCGCTAGAAGCGGGCGCAGCTCGTGCAGAAGGTTCGACCGCAATCTGCGATGATAGACTTTCAACAACCGATGGGCATCATTTGAGGTCTGCGCGCTGACGTAAAACGCAAGCCACGCAGCGATCACATCGGGCCGGAAATTACGATCAGAAAAGCTTGCATCAACGATGGCGTGCAGCCGTTCAATCGGCGTTTTCTTTCCGTGCTGCGCATCGCGCAGGTCTGCTGCAAGCATGGCCAGGATCCGCCACATGGCTGCGGTCAGGATATTCTCTTTGCTGCCAAAGTAGTGATGCGCCAATGCGCTTGAGACGCCGGCACGCTTTGCAATCTGCGTTACGGTCACGTCCAAAGACCCGCGATGTCCGATTTCGGATATCGCAGCGTTGACCAGCGCCAAGCGGCGCACAGGCTCCATTCCGATTTTCGGCATATCATCCTCGCTCTTGATTGGGCTCTTCATTGATTATTATTGACTGACCAGTCAATCAAAAAAACAAGATAGCGCAAAATCGATTGCATCCACGCGCTGGGCGCAGACTTTTGGAATGACCAGATTGTTTCTAAGTCAAAGGCCGCGCACACTAAGCGCCAAGGTGCCTTTCGCCGCGCGCCTTTGCCAAAGCGATCTGCTTTTGCCGTTCGCGAAAGCGTGCTTTGTCGTCGTCCGATGTTTCATCCACGCATTGGTGGCACGAAACGCCCGGCTCATATTCCAGCCGCTTCGTATCCTCAGGCAATAGCGGCCTCCGACACGCATGGCATAAAACGTGCGGGCCTTCTTGTAGCCCATGCCCAACCGACACGCGCCCGTCGAAGACAAAGCATTCGCCGTTCCAAGAGCTTTCTTGCGCAGGGACCTCTTCAAGGTATTTCAGAATACCGCCCTTCAGGTGAAATACCTCTTCCACCCCTTGGGACATCAGATAATTCGTCGACTTTTCGCAGCGAATACCGCCGGTGCAGAACATCGCCACGCGCTTGTTGTGAAAGCGATCCTTGTTGGCCTCCCACCACGCGGGAAACTCGCCAAAGGACCTCGTCTCCGGGTCAATCGCCCCCTCAAACGTGCCAATCGCAACCTCATAATCGTTGCGCGTATCAATGACGGCCACATCGTCCGACGCGATCAGGTCGTTCCACGCTGCCGGATCGACATAGCGCCCAACCGCCGCCGTCGGGTCCACATCCGGCTGCCCCATCGTTACAATCTCTTTCTTCAACCGCACCTTCATGCGCCCGAAGGGTGGCTCGGCGGAGCTGCTCTCTTTCCACTCCAGATCTGCGCATCCCGGCAGCGACCGGATCACCTCAAGGATCGCATCAATTCCTACCCGCGACCCGGCAATCGTCCCATTGATCCCTTCACGCGCCAGCAAAAGCGTCCCCGTGATCCCATGCGCAGCCGTCGCCTTCAGCAACCTCGCGCGCAACGCCGCTGGGTCGTCAAACCGCGTAAAATGATAGAGTGCAGCGATGGTATACATGCGCGACGCAATACCGCCGCCGCGCCCTATGACGCAAGTGCAGCCATTGACGCGCCCCGCCGCACTGGCCTAGGCATCTAAAGTCACAGGAGAAAACCCATGCGACCAGCCAATGAGGCGCTGATCGTCATCGACGTTCAGAACGATTTCTGCCCCGGAGGCGCGCTTGCCGTCACGGATGGCGACGCCATCGTCGCCCCCATCAACGCAATGCTGCCAGACTTTGCCGCCCGCGTTTTCACACAAGACTGGCACCCCGCGGGCCACAGTTCTTTTGCGACCAGTCACAAGGACAAGTCCCCCTATGACCTGATCGACATGCCCTACGGCAAGCAAGTCCTTTGGCCCGATCACTGCGTGCAAGGCGCAACCGGCGCCGCCTTCCACAAAGACCTGCAAACCGATCCGGCCGACATGATAATCCGCAAAGGCTTTCGCCCCCAGATCGACAGCTACTCTGCCTTTTTCGAGAATGACAAGACCACGCCCACCGGCCTCGAAGGCTACTTGCGGACCCGCGACATCGACACGCTCACCCTTGTCGGCCTCGCCACCGATTTTTGCGTGGCCTATTCTGCGCTGGATGCGGCAGGCCTTGGTTTCAAAACCACCGTCGATCTCAGCGCCTGTCGCGGCATCGACCTCAACGGATCCCTACAAACCGCCCTCGATCAGATGCGCGCGGCCGGAGTAAAACTCAAACATGGTTGATATCGCCACCCGCGCTTATAATCGCCAGTGGAAGATCGATCCGATCGTCCGCTCCCTGATCGACACGGATTTCTATAAGCTGCTGATGTGCCAGTCGGTCTTTCGCAACAAGCCCGACACGCACGTCACCTTCAGCCTCATCAACCGCTCCAAGCATATCAAACTGGCCGAGCTGATTGATGAAGGAGAGTTGCGCGAACAGCTCGATCACATCCGCTCCCTGTCACTCGCGCGCGGGGAAAGCACATGGCTGCGCGGCAACACGTTCTACGGCAAACGCCAGATGTTTCGCCCCGATTTCATGGAGTGGTTTGAGGGTCTTCGCCTGCCGCCTTACCACCTCGAAAAGCGCGACGGTCAATATGAGCTGACGTTCGAAGGCGCCTGGCCAGAGGTCATGCTGTGGGAGATCCCCGCGCTTGCCGTGCTCATGGAACTGCGCGGCCGTGCCGTTCTCAAAGACATGGGCAAGTTCGAGCTTCAGGTCCTCTACGCCCGCGCCATGACCAAGCTCTGGGAGAAGGTCGAAGCGCTTCGCGAAGTGCCCGACCTGCGCATCGCTGATTTCGGTACCCGCCGCAGGCACTCTTTCCTCTGGCAGGATTGGTGCGTACAGGCGATGCAGGAAGGGCTGGGCGAAAAGTTCGTCGGCACGTCCAACTGCCTCATCGCCATGCGCCGCGAGATGGAGGCGATTGGCACCAACGCCCATGAACTTCCGATGGTCTATTCCGCGCTGGCCGAAAATGACGAAGCTCTGCGCCACGCCCCCTATAAGGTCCTCGCAGACTGGCATGAGGAACACGATGGCAATCTCCGCGTCATCCTGCCCGACACCTACGGGACCAAGGGTTTCCTCGAAGATGCGCCCGATTGGCTCGCCGGATGGACGGGTATTCGCGTGGACAGCGGCGACCCCGCAACCGCTGCGGAAACCGCGATCAACTGGTGGAAATCGCGCGGTGAAGACCCCACGCAGAAACTCGTCATTTTCTCCGACGGCCTCGACGTCGCCAAGGTGATCGAACTGCAGAACCAATTTGCCGGGCGTGTGAAAGTGTCCTTCGGCTGGGGAACCCTGCTGACAAATGACTTCCGCGGCCTCGTCCCGAACGACGCGCTCTCACCCTTCTCGCTGGTTTGCAAGGCGGTCTCCGCCAATGGCAAACCCACGGTCAAGCTGTCGGACAATCCCAACAAAGCCATGGGCCCCGCCTCCGAGATCGAGCGCTACAAACGCGTCTTCGGCGTTGGGGCGCAAGAAGCATCTGAGGTGTTGGTCTAGGCTAGAAACCTCTTTGCCAGACACAGCGCCCGCTCTGCATAAACGCGCTGCCTCAGATCATCTTTCGGCACCCGGCTTATCACCCAGCCGCAAGATGCAAGGCCGCGCAGCAATGTAAACAGCTCCAGATCGTTGGACGAAACGGAAACGCCGCGCGTCATTTCATAGCCCTCTGCCAGCGCCTCAGAAATCTCAACATATCGGACATCTTCGATATGTTGGATCAGCGCAGTTCCAAGATCATACAGCCGATACCCAACGCCTGCATCGTCAAAATCAATGATCCAAAGCCCGTCGTCATCGCGCAGGATATTCTCTTGCAAAAGGTCCGCGTGGATCAAACCGATGTCGGGTGCGTCTATCTCCTCCAACGCGGCCCGCGCTTGCGTCCGCGCGATTTCCAGCACGTCTCGCTCGCCCACGCTCAGCGACGGGTTATCCCAAAAACACCCCCAGGCAGGCGTGTCACTCAACAGCGTTTCTACAGACCATGCCGGACGAGAAATCCCGGTCAGATCGATATCATCTGTCGTCTTATGCAGCGCACCGATCAGCGCGCCAACCTCCCGATATGTCCTGGGGCTTTCCTCAAGACCTTCTCCCATCGCACCGATCTGCGCCGCGTCGATCCACCCGATCAAGGACGCGATCGGCGCCCCTACCTGTTGCACGATGAGCCTCTCATCGTATGTACGCAACGGCGTCGGGCATCGAAACCCAGCTCGCGCCAATCGTTCGGTCCAGCGCAGCTCCGACAGGATGTAATCCGCCGTTTGATACCCTTCGCGATGCAGCCGCAACGCGCCATGGCGACCATCGTCAAACTGCGCCTCGAACACCGCATTCTCGCGGTTCACCACCAATCTCAGCGGGTCTGACAAGCGCCCCCATGATTGCGCCAGATCCGTTGCCATGGCCACCAGATCAGTCATGCGGCGTCTCGCAAAGAACCTCTTCCAGCGTGTCCATCGCCAGATCGGCCTCGGCGATCCCGAACGGCATCGGAGGGCGCATCTTCAGCGTATTCATATCGCGCCCAATCCGGTTCAAAAGCACGCCGCGGACTTTCATACCCTCCACAACACGGGCTGCAAAATCCGTCGCGGGCGTCCCATCCGCTTCAACAAATTCGATCCCAAAGAAAAGCCCCAAACCCCGTACCTCCGCCTTCAACGGATGCTCAATCTCTCCCAATCGCGCCAACGCATGCGCCCCTACGACACGGGCGTTTTCCTGCAACCCCTCGTCCTCGATCACGTCCAGCGTCGCCATCGCTGCCGCGCAACTTACCGGGTTGCCGCCAAACGTGTTGAAGTAGCCAAACGCTGTGCGGAACGCGCCCATCACATCCGGTCGCGCGATCACCGCCGCCGCCGGATGCCCGTTTGCCATCGGCTTACCAATGGTCACCACATCCGGTGCAAAGCCCAGCCAGTCATGGCCCCAGAACGCCTCTCCGATCCGCCCAAATCCAGGCTGCACCTCGTCGCACAGGATCAATCCACCCGCCTTGCGGATCACCTCGACTGTCTTGTCCAGAAAGCCGGGTGCCAACGCCGGGAACCCCTCATTGGCAAAGGTGGGGCACAGCATGAACCCTGCAAGGCCTGCGCCATTCGCTTCCAACTCTGCAATCGCCTGCGCAACATTCTCTGCAAACGCCTCTGCTTGCCCTTCCAACGTCCCACCTACGGGACGCACGGTATCAGGCGCTGGCACCAACCGAATATGCTCCGGATACCCCCCGATTGGAGGGCGCCGCGTCGACAGTTGCGAGGTCGCAGCCGTGTTCCCGTGATATGTGTTGTCCGTCGCGATGAACCCCGTCTTGCCCGTGACAGCCTGCGCCATCCGCAGCGCGATATCATTCGCCTCCGACCCGGTGCAGACCATAATCATCTGATCCAGATCGTGCTTCAAAGTGGCCGTCAGCCGGTCTGCATAATCCAGAATACCCTCATGCAGATATCGCGTGTGGGTGTTGAGAACCGAGGCTTGCCGGGCAATCGCCTCGACCACGTGCGGATGACAATGGCCCACATGCGGCACGTTATTGTAGCAATCCAGATACTTGCGCCCGTCCGCATCCCACAGCCAAACACCTTCGCCGCGCACGATATGCACCGGATCCTCGTAAAACGTCGGCACGTTCGGCCCCAACAGCCTTTCGCGGCGCGCAAGCAGATCGCTCATTCGTCCCTCGTCACTTTACCGCGTAGGGCTTTCACCTCGCCGCGCTTGGCCTTCTCCGCCAACCGCCGCTTTTTCGATCCCAACGTGGGCCGCGTCGGGATGCGCCGCTTGGGTTTCTCCAACGCCTTGCGGATCAACTCGACCAACCGCTCTTTCGCGATCTCGCGGTTGCGCGCTTGCGAACGCGTCTCCTCCACCCGCAACAAAACCGCACCGTCCAAGGTCCACCGTCGCCCTGCCAACCGCTTTAGCCGCGCTTTCACAGGGCCAGGCAAGTTCGGCGACCGTTCCGCCTCAAACCGCAACTCCACAGCTGACGAGACCTTGTTCACGTTCTGCCCACCCGGCCCTTGCGAGCGGGTGAAGGCCTCGGACATTTCCCAGTCCTCCAACGCAATCTGATCCGTGATCCGCAACATAGCCCTACCTAACCCGAACACCCGCCCACAAGAAAGGGCCGCCCGGAAAACGGACGGCCCTTCGAGACTTACGGAGGTGGGGCCGGTTAGGACCTCATCCAAATCAGGCGGCGCTTCGACCGCTTAGGGCTGCCTCAGCGGCGGGCCTCCCGACCTGTTCCGACACCTCTCTCCAATACCTCTCTCGACACTGGATCACCTCCTTTCAGTTGTTGAACTCAATTAGGAGCGTGCCACATCTTGTGGATAAGTCAAAAGGTTTATGCAGTCCGCGCCAACATTTTGTTGACGAGGATCCGGAACGGCACCAGCGCGATGATCGCCAGGGACAGCTTCACAAGCCAATCTGCAAAGGCCAACGACACCCAAAGCGGCGCTTGCGGGCCAACGCCCAGCATTGGCAGAACTTCTCCGGCCCAGCTGACATCGTTGGACGGTTCAAGGAAAACGAACGTGGCCGAGAAGGCGATGGTGAAGAACAGCGCGGTATCCACAGCCGATCCGATCACGGTCGAGGTCAGCGGCGCTTTCCACCAGCCATCCGCGTTGCGCAGGCGATCAAAGATCACCACGTCCAGCGTTTGCGCCACAAGGAAGGCAAATCCCGACGCCAATGCGATGCGGAAGGTCACTAGCGGGCCGAACTCGCCCTGAATTTGCGCGCCGATAAGCGAGCAGAAGACGCCGACGATAAAGCCGATCAGAATAACCTGCTGTGCGGCCTTGCGGCCATAAACGCGGTTCATGATATCGGTGACGAGGAACGCGAACGGATACGTAAACGCCCCCCAGGTCAGCCAGTTTCCGAACAGGAATTGGACAAGAATATTGGACGTCAGAACGATGATCGCCATCGCAATGATGCCCGGAAGATGATGCTTGGACATAATATGATCCGTTTTTACAAGGTTGCGGAGACTTGGTCCGACACCTTGCCGGAACAGCCGGGCTTTTAGGTCGCGCTTTTCGGCTTGGCAAGATCAATCGCGCAGGCGGTATTCCACGATTTCGGTGCGCTGAAAGAACCGGAAGTTGTCATCCGAGATCAGCGTAAGCCGCAGATCACCCGTGGCATCGCGCCAAACGCTGATCCCCTCAAGGTTGTCATGCTCCATCGACCCGGTTTGAAGCAAGGTCTCTTCACCGCTGCCATCCATTGCAAAACGCCGGACGCGGGTCTCGAACCCCAGCCCGTTGAAATGCCGTTCCAGCAGGTAAAAGCGCCCGTCCGGTCCGATATCTGCCCCGGTTGGCAGGAAAGGCGGTTCGCGCCGCAAGCTGAATGGCTGATCCCAAACGCCATCCCGAAATCGGTAAATCGGGAAGGGAACGTCCAAAGACCCGGACCGCTCCGGCAGCGTATAAAGCGCGCCGTCTGCATCAATCGCCAGCGCCTCCAACGACGAGTTGTTCTGCATCCCTTCAAAATCCGGGTGCCGTGGCAGCGGCTGCGACGGCCCCTCGGCCTCAGGATAAAACGCAACCCGGTGATTGCCCTCGAACGAGATATAAAGCCCGCCATCCGCCGCCCGCGCCAGCCCTTCGCTGTCATCAAAGTAGCGGGGCAGGGTGTCGCCGGTTTGGTCCTGAATAGGCGTCAGCACCAGATCAGCGACCCCGGTGATCTGATCCCCATCGCGCGTCAGACGTCCTTGTGCGATCCACCCTCGATCACTGATCGTGACCATCCGCGCACCGCCGTCGAATACCTCGATACCTGAGAACCCGCCAAAGGCCTCGGCACCGTCGTTCCACGTGTAGCTTCCGATGTATTCCGCCTGCGCAAGGGCCGCTCCGGCCCACAGCGTCAGCGCGACGACAAGACAGCGCGACATTGTTGGGGCAGGTCCGCCAGCACAAGCTCTCGCCGCGGCGGGCGCGGTTTGGCATTCGGATCAGGGGGCGGCGGATTGATGATGTTGTTGGACCATTGCACCGCATCCGCGCAGCCATCCCCGGCGGGTGGGGCAGGTTGCTCCACACAACCCCGCGCACCGCGCGGGCAATTCAGCCGCACATGAAAATGATAGTGATGCCCGAACCAGGGTCGGATCTTACGCAGCCACGCGCGGTTGCCTTTCTCGTCCTTACACATCTGCACTTTCGCACCCGGAAAGACGAAAATCCGCGCTGTGCGCCTGTCTTTGGCCGCCGCCTTGATGATCTCATGATGCGCGCGGGTCCAACTGCTGTTCACATAAGCGCCCTTCGCGCGGCGCATCGAAATGCTCGAGATATTCTCGCGCTGGGTCCGGCTTAGCCTCAGATTATTCGCAGGCAGCATCCAGATGTCGATATCCAGACCAATCTGGTGCGAGCG
>CAKZXZ010000213.1 GCA_937883775.1 uncultured Paracoccaceae bacterium
AGGTTTCCTGGCCGATCATCTGGCTCAGCCATTTCGCCGTCTCGAAGTCGTTCACGCCGAAGACCTGTTGGACCCCGGCATTGGCGATGAAGGTGTTCGCGCGGTCGCCGTAGAGATCGCGGAGCTGGCTCATGTCCTGGAGGATCGGCCAGAGCTGAAGCCCATAGCCCGCCATCAGCCCCATGGCGCGCTCCACGGCCTCCAGACGGCCCAGGGCGGCAAATTCATCGAGGAGGAAGAGGGCAGGGGACTTGAGGTGCTGAGACGCGCCCTGAGCGCCTGTGGTGGCCGTGAGCGCTTCCGCGTCCCGTGCGATGTCCTGGAGCGCCTGGGAGACCAGAAGGCGCAGCCAGCGGCTGTAGGCGTCCATCCGGTTGGGTGGCAGGACCAGAAAGACGGACGTGATCCGGTGGCGCAGATCGGAGAAGGCGAAGTCCGACCGCGCCAGGCATCGGGCAATCCGGGGGCTGTCCAGGAAATGGGTATGCCGCTGCGCGTTCGACAGGACAGAGGCGGCTTCCCGGTCCGCCTTGCCAAGGAAGCGGTTGGCGGCGCGAGCGATCAGCCCGCCCGCCGCGTCGCTGTCCTGCATCAGCTCCAGCAGCGCCCGAATCTTGTCCGGGGGCAGGGTGAGGTATTCCCGGACGGTGGCGAGGGACCGCCGGTCACGATCTTCGTGGCAAACGCAGAACATGATCAGACCGGCGAGGATAGCCTTGGCTTCCTCGTTCCAGTGCGCCTCCTGCACCTGCCCGGCCGGGTCTATGACCAGGGCCTCAGTCAGGGCGGCGGCATCCTCACCCAGATCGAGGCTGTCGGGCGCTAGCCGGTCGAGCGGGTTGTAGCAAGCCGAGGGGTGGCCGCTAACTTCAAATGGATCGAGGATGTGAACCGTGCCGAAGCCCCGCCGGGCCTCGCCCGCAATCCGCGCGTTCTCGCCCTTGGGGTCGATGACCAGGACGGAGCGGTCCACGGCAAGCAGGTTGGGGATCACGGTGCCAATGCCTTTCCCGGCCCGCGTCGGGGCGAGGGTGATCAGATGGGCGGGACCATCATAGCGCAGGAGCTGGCCGGTGCCGGGATTGCGGCCGATCAGAAGACCATCCCCGCCCTGGTGCTTCTTCAGCTCCTTGCGGCTGGCGAAGCGGGCCGAGCCGTGGCTGTCGCCGGTCAGCCCGAAGAAGAGATCAGCCCCCGAGACAGTGCGCCAGTACTGGAATCCGAACACCGCTCCAACGAACACACAGGGGAGAAGGATGACCCATTCCCATACCGATTGCCCGAGTGGAGGACCAAAGGCCGAGATCGCAATAATGCCCCCAATGACGAAGCCGAGCATCGCGCCGAAGGCCATTGCCCCGATCAACCATCCGAACATGATGGGGGTCGCAATCACCCGGTAAAAGAACCGGGCCAGTCCACCCATGAAGAGCATCACCGAGCGCATCACCCGGACCCGTCAGGATCAGGGGGCAGGGCAGGAGGGCCATCATCGCTGGAGGTCGCACCTCCCCATTCCGCGAAGGCTTTGCGATCCTGGTCACGGGAGAGGTTGCGCACCAGCCGGTCCACCATGGCGGCCGCCCCGGAATCCCGTTCCGCCAGATCGAGGAGCGCGCCCCCGAGGATGACCTTGCGCCTGGTATCGAGCTTGCGCTGTTTCGTGGCTTCCCGATTGCGCAGAGCCTGAAGCCGGGCTTTAGCCTGGGCGTATCGCTTCTCGGCACGTTCCAGCTCTGTCTCGGCCATCTCTCAACCATCCGCTGCATTCTCGTCATGGTTGAAAGAATCCGGTATCGACCCAGAATAACAAGCGTCATCCAAGTCATGCCTGCCTTTCGGCGGAACATGGTGGATGACACGGCGCGGATCGGCAGAGGTCCGCGAGAAAGGGCGGGTGGCACAACCTGTACTTGAAACATCAAACGAGAGCGCAAACCCTGAGCTGAGGATCAGTGAAGGGCGCACTTATGCAAACTTTCCACCTGCGGTTTCGAGATTTGCGTGCGATCTCCTTGAGGCAGGGCCTCAGCCGATGGCGAACTCCGTCCGACGCGATCCGCGCCGGAATGGGAGGTGCCTTCGCCCTCCCAAACCCTCCAGAACCAACCTCGGAGGTTGGATCGCGTCCCGCAAGTGCGCGCCAGCGTCTCGCCCGATGCCCCACGGTGGGGGCCCGTCTGCCGCTGGCGTCTCCCTTGCGGGAGGTATCGCGCCCAGGCGCTGACGCCCCTTCGCGATACCAGGTTTGCCCCCGGCAAACCGCCAGTGATCTGTCCCCATATCCCGCCCCCCATGAGGTTGGGAATGGGATTCCAGATCACAGGCAAGCCCATGCCTCAGAGAGCCGTTGGCTCGCTTCGGACGGGCTGTCTTTTCCCCTTCGGCCCCAGCCTTTTGGTGGGCGGGCCTACGGGGAAAAGACGGCTGACCCGATGTCCCATGTCGGGGCATGGGCCGGGGTCAGCAGCAGCGCGTTTCGGCGTCATCTACATCACGGGGGAGGGTAGGGGCGTGGCCAGCTACCACCTCTCCGTGAAGACGATCAAACGCAGCGCCGGGCGCTCGGCCACGGCGGCGGCAGCCTACCGTGTCGGGGAGCGCATCGAGTGTCAGCGCGAAGGTCGTATCCACGACTACACCCGCAAGCAGGGCATCAAGGAGACCTTCATCCTGACCCCGAAGGACGCCCCGGATTGGGCGACGGATCGGTCCCGCCTCTGGAACGAGGTCGAGGCCAGTGAGACCCGCCGTAACTCCGTTACTGCCCGTGAATGGGAGCTGGCGCTGCCGTCCGAGATCAGCGCCGAGGACCGGTCACAGATCACTCGCGACTTCGCCCAGGAGCTGGTCAGCCGCTACGGCGTGGCCGTCGATGTGGCGATCCACGCCCCGCACCGGGAAGGCGATCAGCGCAACCACCATGCCCATGTTCTGACCTCAACCCGGAAGCTGGAAGCCGGTGGCTTCACCGCGAAGACGCGCGTGCTCGATTCCGCGAAGACGGGCGGTGTCGAGATCGAGCAGATGCGCGGGGTCTGGGCCGATCTACAGAACCGGGCTCTGGAGCGGGCAGGGGAGACCGAGCGCGTCGATCACCGGTCGCTTGAAGCGCAGCGGGACGCTGCGCTGGAGCGGGGTGATCAGCTTTCGGCCGAAGAGCTGGACCGTGACCCAGAGCTGAAGCTAGGGCCAGCGGCGAACTCCATGGAGCGGCGGGCGAAGGCGATGGCCGAGCGTCAGGGGCGTGAGTATGTGCCGGTGACAGAACGGGGCGCTGTCGTGCACGCCGCCCGCCAGGCCCGTGCTGCTTTCCGCGAGCTGCGCGAACGCCTGGACATCGCGCGGGAGACTTACGGGGCCGAGCGGGACGCCGGGCAGGGGCGTGTGTCTGCCGGTCTGGCAGCGCTCAGGGCGGCAGCCGCAAAAGAGTGTGGCGAACGGGCCGGGCCGGACGACTTGCGCGAGAGGCTGGCGAAAGTCGTGGGCAGGTCAGAGGACCGGGACGACACGCCCGCACCGGAGCGGCGCAACTACGCGCGCGAGCGCCTGAAGGAGATCATGGAGAAGGACGCCGGGCGAGACGGTCAAGCGGCGGTTCACAAGCTGGACGGGCACAGCGATCCGGAGCTTGGCCAGGAAACCGGGCACGAGGCGCGCAAGCCGTCCGTGAACGAGCGGCTGAAAGATGTGCTGAACAAGCCGCGTGAAAAGCTGGAGATCGAGGACGAGCGCGATCGGGAGCAGGATCAGGAGGTCGAAAACAAGCGCGAAATTGATCGGGACATCGACCACGATCCAGGTCTCAGTCATTGACGAGGCGATGAGAAGTCGTTTCCCCGTTCTTCATAGGAATGCTTGCCTGAGAAATGAAAGGCAGGGATGGGCAACGTCTCCCACCAACAAAGAACTGCGTTCATTCGGCTTGCCGGCTGCATAGATCTATACTCCTCAAAGTTAGCTAAAGATTGAAACGAAAATACAAACAGCGCACTCGATGGGCTATTTGGTCAACAAGCCATAGGTGTTGATTTCGTCCTGTGACATTATGTGGATGTCGTCGGCGGGCGCGGCATAGATCGTAAACCAGTAAAAGGCATCGTCCCCCAGCATGTCTTCGACATATTTTCGGTTTTGTTCGTGCTCTAGCGCGTCGCGGGGATAATTCTTGGCTTCCCGCGAACCATCGGACCAGGAGTGAACGCCGATCTCAGCGCCGTTTTCCATGGTCCGATTGACTCCTGCCAGAAATAGATCAACGCCGCCTGAGTAGATTCTGCTTGTTGATGTCAAGTGAGTAGTGAGGCCCAACTCGCGAACGCGATAAGCGAGGGGAATCATAGTGTCATCGTCGAGCGAGCCTGGCACCTCCAATTCCACAAGTGTTGTGATACCGGGGTTTTGAGCGATAACCGCTTCAAACTGCTTCAGGGTTTTGGAGTTGATTTCTCCTTCCATGAAGAGCGTGGCGCCCTCAACCGTGAAACTCGTTGTTTCGACCTGATTGAGCGCGAGAATGGCCACTTGCTCGCACCCGGCCAACAACATTGCGCTGGAAAGAACCGCCACCTCAATCAATTTAGAAAGTGTGTTGCGCCTCTGGCCTATGAATGGGCTTCCTTGGGAGCGAAAGCAACCGCGCTTGGAACCTACGTGAGCTTGGGGTGAGTTTGACGACATCATTTTTGTACCTTCTTCACGGTAGGGTTTGGGAGGAGGCTTTGCAGCCGCGGTTGCGCCATGCGGCCATGTGCCCTTTGTAGCCTGCCAAACCCCGACTTCTCGGTCGAGTAGCCGTTTTGCGGTGCAGGTTGGGGTCCTGACCCTAGGACTTGCGCCGTTCTATCCGACCACCCTGTGTCCGCGGTCGCGCATACAGTTAAAAACGATCCGCTCACGGCGTTCGTCGAGTTCTTCGTTGCCGGACGCGCGACCCAACAGCCCACCGACGACAGCACCTGCAATCGCACCCTCCAACTCGTCGCCATCATCCGCGTCGGCGGCACCAACAAGCCCGCCAACGACAGCACCAGCGGTGGTTGACTGGTTTGACAGCTGCGCTTTTTGCGCGACGGTGCGGCAGGCACCCAGATCCTGCTGGAAGTTGGCGGACTTTCTGCCGTCCACGATGGGTGAGTAGGGCTCTTCGGAGCAAGCCGCCAACAAGATCAGCGAGGTCAACAGGGCCGGTTTAAACAAATTTGCGTGCATCTTTCGGGTCCTTTTATTTCAAGATTTGAGGGACCACTACACACTACTCAAACGTTTGACAACATAAATTTTATGTTTTACATAAAAAATGTAATGTTGTGAATGACAGTCTTGATGTTTGAAGATGAGACATTTAAGCTTTGGGATAACGAGAGGAGCGGCCAGTGAAGTTGCTAGCAAAGATCGCGATGGTCGCGAGTTTTCTGTATTACTGCGCAGGTTTCTCGTGGCTGTGGTTCGGACAGATGATCGGTGCCCACAACGAGGTGTGGGATACATTTGGGTTTCCCGCTCAGGCAGCTTCGCCACCGCTTTGGTCCATGGTTGCGGGATTAACGTTCACCCTCATTGGGATGGCGGGCTTGCTTTATGCTTACCTGGGTGTTTGGCGGATTCTTGATGGCGGATCCGGGCAGGACTTCAGAGCGCTTGCCCGCAGGTTGCACATGATTGCGAAGGGTTTGTTCGGCTTTTGGCTTGGGTACAACCTTGTGACAGGGGTTACACAATTCCTGATCGTATCCGGGTTGGAAAGCACCGAGGGGTTCGACTTCGGTTATGATCCACTCGATACCGATGTGCTGTTCCTGATCTTGTCGATTGCCTTATTCGCGATTGCGAACGTGATGCACCGCGCTTGGGAGGCAGAAGAAGAAAACAAGCTGTTCCTGTAGGAGAAAACCATGGCAATCGAGGTGGAACTTGACCTGATGCTGGTCCGCAGGAAGGTCTCTTCTCGGGAGTTGGCGAAAGCCATCGGTATTTCAGAGACGAATCTATCACTGATCAAGTCAGGCAAGATAAAGGGAATGCGGTTCAACACGCTGGATGCGATCTGCGAGTTCCTTGATTGTCAGCCTGGCGATATTCTAATTCGAAGAACGGATGATGAAAAAAGATGAGCAAAGGTTCTTTGTTTATGCCACTCGCGCGCGCTATTGACCCAAAACGTGACGTCGAATCCGAGCTACCGCGACCGCTACTCTTTGCCCGCAAGGCGATTGACTATTTGTTCCGGGTAAGCGGGTACTTCCTCGTGATGTGTCTGACAGTCGGCTTGCTGCTGTCCAACTGCTCGGAAGACCCCTTCCTTGGCGTCATGCCCTATGTCCTTGGTGCGAGCTTCGTCTTTTATCTAATCCTAACGCTCTTTGGCATTCCTGCGTTCCTGGCGATAGGTGAAATCGAGAACCCAAGAGTGCGCCGGGCAATCGCCTACCCAGCTACTCTTTTGATGCTCTTGATATCTGTTTGGATGTTCATTGAAGCGCCATTTTTTGATGTCCTCGTTGAATATGTCCTTAGACTCTTTCCCAACGCTAACGGATGCGATGCTTTTTTGATCAACGAATAGATCGTCTTGAAGCGAAAGAGCTTGATCACCTTCGAGGAGCGCTTCTCGCTAGCGCGACCAACACTTTCAGATGACAATAACCTCGTTGCCTAAACCGATGCGTCAAAAACGGTCGTTATGCCCAAGAATGCAGACCCAGTTCGTGTTAAGGGCTGCAAATCACTCGGCGCAAAGGTTGTCCTAGCCGACGATATTCATGCCGCATTTGCGACCATGGACAGGATCAAGGAACACGAAGGGCGGGTAGCAATTCACCCATTTGAAGGTGAGTTGATGACACTCGGCGCGGCGACCTGTGGGCTGGAGTTCATCAAGGAGGTTCCAAACCTTGATGCCGTGGTGGTCCCAGTCGGTGGAGGAGGATTGATCAGCGGTATTTCTTCAGCAATCAAACAGGCCTCCCCAAGCTGCAAAGTCTATGGGGTTGAGCCTAGCGGGGCTGATGGTCTTCGCCGAAGTCTTGATGCTGGTAGACCGGTTTCGCTGGAAAAGGTCAGTACAATCGCTGATAGCCTTGGCTCGCCGGTGTCGTTGCCGTACTCCTTTTCAGTTGCGCAAGCGGGTGTGGATGAGGTCGTTCGAATAGACGATGAGGAGATGCTCATGTCGATGGTCCTGCTCTACGACGCTCTCAAACTTGCGGCGGAACCGGCCTGTGCAGCGGCGACCGCAGCCATATGCGGCCCGCTTCATCACAGATTGAAAGGCCTTCGGGTGGGCTTGGTTGCTTGCGGCTCGAATATCTCAGAGCAAAGGATGGTTGAGTTAGTAACGCAAGGACGCTCGATCCTTCAGCGTACCAAGAAAATTCAGTGATCTGACCCCGTCGTGGGTTTCATCAGAGAACGAATTGAAAGAGTGCCCAGAAGTCAGAAAGTCCTGAGTTCTGAGTTTAGCCCAAATTGACCAGATCGAGAGGAGGGACGATGGAGATACACATCTGGCTATCATTCGTCGCCGCTAGCGCGGTCATCATTGCGATGCCGGGCCCTACTGTTCTTTATCTTATGGGGCAAACGGCCACATACGGGATCAAGCAGACGCTTAAACTAGCACCGGTCGTTGCGTTCGGCGTTCTCTGCTCGATCACGGCATCTCTTGCTGGTGCCGGTGGTCTGCTGCTCGCCTCGACCACACTGTTCAACCTGCTTAAGGTTATCGGCGCAATTTACCTCATTTGGCTTGGGTTTAGGACGATACGTCAAGGCACAGTGCCCGAGGCGGAGAAATCTAGGAAACCATCGCGTCAGCGCTTTGCTGCTGCCTTCGCTATATCGGCACTCAACCCAAAAGTATTGGTATTTTACATCGCCTTTCTGCCCCAATTTGTCCGTCCATCGGAGCCACTGATGCTCCAGTTTTCCATCCTGGCTGCCACTTTCACAGCATTGGCCTTTATTAACGCGGGCCTTTGGATTGTGGTCGTTGGAAAACTGAAAGATCGGATGGCTTTTAGAGGAGCGACCCAATGGTTGAACTGGATCGCGGGCGGGCTCCTAGTTTCCGCAGGAGCGTTCACATTCAAGTCGATCAGGAATCAGTAGATGTTCAGATATTGCTCAAACGGTGGATGCTGACCAACTCCAGCCGTGCGAAATGGCTGGTTTGTGCAACAAATGCTGCGAACCTTTGGTTCTGCATGCGCAAAAGTCCGGTGTGAGCCCAAAGTTACAGATGCTGCGCTATGTATGAATGACAGCTTTTTGGGATAAGCTCTTAGAATTCAAAGGTCATTTAAACGCGGTGCGATAACAATCGTGTGCTGTTTCACTCTAAATAAGTAAGGTCTGCCTTTTCATAGATCACAAAACCATCTTTCGTAGGCCGTATTTTTTTCTGATCCCAGCAAGCTATTGCTTCATCCAACGTTAAGTTCTGGTTGTGGTCGCGGATGTCACGAAGATACCGTAAGTAATTGTTGCACTCAGCGATCTCACGTCGAAAGGTCGGATCGAGCTTACGGTCCTCTAAAACATGCCAAGCCGATACAGCATCGTCCAGAGTAGCGCCGACATTAGACTTCATCCACTCCATAAAATCCGAGTGACACACAAACTTTCTTCCAATTTTCTGTTTGAAGAAAGATCTGACATTTGGACCAAACGATACACCATGCGTTATGACTGTTTCACCTGTTAAAGCAGCTGACGCCCAAGGAAACTTGTCTTGACGTTTTCGGCGGGAGGTTGTGGGAGGCGGCGTACCGGGGTTATCTAGTGCAAAGAATACACGCGCACGCATCTCCGCTTTGGTTCCGGTAGTAGAAACTTTTAGAAGTTCGCAGAACTGTTCCAGATGCGTTACGGGCCAGTACCAGCGCGCAAATTCCTTTGCACTTAGATGTTCACTGACATGTGGCCGCTTTTCATCGGTTTTCATTTTCAAAATCTTAGAGCGGCCCTTGGCACAAGTCTACACTACGACCGCTCTGTCCCGCACAGCTGCCGAGGAAAGACGCGCACAAACGCCCGGTTGCGCAACACTCCCCTGCCCCACTGATGCGGCGAAGAGCGTCGCCGGTCTGCGACCCCAACAAACACAGTGCCATTCATCGTGAAAAGTCGCATCCCCTGCCCTGTCCCGCATTGTTGCAAATATATGTTGCGAAATAACTTGATTGAGCAACAAGAAAGCGCAACACTGTTTGTATGAACCTAGGCTATGCCCGCGTATCAACCGACGACCAGGCGACCGCCGCGCAGCTCGACGCGCTGCGCGCGGCTGGATGTGAGCGCGTTTTCGAAGAACGAGCGTCGGGTGGCCGGTGGGATCGGCCGGAGCTGCACCGGATGCTCGATCAGCTCCGCCAAGGCGATGTGCTGATTGTCTGGAAGCTCGACAGGCTGTCGCGGTCTCTAAAAGACCTTTTGACTATCATGGAGAAAATCGACGCAGCTGGAGCCGGATTCCGTTCGCTGACCGAGGCCATCGACACGACCACCCCCGCCGGGCGCATGATGATGCAGATGGTGGGCGTCTTTGCAGAGTTCGAGCGAGAGATGATCCGGGAGCGGACCCGCGCCGGTTTAGAACGCGCGCGCAAGAAAGGACGCCACCCAGGGCGCAAACCAAAGCTGTCGGACGACCAGCGCCAGGAAATCCGCGATTTGGTGCTTTCCGGCAAGCGCACGGAGGCCGAGGCTGCGCGCTTGTTCAAGGTCCATCGTTCCACGATCAGTCGCCTCATGCGGGGGGCATCCGATGCAGCAGCTTGAGATGTTTCCAGAAGACATCCTCATCGAACGCGTGGACCCAGAAGCCAATATGTATAGGTTCTACCGGCTGCGCCTCATGCCAGACCTGTTCGGTGGTGTGTCGCTATTGCGCGAGTGGGGTCGGATCGGCACTCAGGGGCGGCACCGGATTGAGCTGTTCGAAGATGCAGGTCGCGCGACCGACGCGATGGTCGCGCTCTATCGCGCCAAGCAAAAGCGTGGGTATCAGCTCACCGGATGAAACAGGACCAGGCGGCAAACCCCTGCCCCGCCATAGCCGCCGTTCAAACTGAGCGCGGCGAAGGTCTCGAAGGAGCCCAATTTGCCAAATGCTGCAATGTGCATGGATGTCCGGTTTTCGAGATGCGAACAGAAGATACCAAAATTAAGGCCACGCGAGTATCAGTATCGCTAAAACTACTGAAATATTGCTGAACAGAACCAATGTCATGAGGTTCGCAAACCCTGCAACGGCAAATGCGATACGATAACCTCGAGATGCCTTTAAGAAGAAGGTCAGGTTTAGTAACGCCAGGAACGCTGCTGCGGAAAGGGCGATGATCAAACGGGCTTGGCCCGGCTCAAATGTGAGAAGCGCAAAATGAAAGATCAAAGGCAAACCAAGGTTCACTGCAATCAATTTAGACAGTTGTCCTTGGACCTGCGATACGCGTTCTGTCATCCTTTTTTGCCTTCCTATGTACTCCTCAATATCGCCTATTTATGACAGCGACAAATTGGGTTCCACACCGTGCCCCGCTATTTCGAGGTTTGACGTGGTAGTGTTTGGCCCAAAGCCAACGACAAGTTTAGATTTTCCAAACTTGCTAGAGCCGACCTCAGCGCATCCGTAGAGAATGCGCTTTGTCCCGCACGAAGTAGGTCA
Organism: uncultured Paracoccaceae bacterium; assembly: GCA_937883775.1. Taxonomy (GTDB): domain Bacteria; phylum Pseudomonadota; class Alphaproteobacteria; order Rhodobacterales; family Rhodobacteraceae; genus JAHTBL01. Next base: position 10,667 of record CAKZXZ010000213.1, read on the forward strand.
GTAGCCCAGTCTCTTCCGAATAGCTGCGCCGCAGTAATATGGCGCGCTGCATAGTAGCCTTGGTAGTGATCGGTCTTTCATCCATTCTGCGGCGATATCTGCGAGGGCATTCGGACTGAAGAACCAACAGTGCTACTGTGCGCGACTTCAATTATTGGCATTGAAATCCACCAGCTCACGCCCCCGCAAGGTGCAGCGAACATCCCTGGTCGCATAGACGATGTCCGGATTTACCAATGACATGTCGATCTCGTAGGAAAGGTCAACTGACTTGACATATTGGCCAGTTACAGACTGAGAAATGATCTTTCTCACAGGGTGTTCAAGCCTACTTCGTGCATGTCCATCACAAATCTCGGCTGCCAGACCAACCCCGATGGTCGCCTCTGTCCGTGCCAGATCTCTTTCCACTTCGAACTGTTGAGAAACCGCTGTGCTTAAGCTCACGCAGTGCATGAATTCCGCAGTACCTCTCTTGAACCCGGATTGGAGGCACGCCCTTTCCGACGGCGAGTATCGGCTGACGTCAGATGTAACCACCGAAGTACTCCCGTCTGGGTTACAGGCAGCAACAAGAGCAATTGAAAGCAAGATTAATGCTCGCATGGCAATTTCCTTAATTTTGGCAAAACTTCTGCAACTTGGGTGTTCAGAACCAAGGTTTTCAAGCTGACTTTGTCTTGCTCGGTTCTGGTCTTGATGTCCAGATGTTTTCAGAGGGTTTTAGCTGATTTACTGAATGGGTCGCCGAACCGGACATTGGTGCAAACGCAGCGAATGTCTCAAAAGTCCCGATTCTGTGGAAAAACAACGTGTTGCTGGCGCAGAAAGTAGCGATCCGAACTGGGCGCGAGTGCCTTTCTGATCAGGCTTTGCGCGTTTGCTGCGGTGCAGGATAGATCTTGGCCAGTTTGCGGAGGTTCTGGGCGGTAGCGGCGAGGAGGAATTCGTCATTGGCGCCGCATGGACCACGTAATCGGAGGCGACCCAAGCCAAGGATCCGTTTGAGGTGAGCAAAGAGCATCTCGACCTTCTTCCGCAGCTTCATCGAGACGTCGTATTGGCGGGTCTTGGCGATGTCGCGGGCAACCTGGCGGGCGTCTTCAGTTTCTTCGCGGCTAATTTTGCGGGCATCAGCGTTTGGACAACACTTGGCTTTGGATGGGCAGACCTGACAGACCTCTTTCAAGGCGCGGTAGCGAGCTGTGCCCTTGCCGGTCGGCCGTCGGTTCGGGTCTGAGTAGTTGCGACGGAACTGTTTGAGTTCATGCCCCTCGGGGCAGATGTATTGATCGTTCTCCGCGTCCCATTCAAAGTCGGCGCGAGTCCAGGTTCCGTCGTTGCGTCCGGACTTGTCGAACACCGGAATGTGCGGCGCGATCTGGCGTTCGACCAGCCAACCGAGAAGCGGCCCGGTGCCATATGCAGTGTCGGCGATCAAGCGCTCTGGGTGCAAATCAAACTTCTGCTTCACCCGGTTCAGCATGGTCTTGGTCGATCCAACCTCGGCTTGCCGGATCGAGCGGGTCGCTTCCACGTCAACTATCACGCCGTGGTCTGTGTCGATCAGGTAGTTGTCAGAATAGCTAAAGAATGCAGGCCCTTTGCGTGCCGCCGTCCATTGGCTCGCTGGATCGGAATGGGATGTGAACTTCGGCTGCACTTCGCTGGCCGCGCCGAATGCAGCCTCATCCAGCGTGTCGAGATACTCACGCACGGCGCGGGGCGCATCCGCCGGGTTGATGTCCGAAGCATCCCACTCTTCCTTTGGGGTGGAGTTCTGTTTGTTCGCATCCGCCTCGATCAGGCTGGCATCAATTGCCATGCGCTGGCCACTGACCAGACCTTCTTCGATGCACCGCGCAACGGTCATCTCAAACAGATGACGCAGTAGTTCGCTCTCACGGAAACGCCCATGCCGGTTCTTGGAAAACGTTGAATGATCCGGCACGCGATCATTCAGATCGAGACGGCAGAACCAACGATACGCGAGGTTCAGATGCACCTCTTCGCAAAGCCGTCGCTCAGAACGGATGCCGAAGCAGTATCCCACCAACAGCATGCGGATCAGTAGCTCTGGATCAACCGATGGACGACCAGTATGGCTGTAGAAATCGGCCAGATACTGGCGGATGTCGCTCAGATCGACGAACCGATCAATCGAACGCAACAGGTGATCTTGAGGGACATGGTCTTCCAGAGAAAACTCGTAAAACAGCGACGCTTGCGCTTCCTGCCTCGGTCCCATCATCGCCAATCCCTCCCCACAGGGCGAATTGAATCAGCAGATCATCCGTCGATCAAGAAAGAGTTTTTCAACAAAATATCCCTATAGCTGTCATCGGAGGGCGTCTTGGTTGAGCTGCGCCGCCGCAAGTCCGCTTCGAGCCCATATTGACTATTGTCAAATGCACGATTAGCCGTTCTCGAATGCACCAATCCACGCAGGGCCAAGAGAACTAAGTGTTTATTCGTTTCGTTTCGCAAACCAACGTCCAAATGATGTCATTCCGCGAAGGCTTTTTCGTGCCTGCCTACCAGATGCGCGAGGATCCAGACGTTGATGCTTTCACGAAAGAGCAACTTGAAGAGATACTCGCGTGGTTTCGAGAGAACCTGCCGATTCCGGACCGTTTCAGTCGCAAACAAGCGGACTTAGATGAGGATGACACATATGGTTTGAGTTGGTTCAAAGACACGGCCAAGGAGCATCTTGCAAGATCCTATGAGCTTATCAGTTTGATGGAAATCTACGGGCATACGATCGAAACCATCCGAACGGATCGGGTTGGATTTGTTGTTTACGAAGATGACTTTCAGATCGTTGCAGAGCCCTTCAGAGACACACCGAGGTAAGAGTGAAAAGACCATTGCAGCAACAGCCCTTTGGGCGGCAATTGCTGGGCCGTCTGCCGCCGATGACACTTGGGACGCAGCCCTTGTCAGTGGCGGCGCGACCAATACGCAAGGATATTCGGAAGTCAGGCTTGCCGTTGCAGGTGATTTTATCCGCATTCCGGCGGTGCGTTTCACCATGGGCAACAATGACCTTAGCCCGCGTATAGCGCGTGACACATTCCATGCAACGCCCGAGCACCCCGTGAACTTGTCAACCTACTGGATTGCCAAGACACCCGTTACAATCGCCCAGTTCCGGGCATTTGTTGATGCGACCGGATATGTCACCGACGCAGAACGGCCTGGTGCAGATGGGCCTTGGGTCTATGATTTCGACGAACGTGGTTTTATCGCGAAACAGGGGTATAACTGGCGCAATTGTTTCGCTGATATCATTGCGCGCTATCCTGAAATTCCGTTCACCGATGCACATCCCGTTGCATGTGTCAGTTGGAACGATGCAATCGCGTTTGCGAACTGGGTTGGCACCGAAACGGGTCTAACGGTGACGCTGCCGTCAGAAGCGCAGTGGGAATATGCGGCACGAGGGGCTGATGGTTGTATATACCCGTGGGGCAATACGCCGTCAGACAGGCGGCAGGCCAATTACGCCGATGATAGCTTTGCGAAATACTTCGCCCATATCGAGCAATCGCTTGTCCATCGCGGCATCAATGATGGATATCCGCTGACTTCACCCGTCGGGCAGTTTCCATTGGGCGCTTCTCCGTTCGGTGTCTTGGATATGGCGGGCAACCTGACCGAATGGGTCTATGACGGAGAATATGATTACCGCCCAACAGAGCAGACAGACCCATTGGCACGTCGCGGGCAAGCGCGGATGCAAAAGGGCGGCGATTGGTCCTCGTCAGCAGGTCGGCCCGACCAAAGACCGGACGAGCTTGAAGGCGGGCACAACATTCGCGCCGATGCGCGTCAGGCGGATGAAGCGGGCAGTTCGGATGACCACATGGGGTTTCGGCTGGCCATCGTGCAAACTTCGCGCTGAACAACGCGTGGTGCGCGCCTTCTGCTATTGGAGTTTTTCCCAGATGGTCTCGAGGTGTGGAATGAATTCTTCGCAAAACTGAATTTCGATCTTTTGTGGATCGTAATAGGCGTTCGCCTCACCGCAAGATAGCACGACCACACCCACATCCCGAGGCAGCGACAGCGTATCATTCATGTCGCTGACCTCTTGCTGCATGATGCGATCCAATAGCCCATTGGGCGCGCTGCCCTCATATTCGTAGACCAGTTTGCCAGCGTTTTCCGCGACTTCCATTTCATCGAAAATGAGGGACCAGCTAGAGTTTGCCTGATCAAATTCCTCGGGGCAATATTCAGCGCGGTCCTGTGGAAGGCCAAGTTCAACAGCTAGGTCATCTCGTTCATCAGGGTTCGCGCCATAGAACAAACAAACATGATTGTAGTACCGCTGTTCGTCTGGGCCATGGGTCGACCAGTAGGCAATTTCTTCTGTGCCCTCGGGATCGTTGATAAACCCGAACGCGCTATCATAGGCCAATGCCTAGGCGGCTTCTTCCTCATATAGCGCGTCAATTAGTAATACCGACATCACATCCGCAGCATCCTCCTCTTGGCCAAAGATCGGGACGTTCATCTCGCTGATCACGGCATGACCAAGTTCGTGATAGAAGATCGAGCGAATATTTGCGTCTACTAAAGCTTCCTTTGCAGACATATCTTGGGCGATGGCATTGGTTGCATGCAGAGCCGCAAGGATCAAAAAGTAGTGTTTAATTTGCATGTTTTACCTGGTCCAAATGGCAGTCCAAGAAGCCTTTTTCTGAGTTAGTGCATCTCTTTGACAAGGTCGACCCTGATCACAGGTGTGTGTCCCCAAATGGAGAAGCAGACGTTTGCCACCGTGTGGTAAAGGGCAGCTTTGTCCCCAGTTTGCAAGTTCATGTACGACGCAGCGTAGGGTCACTATGCGGTCAACAATGGCTGAGATTCCTTAGCGCCTTATTCTGCACTCAGGCCACCCGACAAATTACACCACCTTGACGGAAGTGACCGAAGTCGAGCCCTAGAACTTCCACTCCTGATCCCGAATAAACTGCAACATGTTGATGCACCGTAGGTCGCGCTTCCCGCAGACATCTGGAATGCGCGGGCTTCTTTCTGACCCAAATGCTTCCTCTGTCACAACGACTAGGCGCGGGTTGTGAGACAGCGCGAGCGAGATGACCATCGGATCAGCGCCAGACTTCCCCTTTTTGGTGTCTACCAGGCGCGGAAACTCGGCCATGATGCTGGATAGCTCCGCCTCATACTGATCCAGTTCGACAAACAGGGCTGGCCGATCCTTGGCCCAAGCAAACAGGTCATCATGCTTGCGTTCCAGTTCTTCCAGAACGTCGTAAGCGGCGAACAACCTCCCCGCTTCGATCAACTCATCAAGCCGCTTGTCCCAGAGATCAGGAAGGATATCGGGCGGGTAGCTTCGCTGATAGGCGTGGACGAGAGCGCTCGTATCAATGCTGTACTTAAAGTCAGAGGCCATGCGTTATCCCGTGAATGCCCGTTCTTCGAGCTTCGGGAAGTGCCGAATTCGTAGGTTGTTGAAATAGCCTGATGCCTCGTTCAACGTCATCAGGTCCTGGCGCACACTGTTGAGTACCAGCCTGACAAAAGGCCGACCAAGTTCAACAAATACATCCTGCGGCGGGTTCTTGCTGAATTTCTTCTTCGACTCTTTGTATTCTGCCTTCTGGCGCGCTTTCAGAGCGCGCCATTCTTCGTTGTATTGCTCTGCCTTCGCTCGGTAAAAGCCAAACGTTGTGCGTTCAAAGGTTGCTAGACGCCGCAAGAAGGCTTCCCGGCTGACGCCGAACTGATCGCTCACGGTGCGGATATCACTGTCTGACCAGTCCGTTGACTTACCCGGATGTGCCCGCACCATTGGAGCGCTGAGAACATGTTCTTTCGGCATAAGCGCAGCCGCCGCGACATGATTGCAGAAGACCTCTATCCGCTGTTCTTCAGGAGGGCGTGTGGTGTCCACGTCCAGGTCAGAGACACCGCTTAGATTGAGTAGCAGGTGCGAAAACTCGTGCAGCAGACTAAAGGTTCTGCGGTTTGGTACATCCCCCCGGTTTACGGCGATAATGGGCAGCACTTCCGCAGCGAGTGCAAAGCCGTTGACCTCATCCGTCTCTACTCCGCTCATCTGGAAAACCAACACGCCATAAGCCTCGATAGCACGCCGCCATGCCTTAAAAGGTTCAAGTGCCCCTTTTCGCCGCCATGTCCTTTGGTCGGAGAAATTGACCCCAAGAGCTTTGCGCACATCTGCGCCGACAGTCTCGGGATCATCTCTTAAAGAAACTGTCAGGCCGAACTTTTTGAGATCGTCCCCGGCCGTCTGATACAGGTCGAGCGCCACTTCACGGCGTTGCTGCGCGCGCTCCATCTCAAAGCGCAATGTAGGCGAGTATGCACCCAGCCGGTCCCCCGGCAATCTGCGCAGGTCGCGCATCGGCTGGAAGCCTTCTGGCGGCTCAGGCAAATAGAATAGGCTGACAGGCCGTTTATACAGTTTTGCGATATTACGAAGTTGCTTGATTGTTGGTTTCAGATCGTCGTCAGCATCTTCCCAACTGAGATAGCGTTCCTCTTTCACGTTGAGCTTTCGCGCGGCTTCCTCCGGTGAATACCCGGCCTGTTTCCGCGCCCAAACAAGCACGGACTCAGTGATATTGGCGCGTGGTGTTGGCATCAAAAAGCTCGCTATCTACATGAGTATCGTAGTGGAATTTATGAGACGACAAAGCTGGACTACTCGTCATTTCAAGAATTCTTGAACAACCGACGGTTTCTTGGAAATCAGCGCGAGCAATACCTGAGCCGGTCCCGTAGGACTGCGCCGCCCGTGCTCCCAATTCAATAACGTCCCTTTAGCAACGCCGATACTGCGGGCAAACTCTGCCTGGGAGAGACCTGTCGCGGCACGTACCTCGGCGACATCAATAGCCGGAACGGCAATCTCGTGAACACGGGCATCAGCCCCCTGCCCTTTTGAGAATGCCTTAGCTTCTTCGAGACCTTGCTTGATGCTTTCGAATGCACTCATTGTTTCTCACTCCACATGCTCACAATCTCCTTGCTCAACTCGACGGCTGCGGCTTGTTCCTTTGGGGTCAGGTTCGCCTTTTCATTCTTGGCGAAGACCGTAACCAGGAAGATCGGCATATGCCGACCACCAAAGACGTAGATCGTCCGAAACCCACCGCGCTTCCCCCCGCTTTCCCGAGGGATACGCACCTTTCGCAACCCTCCGCCGAGCGAGGTCCCTGCTTCAGGGTTTTCGGCGATCCACACGATGGCAGCTTCGCGCTCATCATCGGACATGACTGCTTTGGCCCGGCGCTGGAATTCCGGAAGCTCTACAACCGTCTGCAACCTAGTCATCAGATATACGTCATTGACACATATGTCAATGACACACTCATGTCACTTTCCCGTTTTGGTATGCGACAAGCATGTCAGCCAATACATCATTGAGCCGCCTGCCCTCTTTGTCTCTCAACTCGTTGAGCTGATTTCGGAGGTCTGAGGAGACATAGATGCGCCAGTACGTCATGTCTTCGTTTAACGGTGGCCGCCCACGCCTTGGAGCTGACGATGGCTGCGCTGTGTCGGTGGAACGATTGAAGCCGTTTGCACGTCCTGCGGCCGCGACGGCTTCAGCGTCTGCCCTTGGACGAGAGCTTTTCTTCTTGCGCTTTAACCCTGCCCCAATCTTTGGCACTTGGGGCTCTTCTTGGTCGTCGTCGCTCAGATTCAGAAACGTCCCTGCCATCACTGTGCCTCCAGTATCTCTGCCAGCTCTTTGCCAAGCCGAGCGGTGTTGCTGATCGCGCTCTTCACAGACTGACTGTCTTGCAGTTCAAAAAGGGTTCTGCCCTCTGCCATAACCCTTTCAAAAGGCGCTCTTCGCATGAGTTCGGTTTGCAGGCGCTCCACCCCTGCCCCGTCCAATTCAGCTAGCAGCTCTTTGTGAGAGGTCGTGACGATTGCGGCGTCAGTCTGCGTGACCAGGATGCGAGCTGGCACAGTTCGCCTGGCGGCACGGCCCGCGTCCCGGATCATTTTGAGGGCCGCACCTGCCGCATCACCGTCCAAGGCACTCGGCCGCATCGGAACAATGCAAAGATCGGATGCCGAAGCGGCGTATGACGCCATAAGGCCCGCCACACCTTCAAGATCAACGAACACCAGATCGTGGTCATCACCCGCTGACTCCAGTGTATCGAGAATGGTGCTGTCAGAGGGGTCTGAGATCACCTTGAAAGGTGCATCCCCAAGGTTCTCTTCGTTGCGCTTGCCCAACCAGACACGTGCAATGCTCTGCCGGGGGTCAGCGTCAACGATTGCAATCGAGAGGTCTTCATTCTTCGCGAAAACTGACGCCAACGTCAGTGTCGCTGTAGATTTCCCACAGCCACCCTTGGGTGAGAGGACGCTTACAATCATTTGTCTGCTCGTTGTTTTTCTCTTTTATG
>CAKZXZ010000214.1 GCA_937883775.1 uncultured Paracoccaceae bacterium
CGGCTGATGACAGCCTCGCCACGCGCGTTCTCGACCTGACGGAGGAACACCTCCACCTCGTCGCCCACTTCAATCTCGGGGGCTTCGCCGGGATTTGCGAATTCTTTCAGCTCAACACGGCCTTCCATTTTGTAGCCGACGTCGATGATGGCTTGGCCCGCTTCAATCGCGATGACCTTGCCTTTGACAACAGAGCCCTCATCGGGCGTGTCAATTTCGAAGCTTTCGTTCAGGAGGGCTTCGAATTCCTCCATGGTTGCGTTCGCCATAAGCGTTTGTTTTCCTTACACGTTTGTTTTCTGGCCGCGCGGTTGGCTCCGCCGGTCTTGGGGTTTGGTCTTCGTCGTTCCGTCGCAGCACAAGTTCCAAAACAATGAGGGCCGGTATAATACCGACCCTGCTCAAGGCTCACATGCTACGACTGTTCCGCCGTTTGACAGCGGCTCTATACGAAGGAATCCCCTTGGGATCAAGGGCGATGAAGAGTTGGCGGTGGCCTAAGAACGTTTGTAATGGAGCCAAACCAAAATTACAGCTAATGACTAGTTGCAGCTCAAGCCTGCCGAGTTGAGGTAACGCAGCAAATGTCAGCTTTTACTGCGAAGACTGTTTTTGATGATCTCGGCCTTGGTCCAGTGAATATCGCTTTGAACATGCCCGGCGCGAACATACTTTGCGACAAGATTAGCCATCTCACCCTCCGAAAAGAACGAAGTAGACCTCACGACAAAACCCTCTTGTTTTTCAAGGTCCAGTCCTTTCAGGACCGACTTGACCGTCGGTTCATCAAACTGACCGCGGCGTAGTACGGGCACCGGTTCGACGCCCAGTCCGTGAAATCTCTTTAGGGTTTCATCCCAGCCTTGAATCACATCGCCAACAATCCAAGCAAAGCCGAGAAAAAAAGACGGAAGGTCATCGTAAGCGACTGAATGCTTAGCAAACAAATACTCACCAACGATCCTTTCGTCTTCAGTCAAACACGGCGAGATACCAGCAGCATATGCCTTCATCCAATCACGGGTTATGTGGTAGCCGCTGTCTGGGCTTCGCGCATGACAACCACCGACAAGAATAGTCGTGTTTTCACCGTCCATTTTCTCGGTGAACACGACCTCTCGGGCAGTCTTCAGGTGAGAAAGATCTTTAATGATCTTGTCGTCGCTTCCAACACCAGGTGAGGTTGGCAGGTGAAATGTGCGTCCGTATTTCTTCATGCTTTCTTTATCGCAGACTTATAAAATCAAAGGGAAGTCACCATCTTTAAATCAGACCTTTAATCAGAAATTGTAAGCAACTGTGCTGTCCCGCAAACTTAGCCATCACTGCCCACACCGAACTCACCCTCTCTTCTCCCTTAGCCCCCGACCCTAACACCCGTTAACAGATCGAGCAGCAGGAAGAGGGCCACGGGTTGTCCACTGCAAAACAGCTCATGCTTCCCTCAGACCGGAGGCATTCGAACTAATCAGAACGGGGACCCTTCTCCGCAAGGGCGGGGCGACCCACTTGTTACCTGAGACCGCTTGATGCGGCGCCGCATTTTATTTCGAAAGACCGTCACGCACCGCATCAATGTGCGCAATCGCCGTGGCCACCGCCGTTTCGATATCCATCTCGGACGTGTCGATCACGACCGCGCCCTCTGCTGCTTTCAGCGGAGCCGTTGCGCGTTCGCGGTCCCGTGCGTCGCGGGCTTCCACGTCGGCAAGAACCGCGTCATATGCCGTCTCGATCCCACGTTCGGTCAACTCCTTGAACCGCCGCTCTGCCCGCACTTGCGCGGATGCCGTCACGAACAGCTTCACCTCCGCCTCAGGGCAGATCACCGTGCCGATATCGCGCCCGTCCAGAACGGCCCCGCCTGCGCGGCGCGCAAAGGCACGTTGGAAATCAACCAACGCCGCACGAACCTCCGGGATGACCGCGACTTTCGATGCCGCATCTGCCACTTCTGGCGTCCGTAAGGCGGGGTTTTCCAGATCCTCGGCTACCAAAGCCTGCGCCGCTTCGATCGCAGGCATCCCCGTTAAGGTTAATGCGCCAACTGCCCGGTAGAGCAACCCTGTATCCAGATGCGCAAACCCGAAATGCGCCGCCGCCGCCTTGGACACCGTGCCCTTGCCCGCCGCGGCAGGTCCATCGATGGCAATGGTAAAACTCATGCTCCCTCCGATATCGGAACATCGTCGGGCAGATCGTAATAGTCGCCCTTCTCGGCTGCAAAGATATGGCCTGTGATCGTCAGGCCCGTCCGCGTGTCAAACGCACCCATCTGGATCGACATTTCTGCTGCGCCTTCTCCACGTTGAAACAGTTGCGCACCGCAAGTTCCACAAAACCCACGTGCAACGCCGGGCTTGAAGGCATACCACTTTACGTCACCCGTAACTGAAATTGCTTCAACCGGAGCAGCAGTCGCAACGTCGAAATGCCCACTGCCTTTGCGACATTGCAAACAATGGCACGCCACGGCCGGCACTAAAGACCCTTCGACTGAAAAGGTCACAGCCCCGCAAATACATGAGCCGCGATGGGTCACGCTCGCTCCAGCTTGGCGCCCAACTGCGCCATCAACGGCTCGAAAATCGGGAAGGACGTGGCAATCGGGCCGCCGTCATCGACGTGCACCCCCGCCTGCGCGCCCATGCCCAGACACATGAACGACATGGCAATCCGATGATCCAGATGGCTGGCTGCTATGCCACCGCCCGGTACGCCATCAGAGCCAAGCCCATGCACGATCATGCTATCTTCGGTCTCGTCCACAGTGATCCCGTTTGCACGAAGCCCCACGGCCATCGCATCAATCCGGTCACTTTCCTTGACCCGCAGTTCCTTGACGCCGTCCATCACCGTCTGCCCCGTTGCAAAAGCTGCGACCACTGACAGGATCGGATATTCGTCAATCATGCTGGCCGCGCGTTCCGGCGGAACAGCGATGCCTTTCATATCCGGCGAATATTTCGCACGCAGATCGGCCACCGGTTCTCCGCCCTCAACCCGCTCGTTCTCGTACACAAGATCAGCGCCCATCTCGCGTAGTGTGGTATAAAGCCCTGCACGCGTCGGGTTCAGCCCAATCCCCGGCACCAAAACATCGGAGCCTTTGGTAATCAGCGCTGCGCAGACCGGAAACGCGGCCGAGCTTGGATCACGCGGTACTACAATCGTCTGCGCCTGCAGCTCTGGCTGTCCAGTCAGCGTAATCACCCGGCCCTGCTCGGTTTCCTCAACTGCGATTTCGGCCCCGAACCCTGCGAGCATCCGTTCGGTATGATCCCGCGTCGCCTCCTTTTCGATGACAACGGTCTGACCCGGCGCATTCAGCCCCGCGAGCAGTACCGCCGATTTGACCTGAGCTGATGGCATCGGCACCACATAACGCACAGGCACAGGTTCTGCAGCACCGACAATCGTCATGGGCAACCGCCCACCTTCGCGCCCGAAAGACGCAGCGCCAAATTCTGAGATCGGATCAGTGATCCGCCCCATAGGCCGCCCACGCAAAGACGCGTCCCCTGTAAACGTCGCCGTAATTTGAGAAGTTGCCATCGCGCCAATAATCAGTCGCACTCCGGTGCCGGAATTACCGCAATCGATCACCTGCTCGGGCTCGGCAAATCCGCCGACACCAACCCCATGCACCGACCAATGGCCACCACCATGATCCGTGACCTCCGCCCCGAAAGCGCGCATCGCTTTGGCGGTATCCAAAACGTCTTCGCCTTCCAGCAGACCGCTGATCTTTGTCTCGCCAACGGACAGAGCCCCGAGGATCAGCGACCGATGCGAAATTGACTTATCCCCCGGCACTTCGGCCACACCGTTCAGCGGTCCGCACGGATGCGATGTCATTGGAATTGGCGTGCCGTGGCTGGACATGGAGAACCTCTATTGCAGTCGCAAGCGTCTTAGCGCGCCGCCGGCGCAGGGAAAACCCTCAAGTGTTGCGTTGAAAGGTCAGATAGTGCGGCACGCGACTTTCACGCAGAGCCTTTTGCTCGTACCGCGTCGAAATCCAGTCATCCCATGGCGTACGCCAATCCAACGGACGCTCTGCCATCCAAGTGAAACCAGCCTTTGGGACCTGCACCAAGGTCTGGCGCACATAGTCTGGAATGTCGGTCGCCACACGGAACTCTGCACCGGGTTTGAGAATATGCGCCAAAGGCTTTAGGTGCTCTGGCGTTACAAAACGCCGCCGGTGATGGCGCTTTTTTGGCCAAGGATCAGGGTACAGTAGAAACGCTTTTGAAACAGATGCCGCTGGTAACACGTCAAATAAATGCCGCGCATCGTTGGGATAAATGCGCAGGTTTTTCACACCTGCCTTGCGCACTTTACCCAACAGCATCGCGACGCCGTTGATATAGGGTTCAGCCCCGATGATACCGACATCTGGGTTTGTCGCAGCCTGGTGCACCAAATGCTCGCCACCACCAAAACCGATCTCAAGCCAGATCTCTTTACCGCCAAAAAGCGCCTCAATATTCAAGGACGTCCGGGCAGGGTTTTCTTCCCAACCGACAGGCCCTGGTGAAAACTGCGCAAGATCCTCATCCAGATAAGCCTGCTGGCTATCGCGCAGACCTTTGCCTTTGAAACGGCCATAAAAATTGCGCCATGGTGCGCCAGAGGGGTGCTTATCTGTCATGCGCCGGGGTCTAGTGCGCCTTCGCAGCAAGCGCAACGCCTGTGGCGACAACAGGATTTTCGGTATTTATCGACAAAAGAAGACAAAGGCGCGCATTGACCTTAACACGCGCGCCTTTGTCTTCGCTTTTTCAAGTATCCAGATCAGACCGCGCGGCGCAAAGCCTCGGCAAGATCGGTTTTCTCCCAGCTGAAGCCCCCGTCAGTCGCCGGCTGGCGGCCAAAATGACCATAAGCCGCTGTGCGCGCATAGATTGGTCGGTTCATCTGAAGATGCTCCCGGATACCACGCGGGGTCAGATCCATGACCTGTGCAACGGCTTTTTCGATCTCGGCGTCAGGCACCTGCCCGGTGCCAAATGTGTCGGCATAGATCGACAGTGGCTTGGCCACGCCAATCGCATAGCTCAGCTGGATTGTGCAACGGTCTGCCATACCAGAGGCTACGACATTTTTCGCCAGATAGCGCGCTGCATAAGCGGCCGAGCGGTCTACCTTGGTCGGATCTTTACCAGAAAATGCACCACCCCCATGAGGCGCCGCACCGCCATATGTATCCACAATGATCTTACGGCCAGTAAGGCCTGCATCGCCATCGGGGCCACCGATCACGAAGGTCCCGGTCGGGTTCACCCACCATTCGGTGTCTTCGGTCACCCAGCCATCGGGAAGAACGTCCAGGATGTAGGGCTCTACAATCGCGCGGATATCATCGCTCGTCTGGTCCTCGGAGGCGTGCTGTGTGGATAGAACGATCGAAGACACACCCACCGGCTTGCCGTCTTCGTAAATCACAGACAACTGCGACTTAGCATCCGGGCGCAATGTCGGCTCGGTGCCGTCTTTGCGGACCTCGGCCAGACGGCGTAAAATCGCATGGGCATACTGGATCGGCGCGGGCATCAGCGCGTCGGTCTCTTTCGTGGCGTAGCCGAACATGATGCCCTGGTCGCCAGCGCCTTCGTCCTTGTCGTCACCTGCATCAACGCCTTGGGCGATATGCGCAGATTGTGGGTGCAGAAGGTTCGTCACTTCGCATGTCGCGTGGTGAAACTCATCCTGCTCGTATCCGATATCCTTGATACAGGCACGGGCGATATCCTCGATCCGGCCTAGATAATCATTGAGCTTGGATTTGTCAGACAGACCCACCTCGCCACCAATAACAACGCGGTTCGTCGTAGCGAAGGTTTCAGCTGCAACGCGGGCTTCTGGCTCTTCGGCCAGAAACGCATCAAGAACAGCATCGGAAATGCGGTCGCACACCTTATCAGGGTGCCCCTCGGAGACGGATTCCGAGGTAAAGGTATAATTCTTGCGGGACATGAAAAGTGCTCCAGTAGGGTTATCCCATCACGTCAGGAAGCCGTTGTGACGGGTTTATGACTGCTCGCTTACGCCTGCGGCGCAGGTCCGTCAATCGAAGACCGTTTTCGTATCATGACCAATGTCAAAGCGACGAAAACGAGCAACAGAAGAAGCGGCCCGTCTCCGGTTTTGGAGTAGAAAGTGGGCGGAAGTGGGGCGGGCAAAGCCACATCGCGGTAACCAGCCTCACCCAGTGGGATACTCTCGATCACGCGGCCCGACGGATCAATCATCGCCGACACGCCGGTATTGGCGACGCGCACCATGGGAAGTCCCTGTTCAACCGATCTCAAGCGGGCTTGGGCAAGATGCTGATACGGGCCAGAAAACGTGCCAAACCAAGCGTCGTTGGTGATAAGCAACAGCCAGTCGGGCCGTGCGACCCCGCGCAGATTGCGGGGGAAAACACCCTCGTAGCAGATCAGCGGAAGCGCTTTGCCCATGGCGCCGATGTCAATCAGCGCAGGGCCAGGACCCGGCGTGTAGCCGCCCGTCGCCTGTGCGGCAGATCCAAGAAAACCGATATTTGAGAAAAGATGCGCAAGCGGAATGTATTCACCAAACGGTACAAGATGATGCTTGTCATAAACCGCGCTGACCCCGCCGGACGGGCCCACAACGGCAAGCGAATTGAAATAATCAGGCCCCTCTGATCGTTGCGCGCCAAGGATCAGCCCAGCCCCACCCGCGGCTTTATTGATCTGGGCAATGAGACCACCGGCGCGTTCAAGCGCGTAGGGAATGGCGGTTTCGGGCCAGACGACTAGATCGACGGCAGGTAGCGCACGGGTAAACTCCAATTGGCGATTGTAAAAAATCGGGATGAAGTCAGGGTCCCATTTTTGATGCTGAGGCGCATTGGGCTGGATCAGGCGGACCATTGGGCGGTCTGGATCAACCCGCAGCGCATCAGGCATGTTCAACAGCGGCGCGCCGATCAGAACCAATGCCGGAACCAGCGCCCAGCGCTTGAAGACCAGGGCCAACAACAAACAAGCGACTGCCAGCAAAAGCCCTAGCGTAAGGCCTAGCGCCCCAATGTAAGCCGCCAGATGCACATAAGGTGTGTCGATCAGCACATGGCCAATCAGCGCCCAGGGAAAACCCGTAAACAAGACCCCACGCAACGCCTCGACCCCGGTCCAGACCATGCAGAGCAACAATAATGCTTGAACCGGTCCAGTGCGAAACCGCTGGGTCAACGCAAATCCTGCGCCCCACAAAAACGCCAGGCCACCTGCCAGCAAGACCAGCGCGAAAGGGGCCATCCAGCCGTGGCGGGCGATGTCGACAAGAAAGGGCTCTACAATCCAGTTCAGGCTTAGGGCGAACCAGCCGAACCCGACGCTCCACCCGATCAGGGCGGCACGTTTCACAGTTTGGGTGGAGATGAACAGCGTCATCGCTGCCATCAGACCCAAAACGCTGAAAATCGGCAAATCGAAAGGCGCATGCCCTAAAGCAGCCACTGCCCCCGCAAGGACTGACATCGCAACGATCCGAGACCGCGATTGCGCCGCGGTCCAGCTGTACAGCGCGCCCATTCTAGCCCAGGCGTACGCGAAGACGTTTGATCCGGCGCGGATCCGCATCGACCACTTCAAATTCGGCACCAGAGGGATGCGGAACAACCTCACCGCGGGCTGGCACACGGCCGGTCAGGACAAAGACCAGACCACCCAATGTGTCGATCTCGTCATCATCAAGACCTTCGGTAAGTGAGGTACCAATCGCCTCTTCAAACGCGTCAAGCGGCGTCGTCGCCAGCGCTAGATAAGAGCCCGGCTTTTCCTCGGACCATTGCTGTTCGTCTTCGGTGTCGTGCTCATCCTCGATCTCACCGATAACCTGTTCGATCAGATCCTCGATGGTCAGCAAGCCATCAACGCCGCCGTATTCATCAATGACCAACGCCATATGGGTCCGGTCACTTTGCATCTTTTGCAACAGCACCCCAATGGGCATCGATGGCGGTACATAAAGCACCTCTCGCATCGCGTCGCCCAAGGCAAACCGTTTGTTGCCGTTGAAACCGAACTTCAATGCGAAATCCTTGAGGTGAACCATGCCTTTCGGCGTGTCCAATGTGCCCTCGTAGACCGGTAGACGCGTCAGACCACTGTCGCGGAAAACCTGTACCAGGTCGGTCTTCGTTATGTCGTTGGGCACGGCCGTAATCTCGACCTTGGGTATCATCACATCCTCAACCCGCAATTTGCGCAGGTTGCCCATGCCATGTCCTGTGGGGACGTGACGCGCGGGCGTTTCGATGACGGGGGTCTCGTCTTCGGCAGGACTAAGGGACGAAATGATGCGCCCGAAAAAGCCAGGCGTCTTATCGTGTTCAGTTTCAGGTGTCTGCGCGCTTTGCGCTGCGCTAGAGCTTCCCTCGGACGTGTCGGCCATTGATCCTTTTCCAAAACATGCAAAGAAAATACTTCGCTTTTACATATATGGGTCCGCTTGCCCCATCGACGCAAGGATTTCCACCTCCAGACCCTCCATTAGGTCAGCATCCGCGTCCGATATGTGATCGTAACCCAACAAATGCAATGTGGAGTGAACGATCAGATGCGTCACATGAGCAGAGATCGGCGTATCAGCCGCCTGCGCCTCGGCTAGACAGGTTTCATAGGCTATGGCGATATCGCCCAACTCCTCTGGGGGCATCGGGCCCGACTTGGGCGGCTCAGGACGAGTGCCCGGCACGTCGGCGCCACGCTCTTGCGACGGCCAACTCAGCACATTGGTGGCTGTCGGCTTTTCGCGAAAATCGGTGTTGAGCGTCATAATCCGTGCATCATCACAGCCTATCAGGCTAATCGCGAAATCATCAGGGGTTAGCGTCAGATGGATTAGCGTGTTGCGCGCCGCAACCTCGGCCAGCGTGGCCAGCCCCAGCGCTTTCCACCGCGCATCCTCGATGAGCGTTTCGACCAGCTCAGGCATGATGCGCTAGCCTTCGGCCTTCTCGTATGCATCGATAATCGCGGCAACCAGTGGATGGCGCACGACATCTTTCGAAGTGAAATAGTTGAACGAAATCTTGGGGATACGCTTGAGCAGGTCTTCCGCATCCTTCAGTCCCGAGTTGACCCCACGCGGCAAGTCAATCTGGGTTCTGTCCCCAGTGATAACCATCCGCGATCCTTCGCCCAGACGGGTCAGAAACATCTTCATCTGCATCGACGTGGCATTTTGCGCTTCGTCCAGCACCACAAACGCATTCGACAGTGTGCGACCACGCATAAAGGCCAAAGGTGCGATTTCGATCCGCTTTTCCTCAATCAGTTTGGCCGTTTGCTTGCCCGGCAGAAAATCATTCAGCGCATCATAAAGCGGCTGCATGTAAGGATCGACCTTGTCCTTCATGTCACCCGGCAGGAAGCCCAAACGCTCACCAGCCTCAACCGCAGGTCGCGAGAGGATGATCCGATCGACATGACCGCCGATGAACATCGACACGCCGACAGCAACCGCCAGGTAGGTTTTACCTGTACCTGCTGGTCCGATTCCAAAGGCCAGTTCATTCTCAAACAAAGACTTCACATACGCCTTTTGCGCATCTGTGCGCGGCTCAACGGTTTTCTTACGTGTCTTGATCTCGACCTTGCCGCCTTGAAACAGCTCCATCTGATCGCCGCCACGGGTACCCGTGCCTTGCTCGGATCCACTCATCCGAATAGCCGCATCGATATCGCCTGTCTCAAGCGCCTTGCCCGCCTCAAGCCGCTGGTACAGCTCTTGCAAAAGCGCATGCGCTTTAAGCCGCTCACCGGTCTCACCGCCCATCACGACAAGCTGGTTGCCCCGTCGGATAATCTGCACGGACAACGCGTTTTCGATATGGGCGAGGTTCTTGTCATATTCCCCGCACAGATCAATGAGCAGCCTATTATCGGGAAACTCCAGCAGCAGCTCGAGAACGTCTGCCTGGTTGGGCGGTGGGGTCAGCGCGCTAAGGGCCAATCATATCTCCGGTCTGAAATGTACCTGTTTATCAAGCGTGCCAAGGGTCAGCGGCACACGCAAGGTCTGACAGCTCTGTGTCACGTAAATATAACGAAAAAGGCCGCAGGCGAGGTGCCCACGGCCATTCTTTTGATCGCACGGCGACACGTCAGATTGAGTCAGGGATGCTGGAGCCTGATTTGAACGGCCCTGTCGCCACACCCGGAGGGGCCGAACCAGAGCATACGGGCTTGCCATATTTATCGAGGCGCGCGGACAGATATCCTTCGACACCATCATCAATAATCCAGTGGTCACAGCCGTTCGGGTCGATCCAGACACCCGCTTTCAATTGGCTGAGGTCCTTTGTATCGCGGCCAGCGTCTACCGTTTTATCATTTGTATTACGCGGCCCCTCGCCCAACAGGCGTTCGCTTGCGCATCCCGAGACAGCCACGCCAAGGGCAAGGACCAGTGTTGCTTTGAGAAATTTCATATCCTGGCTCCTTAGCGAATGCAGATAATTTCGACGCGACGGTTTTTCTGCATGCCACCTGCGCTGTTATTCGACGCAACCGGCTGTCGCTCTCCATAGCCACGCACATCAACGATACGCGCACCAACACTTTGGCCGACGCGGGCGACAGAATTTGCCCGGTTCAGCGACAAGCGCATGTTATAGGCGTCGGATGCGCGGCTGTCGGTATGACCCGAGATCACGAATGCCGTTGCAGAGGCGGAACGGAAGAAATCCTCGAGCCGTTGCTTGCCGTGGCGCGTGATGTGATAGCTGTCCGTCGCGAAAAACTGGTCCGAGTTCATCACACCGCAGACATTACCACGGCGACATACCGGAATGCCCTGACGGGTGACATGGGGTGTCATGTACCCTTCGGCGCCGTCATCCATGACCCAATGTTCGCATCCGTCGGGATCAACCCAGATCGTGGGCACATAGCGTTCACCAATCACGGTCCGTGTCCGCGAACTGCTGGCATTGCCCACGCGCGGTGTATTCGTCACGTAGCCTGAATACCCCTGACTGTCCGCAACCGCCGGTTCAGGCGTTGACATCAGACCAACAACCGACAACGCCGCCGCGCTGAGTGCTCCTACCGCTGCTTTTGCGATTTGTTTTCTCACAGCCCTCATCCTCTGCTGTTGTCCCAACCCGTGCGAGGATGTTTGTACTCAGCCACACTCACACCATTTCGAGAACCCTAGCAAACTTAGCATAATTGTGAAGATTTATTTACCAGATATTGTGTCCTGGATCGAAACAAAGGGCTTCATAAATCAGTATCTTTTCGTGAAACCTGCTGTAAAGGGAGCGCACACCGGACAAAAAGGTCAGCAAGGCTGTCATTAAGCCTGATGTTATGGCTCAGTGATCCAAGTTAACCACTCACAGTACAAGAGCCGAAATCCATCAGGCCAGCAACGCATCAAAGCGTGATACCGCATGTGCCCGTGTTCACCGAATATTGTCTGCTTAAATTCCAAGCTGCATCAGGATTAAGCACCTGAAGGGCTACTTTTATGAAAAGACTGCTTGCGCAAAAAGGTCGCCTCATGGCTGATACTGACACTCCGAAACATCACCGGTAATCAGGCAAAGCCTTTCGAGCGCCGCCAGAAAACCCATCGTATCCCCACCTTCACACACCAGTAGCGCATTGGCCCGCGCGGTTGATGGATCGTTACGGCGAATGCCCCGCAGGCTGAGCAGAAGGTAGCGTTCTTGGCGTGTCATTGCCAGGTCGGCCAACGGATCACCGGTACGGAAATAGGCAAACGGACTGCTACGCCCGTCGCGCAAAGCATTTATCGAAATTGCAATGGCATGGGCAATTGTGGCGCCAAATGGGGCTGGGAAAATTCGTTCGGCCTCAAGAAACGCGGTCATCCAGCAATGCAACTGCGGCGCATCGAATGACGCGATGATATCGCGGGCGATACCCAGAAAAGAACGCTCAAATGCATCCAGATCAAGCGGCGCACGTTCGGCAACGCCCGGATCATAGACAAAAATCTGACTGGTATCGCTTGGCCCGGATCGCGGCATAAGACATCCCTCTATATCATGGCGTATGTCCTGGCAGATGGATCTCAAGCTGGCCCCCCTGTCATCCTCGTGAAGCCACTTCAAGTCAAGCGCGTCAGTGTCGCGCTTGCCAAAGGGCGCCAGACCTGTTTCGCTGATCGGGCCAGGTTTCCCCAGCACCCATATCCACCGTTAACGGGAGCCCGGCACATGACAGCCAAGCCTGAATCAATTCTTGAGATCAAGAACCTCTCGATCGCGCTGCCACGCGGGGCGGACCGCAAATATGCGGTCGAAGATGTGTCAATCTCTTTGAAACGAGGCGAAATTCTGTGCGTTGTGGGGGAGTCAGGATCGGGCAAATCAGTAATGACCAGCGCGATCATGAACGATGTCCCTGACCGGCTTGAAGTGACATCCGGTGAAGTCTTGTTCGATGGGCGTGACATCCTGAAGATGTCACAGTCCGAGCTCAACGCTCTGCGCGGCGCGCGCATTTCGATGATCTATCAGGAACCAATGGCAGCGCTGAACCCTGCTTTGAAGATAGGCAAGCAGGTTGACGAGGTCTTTGCCCTACACCGCCCCGAGATCAAGCCGGAGGAGCGCCGCATTGAAACGCTGAAGCTGCTGGAGCAAATGAAGCTACCGACCCCGCCGCGTATATACGACAGCTATCCGCATCAGGTGTCGGGTGGGCAATGCCAACGGATCGTAATCGCGATGGCGTTGGCCTGTAAACCGGATGTGCTGATCGCGGACGAACCGACGACGGCATTGGACGTGACCACACAGGCTGAGATTTTACGCCTGATTAACGACCTCAAAGAGGTTTACGACAACGCCACTATCTTTATCACCCATGATTTCGGCGTCGTTGCGGATGTGGCGGATCGTGTTGCTGTGATGTGCTGGGGCAAACTGATCGAAGAAGGCCCCAAGACTGATATTCTGATGCATCCGCAAGAGCCCTATACCAAGCTCTTGGTGGATGCGATGCCGCTGCTTGAGACAACCCGTGCGCCCGATCAAACCCGTAATGATGCCCCGGTGGTCGAGGTCAAATCGCTGCACAAGATTTACAAATCCGGCACCAAGCAGGTGCATGCCCTGAAAGATGCCGCATTTGTTTTGCGCTCGGGTGAGACGTTGGGCGTTGTCGGTGAAAGCGGGTCGGGCAAGTCCACCTTAGCCAAGACACTGATCCGTTTGGAGGAACCGTCCGAAGGAGCTGTCATCATCAAGGAGCAGGACTTTCTGGGGATGACGGGCGCCGATCTGGTGCGCGCGCGCAAAAACATTCAGATGATTTTTCAAGACCCGTTTGGCTCGTTGAACCCATCGCAGTCTGTCGGCTTCATGATTACCCGCGGGTTGTTCCTGCAAGGGCTTTCCGAAAAGGAAGCGCGCGCGCGTGCAATTGAGCTTCTTGAGCAAGTAGGCCTTGGTGAACCTGCCCTCAAACGCAAGCCGCGCAACTTCTCAGGTGGTCAGCGCCAGCGTATCGGCATCGCCCGCGCACTTGCGATGGAGCCGGATGTTGTGATCGCGGATGAAAGTGTTTCGGCGCTGGATTTGTCGGTGCAAAAACAGGTGCTGCGCCTCATGAATGACCTGCAATCAAAGTATAAAATGGCCATTATCTTTATCACCCATGACTTACGGGTCGCGGCGCAAATCTCTGACTACATCACCGTGATGGAGAAAGGCGTCATGGTCGAATTTGGCCCGACCGAAGACGTGTTCAACACGCCCAAACACCCCTATACCAAGCGACTGCTAGACGCCGCTCCGGGCCGGGATTGGCATCCGCCGCGCCTGACCGCGGAAGAGGCCGCTCAGATCGCCGCAAGCATCGAGCGGTTATAGGAGGGTGCTATGAGCAAACATCAGGCCGTTCTAAAAGCTGACGCCGCCGCAGTGTTCGAACCCCTAAGAAGAATTGCGGAACAGAACGGGTTTGCTGTCGAACACAGCAAGACAAGGATGGTCATTGATGCGCCTTTAGGTTTGGTCGTTATGGAAAAGACCGGCACCGAGACCACAGGCGCTTTCGACGCTCCTTCAAGGGCGGAGCTACAAATGCTGAAAGAGCTTTATGCCCAGCGGTTTGACAATCTTGGTTTCGCCGATGGGATTGTCTGGAACGCGCCTCGCGCCTCCACTCCGCTCAATCAGGTGATTTGCAAAGTCAGCAGCTGCGCGCAGATCTCACCTAATTTCGCACGGGTCCGACTGCACGGAGAGTTCACCGCTTTTGCTGCCAAAACAGCGGGACTACATTTTCGGTTCCTTTTTGGTCCTAAAGGTGCGGCATGGCCAACTTTGGACGAAAATGGCCTGACCTGTTGGCCGCAAGGCGTCTCAAACTGGCATCGTCCACCTTATACTGTCCGCAAGCTTGGCAAAGATGCCAATTGGATGGACGTGGATATCGTCCTGCACGAGGGTGGTCGCGTCACCGAATGGTCCAAGACTGTCAAAGCCGGTGACGAGATTGCACTGACAGGACCAAGCGGTTCAAAGATGCCGACAGACCAGAATCTGGATCTTTTCGGGGATGAGACCGCGTTGCCTGTCATTCTCCGCATTATCGAGGATGCACATGTCGACATCTCGGGCCATGCAACAATCGCTGTCAGGGATCGCATGGACATTCAACACGTATCCGACGCGGGTAATTTCAAGATCAAATGGATTGATATGACAGAGCCGGATGCACTGGTTCGGGACCTGCGCGATTCTTTGAAGACCCGACCCGAACAGTCTGTTTTCTTCGCCGCAGAACGCAGACAAGCGGATGCAGCGCGGCAACTTTTGAAAGACGCCAGTCATCCTTCGGCAAGTTACCGGGCTGCGTCCTATTGGACGAAAGCGACTTAATGCTAAAGGGTTAGACGTACTTCTGAGGACAGGAGGCCCGCTTTCGTGGAAAGCCAGTGCTTGCACCTCAGCCCGAATGGTCACTTTTAACGTCTAAGCCATAAACTCTAAACGTCAGATCAATGCACCCTGCAGCGAGTTTTTCTCACTGCCGACAATCTTTACCTTACGGATATCCCCGCGGGCCACAGGGGCATCATCGACGTGAACTGCGTGGAGGTATTCCGACTTACCGCCCATCTGACCCTCTAGGCGGCCGGGCTTCTCAAAAAGCACGCTGACCTCGCGGCCAACCATGTTGTCCTGAATACGACGCTGTTGGGTCCAAAGCAGCTCTTGCAGGCGGTGCAGGCGCTCTGTCGCCAAGCCGTCGTCGATCTGTGGCTTCTCTGCGGCAGGGGTACCAGGGCGGGTAGAATATTTGAACGAATAGGCCTGCCCGTATTCCACGGCCTCGACCAAAGCCATCGTGTCCTCGAAGTCCTGATCGGTCTCCCCGGGAAAGCCAACAATGAAATCTCCAGACAGCAGGATATCAGGGCGCGCGGAACGGATACGTTCGATCACGCGCAGATAGTCGTCCGCCGTGTGTTTCCGGTTCATCGCCTTAAGGATCCGGTCAGACCCAGATTGCACCGGCAAATGCAGATACGGCATCAGCTTGGAGCAGGTGCCATGCGCCTCGATCAAGGCATCGTCCATGTCGTTGGGATGGCTCGTGGTAAAGCGGATCCGCTCCAGCCCGTCGATCTTATCCAGCGCCCAGATGAGTTGCGCAAGCGTCATGTCCCCCTCCTGCCCGGCGCCGTGATAGGCGTTGACGTTCTGGCCTAGGAGGGTGATCTCGCGCACGCCCCTCTCGACCAAATCGCGGGCTTCCGTCAGGATGCGCTCCACTGGGCGGCTGACCTCCGCTCCGCGGGTATAAGGCACCACGCAAAACGCGCAAAACTTGTCGCAGCCTTCCTGAACGGTCAAAAATGCGGTCGGGCCGCGCTTGGCTTTGGGGCGCGCCTTTAGATGCTCGAATTTGTCTTCCTCGGGAAAATCGGTATCGAGCGCCTTTTCACCCTTCGTCACAGCCTCTTCCATGGCTGGCAGGCGGTGATAGCTTTGCGGGCCGACAACCAGATCGACCATCGGCTGGCGGCGCATGATTTCCTGACCCTCGGCCTGTGCAACACAGCCCGCAACACCGATCTTAAGATCAGGCTTTTCGGCTTTCAGCCCCTTATAACGGCCCAGTTCGGAATAAATCTTCTCTGCCGCCTTCTCGCGGATATGGCAGGTGTTAAGCAGGATCATATCGGCATCGTCAGGCGTCTTTGTCTCGACATAACCCTGCCCGCCCAGCGTTTCCGCCATGCGTTCGCTGTCATAGACGTTCATCTGACAGCCATAGGTCTTGATATAGAGCTTCTTTGCGTCAGCCATGATCGCACCCTTTGTTTCGTGGATCTGTGTATCGCAGGGCAGCGCCCACTTGCAATGCGATGCCGCTTGACCGAATCTGGGCAAAACAAGGCAGGCGTGTATGCAGTATCCCGATTTGAAATCTTTTCTGGCCGACGCCAAAACAGTACTGGCCAAGGGGCCCATTGCACTGATCTTGGCCGAAGATGCGGCCGAGCTTGAGGCAACAATCCGACATCACGGCGATTGCGGTTTCAAGCAGGTCTGCGTTTTTGCCCAACCCGAGCTAGATGTGCCGATCGATTTGATCGCAAATCAACATGTGATTTTCTATGACCACACTGCGGACCAATCGATGGAGCGGCTTATCAATCAGGTGATCGCCGCAGCTGGCGACATCTGGCTTTATTACTGTTTCAACGCCGAATTTCTGTTTCATCCGTTCAGCGAAAGCCGATCTGTCTCGGAGATGGTTGCTTTTGTTGCCGAAGAGCGCCGCGACACCGTGCTGACCTACGTGGTCGATCTGTATGCGGGCGATCTGGGGCAGCATCCTAATGCCGTCAGCATCGAGGACGCGCATCTGGACCGATCAGGCTATTATGCGCTGAGCCGCAAGGACAAATGGAACAATGATAAAGATCGTCAGATGAACTTCTTTGGAGGTCTGCGTTGGCGTTTTGAAGAGCATATTCCGATTCCGCGCCGCCGAATCGACCGCGTTTCACTGTTTCGCGCGAAACCCGGACTGCAGATTGCAGCGGATCACACGTTCAATGACGAAGAATACAACACCTATGCCTGCCCTTGGCATCATAGCCCCACAGCAGCACTTGCGTCTTTTCGCACCGCAAAGGCGCTGAAACTAAACCCTGGCAGCACCTTTGATATCGAGACGTTCCGCTGGCACAATTCCACCCCGTTTGAGTGGCATTCACAGCAATTACTCGATTTAGGATTGATGGAGCCGGGACAGTGGTTTTAGCCACGCATACCGCGCCTGTTCGCAAGAAAGACGACCAGCGGCGGGCACATTTAATTCAATACTGACTTTTCAGATAGAATCAGGAACGCCTCCGGCAGGAATGCGTTGAAAAAGCGAAATGGCCGCGCCTTACTTGCGGCGCAGACGGATCACCACGTCGACTTTCGCAATCTCAGCACCCTCGGGCGCGTCGGGAAGCGAGGCAATTTCAAGGTCTGCCGCAGGCGCATCGCTGAGCGTGTTGTTGTCTTCCCAGTAGAAATGCGGGTGGTCAGTCATGTTGGTGTCGAAATAGCTTTTCGACCCATCAACCGTTATTTCGCGCATCAAACCAGCATCACAAAATGTTCGTAACGTGTTGTAAACCGTCGCCAACGACACCCGCTCACCGGATGCACTGCAGGCCTCATACAAGCCTTCTGCGGTGACGTGACGATTTTTTCCGTCGCCCACCAAAAGCGTCGCCAACGAGACGCGCTGCCGCGTTGGCCGCACGTTTGCTTTGGTCAGCCACTCAGTTCCTCGGGTCATTGCGTCCTGGGTCATAGCCTTGGTCCGTTAGGTCTTGAGCTAATATAGGGTGGGAATGGGGCCAATTTCAAATGATATTGAGTCGCATCTGCACCAATCCGTACAACTGCGCGACCCTTGCCAGCCCTTCGCGCCCGATGTTAAGGGGCTGCAGAACGGGAAAAAGTGCAAAAAGGGGCGTGGCTGAATGGCCCAGTATCCGACGAGTTTTGACAAGGATGATTTGCTGAAATGTGCGCGTGGGGAGCTTTTCGGCCCCGGAAACGCACAATTGCCCGAACCACCAATGCTGATGATGGATCGCATCACGGATGTGTCCGCTGATGCTGGGGCTCACGGAAAAGGCCATATTGTTGCCGAGTTCGACATCACGCCTGATCTTTGGTTCTTTTCATGCCATTTCCCCGGCAATCCGGTGATGCCTGGTTGTCTGGGCTTGGATGGTCTGTGGCAACTCACCGGCTTTAACCTGGGCTGGCGCGGCTGGCAGGGTCAGGGCTTTGCGTTGGGTGTCGGTGAAGTGAAGCTTACTGGCATGGTTAAACCTGATCGCAAGATGATTACCTACTATGTCGATTTCACCCGGGTTATCGACCGGCGCCTGAAGATGGGTGTTGCGGATGGCCGTGTGGAAGCCGATGGTGAGGTGATTTATGCTGTCAAAGACATGAAGGTCGGTCTCGCCACCGCAGAATCCTGACGTAAGGAGCCGCTTATGCGTCGCGTTGTCATCACCGGAATGGGGATCATTTCGCCCATTGGAAACACGCTGGCCGAGGTTGAAGCCTCGTTGCGGGCAGGCAAATCCGGCATTGCGGCAGAACCGCATTATGCCGAGCACGGATTCCGTTCGCAGATCGCTGGCATTCCGCAAATTGACCTTGCCGAGCATATCGATAAACGCCAGCTACGCTTTCAGGGGCCCACCGCCTCCTACGCTTATCTGGCAATGGAGCAGGCCGTGGCGGATAGCGGGCTGGAGCCGCATGAAGTTTCCAACGAACGGACCGGGCTGATTGCCGGTTCCGGCGGACCCTCAACATCGAACCTTTTTGCAGCGCACAACATCGTTGTCGAAAAAGGCGCGCCCAAGCGGATGGGGCCGTTCATGGTCACACGCGGCATGTCCTCAACCGTGAGTGCATGTCTGGCGACGCCATTCAAGATCAAGGGCATCAACTATTCCATCACATCCGCCTGTTCGACCAGCGCGCATTGCATCGGTAATGCGGTTGAACAGATTCAGCTGGGCAAACAGGACGTTGTCTTTGCAGGTGGTGGCGAAGAGGTTGATTGGACGTTGTCATGCCTCTTCGATGCGATGGGCGCGATGAGCAGCAAGTATAACGACGCGCCTGAAACCGCGTCCCGGCCCTTTGACGCGACCCGCGACGGGTTCGTGATCGGCGGCGGCGGCGGCATGGTTGTCTTGGAAGAACTGGAGCATGCCAAGGCGCGCGGTGCAAAGATTTACGCCGAAGTCACCGGTTATGGCGCGACATCGGACGGGCATGACATGGTGGCGCCCTCCGGTGAAGGCGGTGAACGATCCATGCGCGTCGCAATTGCTGATCTGGGCGACCGCAAGGTGGATTACATCAACGCGCACGGCACCTCGACCCCCGCAGGCGATGTGACCGAGGTCGAAGCCGTGCGCCGCGTCTTTGGCGAGGGCAGCACACCACCCATCGCCTCGACCAAATCGCTGACCGGGCATTCGCTAGGCGCGACCGGGGTACATGAGGCGATTTATTCGCTCATCATGATGGAAAACGATTTTATCGCAGCCTCGGCCAATGTGACTGAATTGGACCCCGCCCTTCATAAGGGTGAAATCGTGACCGAACTGCGCGAAGGCGTGACGTTGGACACAGTCCTTTCCAACAGCTTCGGCTTCGGCGGCACCAACGCCACATTGGTTATGAGCAAGTATCACGGATAACTTGAAATGTCGGATTTGATGAAGGGCAAGCGCGGCCTGATTATGGGCGTGGCCAACGAACGCTCCATCGCGTGGGGCATCGCAAAGGCCATGGCCGACGCAGGCGCTGAATTAGCCTTTACCTATCAAGGCGAGGCGTTCGGCAAACGGGTGGAGCCACTGGCCGCATCAGTCGGATCGGATATTCTGGTGGATGTGGATGTGACCGATGACGCGTCTCTGGATAGGGCCTTTGCCACCCTTGCCGACAAATGGGGCAAGCTGGATTTTGTCGTGCATGCAGTTGCTTTCTCCGACAAATCCGAACTGACGGGCCGATTCCTGAATACGTCGCGCGAGAACTTCAAAACATCGCTTGAGATCAGCTGCTATTCCTTGATCGAGGTGACCCGCCGCGCGCATCCGCTGATGACCGATGGCGGAACGGTGCTGACACTGACCTATCAGGGCTCGAACCGCGTGACGCCGTTCTACAACGTGATGGGTGTCGCCAAAGCGGCGTTGGAATCAACCGTGCGCTATCTGGCCAATGATCTGGGTCCGGATGGCATCCGCGTGAACGCCATATCGCCCGGCCCGATGAAAACATTGGCGGGGGCGGCAATTGGCGGCGCACGCAAGACTTATCGACAGACCGAGCAGAACGCGCCGCTGCGTGCCAATGCAACGCTGGAAGCGGTCGGGGGAACCGCTCTTTATCTGGCCTCCGATCACGGCGCCTGTACCACAGGCGAGATCATCCGCGTCGACGGCGGGTATCACGTGCTCGGCATGCCGCAGCCGGAAAACCTCTAGGCTTCTTTTGTCCTCAAATACCTAAAATGAACCTTCTTCCATGGGCTCATCGCTGGGTGTAATCAGACCGACCGCAGCCCCGGTGGGATCAGCCACAATCGCAAACCGCCCGACACCCTGCACATCAAAGCAATCGCGGTAAATCTGGCCGCCCGCCGCGCGGGTCTGCGCCACAGCCTTATCCACATCGTCCACAGCCAGATAGGTCAACCAATGGGACGGCGTGCCGTCGGGCACAGCCTCCATCCCCATAATGCCGGCCATTGGTGTCTCTCCAAGCATGCCAATGTGATAGTCGCCCTCTGGCATCGGCATCATGTCAAAGGTCCATCCGCAGACGTCGCCATAATAGGCTAAAGCCTTCGGCACATCGGGCGTTGTCAATTCGCTCCAATGCACAGTTCCATGTGTTTGTGACATCTGTTGGGTCCTCCGATCTTGCGTCAAGTGACCCCGGCTATAGCACAATTCGACGATTTGGCTTAGCTCAGCATGCGCGCAATCTCATCCTTGAGCCGCATCCGCTCTTTGCGAAGGTCTTCTTCGGCGAACTGATCCATCGGCTCAATATTCGTTTCGGCCCGGTGAATTGTGCGGTTCACCTCGTGATATGCATCAGCGAGTTTACAGAAATGCGCGTTGCTTTGCCTAAGCGCGTGCATAGCCTCGATCTTGTCGGGAAATTCCTCAGCCAGTTCGTGTGGCGTGTTCGACATTGTGTCTCCTCCCTGTTTTGAAATCCATTCAACGCTAGGCGTCCAATGCCCGGCCCGCTTTGACGTGCATCAAGCCCGTCCAATCCCGATAGATTTCTGCAAAGCCCTTTCCAAACCCTTTCAAAAGAGATTTCCTGCCCAGACGAGGGAGCAAGACATGACAATCAAGACCTGTATCTTCGACGCTTACGGCACGCTGTTTGATGTGACCGCAGCCGCTCGCAAAGCCGCGCATGAACCCGAGCATGCAGCACTCGAAGACACCTGGCCGACATTGGCCGCACATTGGCGTGACAAGCAGCTGCAATATACGTGGCTACGCGCAGTAACGGGCGATCACACCAATTTTTGGCAAATCACCCAAGACGGTCTGGATTGGGCGATGGAGGCTATGAACCTAAACGATCCTGGCCTACGCGAACGTCTTTTGGCTTTGTATTGGGAACTGGATGCCTATCCAGAAGTCCCCGACATGCTTGCCGCACTGAAGGCTGACGGTTTCAATACGGGCATCCTTTCAAACGGTTCGCCGGAAATGCTGGACGGTGCTGTTGAAAGTGCCGGGTTAGAAGAACTTCTGGACGCCGTGCTCAGCGTTGAAACGGTTGGTGTCTTCAAACCCGACACGCGGGTTTATGACTTGGTCACCGCACGGTTTGTCAGCCCACGGGATAATGTATTGTTTGTGTCGTCAAACGGGTGGGACGCTGCATCAGCCATGGCCTACGGTTTCCAGACTGTCTGGGTCAATAGGGCTGGCCTTCCAATGGATAGATTGCCGGGCAAACCGACACATGTGTGCGATGACCTGACCGCCATCGCAGAACTTGCAAGGACACTTTAGATGCCGCGTTTCACAACCTCGGACGGATTGTCGTTGCACTACACCGACCAAGGCACAGGTCTGCCGATCATCTGCCTTGCAGGCCTCACACGCAACGGTGCGGATTTTGATTACGTAGCGCCTTTTCTAAGCGACGTGCGGATGATCCGGCTGGACTATCGCGGGCGGGGTCAATCGCAATGGGCTGATGACTATTTGACATATACAATCCCTCTTGAGGGTCGAGACTGTGTTGAACTGATGAATCATCTTGAACTTCAGCGTGCTGCAATACTGGGAACCTCACGTGGCGGGCTGATTGCTATGGGGCTGGCAGCAACGGTAAAGGACCGCCTCATCGGGGTCGCCCTGAACGATATCGGACCAGAGCTGGACCCCCGCGGGCTTGAGGTCATCAAAAATTACATTGGCCGCAATCCGGCCCAGAAAACCCATGCGGAAGCTGCTGCGATCCGGGGGGCGCAGATGACTGGTTTTGCGAATGTGCCGGACAGCAGATGGAAGGAAGAGGTACAAAAGCTCTTCACAGAAACACCTGACGGTTTACAAATCACTTATGATCCAAAACTGCGCGATGCGGTGCTGGAAGCGGGTGCACAACCTGCGCCGGACTTATGGCCGTTTTTCGATACATTTGACGGCCTGCCGCTTTGTGCGATCCGAGGGGCGAACTCGGATCTGCTGAGCGCCGACACGCTGGCCGAGATGCAGCGGCGCAGGCCTGACATGATTGCTGCGGTGGTGCCAGACCGCGCGCACATCCCGTTTCTGGATGAACCCGAGGCCGTGGCGGCATTGCGCACCTGGATTGAGGCCATGCAATGAACATCGAAATGATCCGCGCTGCGCAAAAACGCCTCGAGGGACACGCACGGCGCACACCTTTACTAAGCTCTCCTTTTCTGGACGAGGTCGCAGGGCGTCGGCTTTTTCTGAAGGCCGAAAACCTGCAGCACACCGGATCGTTCAAGTTTCGTGGCGGCTGGTCAGCCTTGTCAGCTTTAGACGACGCCCAGCGCAAAGCAGGCGTGATTGCGTTTTCATCGGGCAACCATGCGCAAGGCGTGGCCTTGGCCGCACGCGCGCATGGCAGCACCGCCGTGATCGTGATGCCCTCAAACGCACCACAAACAAAGATCGACGCGACACGGGCTTTGGGTGCCGAGGTTGTGCTTTACGACCGCGCGACCGAGGACCGTAAGGCCATCAGACAAGCCTTGGCCGCAGAACGCGGGCTGACGCTGATCGAACCGTTCGACAACGCCCAAGTGATTGCCGGACAAGGCACAACCGGTCTCGAGATCGCGGATCAAGCCCGCGATGCAGGGATCACCTCGGCCGAGGTTCTGGTTTGCTGCGGCGGAGGTGGCTTTACTTCGGGTATTGCCTTGGCACTGGAAGCAGAGGCCCCTGATATGCGCGTCCGTCCGGTCGAGCCAAAGAATTTTGACGACGTCGCGCGATCGCTGCGCTCAGGGCAGCGCGAGATCAATGCAGCGATGAGCGGATCGATTTGCGATGCGATCATTTCGCCCCAACCAGGGGAAATCACCTTTCCGATCCTACAGCGATTATGCGGGCCGGGGATCATCGTTACGGATGATGAATGTCTCCACGCGATGGCCTACGCGTTCGCGCGACTGAAACTGGTTCTGGAGCCTGGGGGTGCCGCGGCCTTGGCCGGCGCCCTGTTTCGTAGCGATGAGATTAAGGGCGAGGCTGTGATCTGCACTGCATCCGGCGGCAACGTCGACGCCCCGATGTTTCAGCGCGCGCTTAGCGAATACGGAGATCAGATATGACCGAGTTCACGATTGCCAGTTTCAACGTCAAAAATCTAATCGGGCCAAATAAGGAGTATTACCGGTTCGAAGAATACACTCCCGAAGAGTACGCTTGGAAGGAGGATTGGTTGGCCGATCAGCTTTTGACGCTGGACGCAGATATCGTCTGTTTTCAGGAGATCTTTGAGCAGGAGGCGTTGGACGCTGTCATCGCCGAAGCAGATCGGCGTGGAATAGACGCCAATGAGGCGGTCGTCCCAGACCGCCGCAAGCGCTATCATCGCAAGGCAATTTTTCGAAAGCTCGCATATCGGCCTTACACGGATGCCGCTTTGGCCTTTGCACCCAATGCCAGCGACGGTGGGCCGGGGCAGCGCAGGCCCGGTGTGGCGGTCCTGTCACGCTTTGGATTTGTCGGTGCGCCGGAGATCATTCAGGCATTGCCGGAACCGCTGAATATTCCGTTTTCCGATCTGGATGGGTCGGACGGCGGATCCTACCGGATCAGCCGATTATCGCGCCCCATACTGAAGGTGCGCATCCCGGTGGGTAGGCGCGTCGTGACTGTGTTCAACTGCCATCTCAAATCAAAGCTGGGCGAATACTCTCGTGTGGCGGGCGGCGCGCCCGAGGCGGACCTGTTGAATTACGACCCCGCTGGGCGCGCGATGGGATCGCTACGTTCGGCGTTGCGGAGGATGGCAGAGGCGTGGGTGTTGCGCAAAGCCGTTCTGGACGAATTGGCGACAGGCGTACCGGTTATGGTGCTGGGCGATTTCAACGATGGCGAGCATGCGGTATCGTCAGAAATCATCAGCGGAGAGCGGCCTTTCAAGAACTACGCATGGATGCGGCGGCACGATGCAAACAGCCGCAACGATCGTTATTCGGATGACGAGAATACGCAGATCACTGAAGCGATTGAAGCCGTCCAGCTTCATTCAGCCGAGAAACTCTTTGTCCGTAAGTCTTTGAAGGATATGGTATATACTGCAGCTTTCGGTGGTGTTTTCGAATCCATCGACCAGATTTTTATGTCGCGGCATTTCCACCCCGATTTCGCAGGGCGTATTGGCGAGATGGATTATTTCAGTTGCTTCAATGACCATCTGACCGACGGGTCGCATCCGGAAGCACCCTATAACAAGCTGGCCTCCGATCACGGGCAGATCATGGCGCATATGCGGCTGGTGGACTGAGTATTGCCAATGTCGGAGTGCGGTATTTTCAGACAAAAGAAGGGGAGCGGTGCGCCCGTTTTCTTCCTACATTGCCTGGGTTTGGATCACCGGATTTGGGACGGAGTGATTGACCGATTGCCGGACCAAATTGCAGCAGGCGTGATGGATATCCGCGGCCATGGCGCAAGCGCGGTGTCTAGGGACCGCTTCGGGATGGGCGCTTTGGTGGCCGACGCCGAGCGTGCGATGGCTCAATTGGACATGCACGACGCCGTCGTTGTCGGGCTGTCGGTGGGAGGCTTGATCGCGCAAGGGCTGGCGGTGAAGCGGCTTGATCTGGTGCGTGGACTGGTTCTGGCAAACACCGCGGCCAAGTTTGGACAGGCAGGACCATGGGAGGACCGCGCTAACGCGGTCTTAAATGATGGAATGGCTGCAGTTTCTGAAGTAACATTGGAGCGTTGGCAAAGCCGCGACGCGGACATTGCAGATTGGTTGGAGCGCTGCGATCCAGTTGGATATGCAGGCATCTGCCGGGCGATTGCCGGAACAGATTTCTACACGCCCACAAGCGGCCTAAGACTGCCTGCGCTAGGGATTGCTGGGAGCCGCGATCGGTCGACCCCACCAGATCTGGTGCGTGAGACCTGCGAGCTTATCCCGGGATCGCGCTTTGCGTTGCTGAAACAGGCGGGGCATGTCTCACCACTTGATGATCCGGATGGATTCACCACACATCTTGTGACATTTTTGAAAGAGATCGGTCATATCTGAACCGCACGGTTCGTTCAGCCTTTGCGCCTTTGCACGACGGTTTTAGGGTCGCGGGATGACGACCAAGACGCCCTCAACACGCCTTCCGTTTACCTTTATCCTCGTCACGCTGGTGCTCGATGCGATGGGGATTGGGCTGATCCTGCCCGTGATGCCAGACCTGATCCGCGATGTGAATGGCGGCGATCTGGGCGAAGCGGCGGTCTGGGGCGGCGTACTGGCGACGACCTTTGCGGTGATGCAATTTCTATTTGGTCCGACGCTGGGGTCTTTGTCAGACCGCTACGGTCGTAGGCCTATCCTATTGATATCGCTTTTCGTTATGGCGGTAGACTATCTTGTCATGGCCGTCGCTGGCACGATTTGGCTGCTGTTCCTGACCCGTGTCGTCGGGGGGATTACAGCTGCGACGCAATCTACCGCAGGTGCGTTCATTGCCGATATCTCTCCCCCCGAGAAAAAGGCGCAGAACTTCGGCTTGATCGGTGCGGCCTTCGGAATGGGATTTATCTTCGGGCCAATGATCGGTGGCCTTCTGGCCGAATTCGGACATCGCGCGCCATTCTATGCAGCGGCGGCGCTGGCCATGGCAAACCTGGTCTTTGGCTATTTCGTGATGCCCGAAACTGTGACGGACCGCATTCGCCGCCCCTTTGACTGGAGGCGCGCTAACCCGTTCGGCGCCTTTCGCGCGTTAGGCCAATTGCCCGGTGTAGCGCGACTTTTGCTACTCATATTTCTCTATGAGTTCGCGTTTATCGTTTATCCTGCAACATGGGCGTTTTTCACCCAAGAGCGCTTTGGCTGGTCACCAGCAATGGTGGGCCTGTCGCTGGCATCATTTGGTGTGTCGATGGCGATCGTACAGGGCGGTATCATCCGCTGGATCATTCCCAAATTCGGAGACCGCAATACGATCATCTACGGGTTCCTGTTTAACTTTTGCGCCTTTACGGTGCTGATGCTGCTGTCAAATGGCTGGGTCGCCCTGGCCTTTACTCCGGTCACCGCGCTGGGTGCCGTCGTGACCCCTGCAGTGCAAGGCATGATGAGCCGGATCGCGAGCGACGATCAGCAAGGGGAATTGCAAGGGGTGATCGCCTCAAGCAAGGCCGTGGCGATGATTTTGTCACCATTGGTGATGACACAGGTATTTTGGATCTTCACAAGTAGTGACGGACTGTATCTGCCAGGTGCACCTTTCGGTGTCGCGGCGGGTTTGATGTTGATCTGCTTTGCTGTCTTCGTGCTGCGCCCACGCCGCGTGATGGCTTGAAGACGTCGCGTTTCGTCTTGCGCGCTGCTGCAGGCTCGGCAACGGTGAGGTTCGACTTGGGAGAGATTAATGACCACAATCAAAGCCGCCGTATGCCATGCTTTTGGCGCCCCTCTGACCATCGAGGATGTTGAATTACGTGCGCCCCGAGGTGGCGAAATCGAGGTGAAACTGGATGCGGTCGCAATCTGCCATTCGGATATCTCTTTTGCCGATGGCGCATGGGGCGGGTCGTTGCCTGCCGTTTATGGGCATGAGGCCGCCGGACGGGTGACCGCAGTGGGGGACGGCGCGTCTGTTCCTGTAGGCGCATCGGTCGTTGTCACATTGATCCGGGCATGCGGAACCTGCCCAAATTGTGCGACCGGCAAACCGACAATCTGCGAGACACCATATGATGGGGATCACGGGCCGCTCAAAACCTCCCAAGGTGGTAAACTGCACCAGGCGATGGCCTGCGGAGCGTTTGCCGAGAAGGTTGTCGTGGATCAGTCGCAGGTCGTAGTGATTTCAGATGATCTGCCAAAGGATTCGGCGGCGCTCATCTCGTGCGGGGTTATTACGGGCGTGGGGGCTGTGGTGAATGCTGCAGGATTGCGCGCAGGACAAGACGTTGTCGTCATCGGCGCGGGCGGCGTCGGACTGAACGCGATCCAGGGCGCGCGGATCGCGGGCGCACGACGCATCGTGGCAGTGGATATGTCCGACGAAAAGTTAGCCATGGCCAGGGAGTTTGGGGCGACGGACGGCGTCTTGGCGACTGAACCCAAACCATGGAAAGCGGCGTTCAAAGCCATGGGGCGTGGGGCCGATGCGGTGATCGTCACCGTCGGTGCAATCCCGGCTTATGACAGCGCACCGCGCTATTTGGCAGCAGGTGGAAAGGTCGTCATGGTCGGCATGCCCCATAGTGGCCAAGCCTCTAGCTATGAGCCGGTCATTCTGGCAGCAACGGGCCAAGGCATGGTTGGATCAAAGATGGGCGATGTTGTTATTCAGCGGGATATTCCATGGATGGTGGATCTATATAGCCAAGGACGGCTGAAGCTGGACGAGCTGATCTCGGGCCGCTGGTCATTGGATCAAATCAATGAAGCGATTGCAGACACCAAAGGTGGGGCAGCCAAACGCAATGTGATTATCTTCTGATGCGGCTGCAAAACCTTCAGATTTTCACTGTAGCGCCCCCTGCCCCTGGTTGGGGGGGACGGTACTGGATCTTTGTCAAACTGACGACCGCCTGCGGGATTGATGGGGTTGGCGAATGCTACGCATCCTCTGTCGGACCAAAGGCAATGGAAGCAGTGATTGAGGATGTTTTTTCCCGCCACATGGAAGGCGAAAGCCCCGAAAATATTGAACTGATGTTCCGCCGAGCTTACTCTGCGGGCTTCACACAGCGACCTGATCTGACTGTCATGGGCGCATTCTCAGGACTTGAGATCGCGTGCTGGGACATCCTTGGAAAGGCGCGCGAACGGCCCGTTTATGCGCTGCTGGGCGGCAAGGTGACACCGCGGGTCCGCTGCTATACCTATCTTTACCCACTGTCCGCCCATGATCCGGCAGCCTTCTGGACCTCACCTGATCTGGCAGCTGAGGCAGCATCAGACGCGGTGGATCGCGGCTATACCGCAGTAAAATTTGACCCCGCGGGGCCTTACACTGTTTACAGCGGTCACCAACCCGCGATGAGCGATATCTCGCGCTCGGTCGCGTTCTGCAAAGCGATCCGTGAAGCTGTAGGTGACCGCGCGGATTTGCTGTTTGGTACACATGGTCAATTTTCGACAGGCGGTGCCATCCGGCTGGCCAAAGCGTTAGAGCCCTATGCTCCACTTTGGTACGAAGAACCGATCCCACCAGATAACACCGCGCAAATGGCGCGTGTCGCCGGCGCGACATCAATCCCGGTGGCAACAGGCGAACGTCTGACCACAAAGGCCGAATTTGCACCTATTCTACGTCAGGGGGCTGCAACAATCCTGCAACCTGCCTTGGGACGTGTGGGGGGGATCTGGGAGGCCAAGAAGATCGCCGCACTAGCCGAGGTCTATAACGCGCAGATGGCACCCCACCTTTATGCCGGTCCCGTGGAATGGACGGCAAACCTGCATTTCGGAACATCGATCCCAAACCTGCTGATGGCCGAGACAATCGAAACCGACTTTCATGATCGGCTGATCGGCGGCGCGATCTGCGTTGATGATGGCTATGTTGCGCTTTCAGACGCGCCCGGACTAGGCATCACGCTGAACGAAGACTTGGCCCGCGCGCATCCCTATGACGGCGATAAACTCCACCTTGAGATGCAAAGCACACCTTGTGATTATCAAGACGGAAATGACTTTCAAGGCGGCTAGACGACCTTAGCGGCGCAGCCACCCCCGCAGTTCAGCGATGACCCCTGCTGTCGCAAGCAGAACCAAGCTACATAGGACGATCTTTGACGGGGTGCCCATTGTCCCTTCGATCAGCACTGCATGCAGCACGCTGCCTGTGACGATCAGAACCGCCAATGCCGTATGTGCGATGCGCCATGTCTGAAAGGGCAAGCGGCGGCGAAGTGCAGCCAGAGCGGCAGCGGCAAAAATAGCCCACATTGCCAGAACGCCCCAAACGGCAAAGGGTGTAGGCGAGACGAACAAGAGGGCGTCGATCACATCGGGTGGACTAGTGATCCACAGCGCCACAACATGGATCAGAACGGCAAGGACGAGTGCAGCACCAATCCACCCATGTATGCGGCGGCTTTGTCGCGGATGCAGCCCGGCGATCCGACCCCCTGCTAAAAGCGGCTGGATCAGCAAAAGCGCAAGCGCTGCGACACCGGAAAGCCCACCAGTGATGTAGATCGGATCACGCCATTGAAGCAGCGGGCTAGTCGCCGCGGCATAAAGCGATGCGATGATTGTAAGCAGCGAGATCGTAACGATCAGAGCGTTTTGACGCCCTTTGATTGTGCGCCGGGTTGCTTGGCTCACACCGGCTGAAGCACGAAATCAACGGCAAGGGTCGTATCGCTGGCGCTTGGCATGATCGGACGCAGGAACACTGTCTGGAACTCTGCGTCATCATCATAGGCCAGATGCCCATGCGGTTGACCAAACGCAGGAACGATCTGCGGCATCTCAAGCCGAAAGGCACCATTGGCATCGGTAAGCGTGGCTCCATGGCTATGGGCATCCCGTTCGTGACCTTCAGTGGTATGTGCCCAGATCTGGATGCGTCTATCTTGCAGCGGAGCCCCATCACCCGCCCGCCGCACAGTGCCGGTCATCCAGAACCCACCCCCGCCGATCCGATCCACAATCGGCGCGCCGGGACGATAATTGTTGGCGCCACCCCGCATGGTGGGCGTCGGTGCGAGGCCCGCTGCGCGGGCCGGAACAAGCAAGCCGGACGCACCGGTGACAAAGGCCGCTCCAGCGGCGGTCAGAAGAGTTCGGCGTGTCGTATAGGGTTGTGTCATGGTCGGCACTCCATCAAACGAGTATGCTTTAGATAATAGGTTGCTCGGACCTGTTTCCGAAGACCTGCCGCCCGACAAATACGTCACGCCTGCGTGAAGTGCGCGTAAACTGGCTCAGTTCCTTTGCTATCCGGTCCGAATTAGGCTTTTTGAGAGATATAAAGCAAGTTGTAGTGCCCGCCCGCATAAGCTCCAAACGTCAACGCACCAATCGTGTTTGAGACGTGTTTTTGCATACCCGGCAAGGTTCCATAACCGCGTTCCTGAAGCATGGTCATAGCGTTCGATGACAGAAACTCGTGAAACGGACCACGCGCGATCGCGCGTTCATGAACCGTTGGATAAGGCCCGTAACCGGGTTTTCCGGCATTCCGCAGCCCACGAAAATAGCGCTTGTAAAAGATGTGGAATTTATGGGGCGTCATCCGTGTGATGAGCCCGTAGACCGATTGGTAATCCGGCACCTTTATGACCAAAAGCCCACCCGGTTTAAGCCATTTGTGAAACAGCCCCAACAAAGCATCCACCCCATACACGTGTTCAAGCACATAAGATGAGTAAATGACGTCAAACTGCGCTTCGCCAAAGCGCGCCTTGTGCAGATCACTGTGCACAATCTCATCAAGATCCCCGACATCCTCTTTGCGGATGCGCAGAGCTTCGGCATCGATATCAATCCCCGTCAGGCGATAATCAAAACCATCAAGCTTGTAAGGCCACCGGCGTCCACACCCGGCTTCGAGGATATCGATATGTGGATGCGACGTGGCATAATCTTCAAGCGTCTGAAGAACCAGCTTATCGGCAGCTTTTTCGTTTGGAAGACAATCAAGATGTGGCAGGCTCATTGGTTTTTCCGCAATTAATTCGGTAAAAAGAGGAGTACTGGCAATCGTGGAGTGTCTCGCTCCCTACAAGGTAAATCTGGTTACGTCAGGCCTGTCGGACCTCGGCGTCTTGTGTGTTTTTAACCTTCATATCAGCTAATTCCGTGCGCCAGATATCGGCGCGTTCAGGATCGATGGTTTCGAACCCATCCAGGCGCGTTTGAGCAGCATCAAGCAGCATAGCGTGAACATCTGTTGGCATATTGACCTGAGCACCGGGAAAAACACGGTAGTCGCGCTCAAAAGCTTGTAGCTGTTGATGAGACGCAGGGTCAGGGTCAACGAATGAAATGATGCGGCGCGCCACATCCTGCGTATCGATCTTCATGTTCTCAAGATAATCAACCAAGACATTGTCCCGGCCAAACGCTTTGGACCAGTCATCGACAAGGCTTTTATAGGTCCGCCGTAAATCAAGCTGATAGTCGATCTGACTGCGGAAAAACGCCGCGCGGTCCGCAGGTGACTTACCCCGTGATGACATCCGGCAATGCGACCAGATCTGATGATAGGGATTGCGCAACAGGATGACGATTTTAAGGTCAGGAAAGTCTGCAGCGATCGCATCAATTTCGGCCCGCGACAAGCTGTGATATGCGGGCGAAAGATCTCCGGACACCTGTCCAGCAGGAAAGAGGTTTTTGTACCAGTCGAGGTTCCGCTTGGCGAAGGCGAAGTTAGCAGCCCATAACAAATCGCGCGCCGGCTTTTTGCCCGTCAAAACCCGACGACTGATCCGCACAAGAGCCTTGCGTTCCTGCCGGGCCGCCCAGTGATCGGCAAAGAAAAGAGCGCGTGCGCCTCCCTCATATCCGATCCGCTTAGCCGCAAAATATTTGATCTCTTTGAACGGGGACACATAGATATCCGAGTACCGATCAAGAACAGAATGCAGAGTTGAGGTTCCGCATTTCGGCATGCCAACGCAAAGAAAATCAGGTCCCATAATCCTACCTAATGGTCACTCAATGAATACGGCCCCAAAAAGCGAGCCAAGTCTTTAAAAATAAGTGGAAGCAGTATTGTCGGTTCAGCCAGCGCCGTCCAGATTTAATTTGCGGCAGGGGATTTACGGAGTCGACGTCTCAGATTGGATAAGACTGCTTGTGCTGCGATTTGTTGAGCCAACATCAGAACGATCCAAAAAGCTAACACACCCAGAACCAGTACGGTGATCGCCACAGGCAGGATATTGATTTGATTGGTGTAAAGCGCGATTGGGGCCAAAACACAAACCCCGATCAATGCTTTGCCAATCTCCTGCACAGGCAACAAACTTTTGTGGATCTTGCGCCCGACCAGATGGAACACGCTGATTGACAGGATCGCGCTAACCACAAAGCCAACAGAGGCGCCTAACGGGCCAAAGACGACAATACAGCCCCAAGACACCAGCACATGTGTTGCCAACGTGGCCAGTGTCACACCCAACTGCAAAGATGTGCGGCGCGACAATGTGAAAGCGTATGAAAAATATGCTCCTTGCAGGCCAAGCAGCAGCGCAGCAACCGCAAGCAACCGCAGGTTCTGCGCCGTTTCGGTCTGAAATTCGCTATCAAAAAAAAGCGCTGCAATGGTTTGGTTGGCGCAAAACAGCACTAGCGCGATCGGCAGGACAAAAAGGATCAAAAAGGAAAAATGTCGTCGCATCTGCCCATCAACCGCATCGACACTTGCAGTTTCCTGGGCTTTGAAGACAGAAGCTGCCGCAACCGCGCTGAGATTGGACATTGGCATCCGGATTGACCGCATGGCCAGCGTCTGGGCCGCCGCGAAATAGCCAACCGCTTCAAGGCTTTCCAGTGCACCCAAAAGGCTTTGCGATGCCAGCAGGAAAAATGACGACATTGACGTGACCACGGCAAGCGGCTTGCCGTAAACCAGAAACGCCGTAATCATCTCGCGGTCCGGCTTGGACAGACCTGTCTGACGGATGACATAAAGCAGGCTTATCGCGCCGGTGGTCGTAGCACCGATCACAAACCCCCAAACCGCGCCTTCATACCCCCAACCATTTTGAACAAAGGCAAGCGCAAGCGCCACAGCAAGCGTTGGTCTTAGCAGTGTGGCGGCCGCATATTGGGGCCCCGCTTTCAGAACACGCAGACCTGACAGGCCCAGCTCATGTGTGGCATGCCCCAAACTATAAGCCGCCCCCAAAACAAACAGGGTCGCAGCAGGCCAGGGCACGGCAAACGCAAGCGCAACAAGCGGGATCAACAGACATGCCAGCACTGCGGCAATGACAAGGATCGAGGCGGTTGCCCTCCCGCCATATCGCTCCGCATGATGAAAGCGCGGGATAGAGGCCGAAAGCCAGGCAAAGGTAAACGCAAAGCCCACATACCCAATCAGTAGGGTCATGCTGTATTTACCAAAATCTGCGGGCGTCAAAACGCGCGTCAGTACGACCAGAATAAGGATCGTCGCCAACGCAGACAGCATCCGTGGGAGAAAGAAGAAAAGCACTTAAAGCCTCCGCAAAGCCTTTTGCGGCAAATACCTTATAGTGCCGGAGCTGGAGATACGGATCAAGCTGTCGTTCCGGACCCCTGCCCTTTTTGCGCCGCATTAAAGGCACTAGACAAAGCGATAGTAAACGCCGCCCGACTTACTTAAATCTCTCGAAGTTGGTAGCGGAGGAGGGACTTGAACCCCCGACACGCGGATTATGATTCCGCTGCTCTAACCACCTGAGCTACTCCGCCACTGCGCGGTGACCTAAAACCAGCGCGCGGCCCCGTCAAGTACTGTTTCGCGTCT
Source organism: uncultured Paracoccaceae bacterium (assembly GCA_937883775.1). GTDB lineage: Bacteria > Pseudomonadota > Alphaproteobacteria > Rhodobacterales > Rhodobacteraceae > JAHTBL01. Next base: position 34,266 of record CAKZXZ010000214.1, read on the forward strand.
TTTGCAACACTTATGTCAGTGGCATACTTGCAATTGATGGTCGCAAGAGTTCTCAGGTCTCGATGCTCTTAGTCATCGCGCAGGCCACGGCTTCTTTTGTCCTTAAATACCGAACAGCGTCAGCTTAGCCACGAGAAGAAGTCTTCCGGGGCGCGCGACCGCAGGGATCGGGCCAGTTCGGTTCCCAAGTCAGCACCATCCTCAATCGGAGCGTCTCCCCGATCCGAAATTGCCTCAGAACCGTCAACCCGCAGGATTTCGCCCCGCAGTTTGACTGTACCACCCTCCAGTTCGGCCAGCCCACCGATGGGTGTTTCACAAGATCCATCAAGGGCAGCAAGAAACGCTCGTTCCGCAGCAAGACGCTGACCGGTTTCGGTATCATGGATCGCCTCAAGCATTTCGGCCATACGGCGATCGTCCGCGCGGCGTTCGATACCAATTGCACCTTGAGCGACGGCAGGCAGCATTTCATCGGTTTCAATTGCTGTGCGCGGAACGTCTTTCATATCCAATCGATTTAGCCCAGCCATAGCCAAAAATGTCGCCTCGGCCACCTTGTTTTCGAGCTTTTGCAGTCGGGTCTGCACATTGCCCCGAAATTCCACAATGTTGAGATCAGGGCGATAGTTCAGCAGTTGCGCTTTGCGGCGTAGGCTCGACGTGCCGACAGTTGCGCCTTCGGCCAGATCGCTCAGCTTGCCACCATCCAGCGACACAAACGCATCGCGCACATCCTCGCGCGGCAGATAAGTGTCGAGCAGCAAACCTTCGGGCTGTGCGACGGGCATGTCCTTCATCGAATGCACGGCGATATCGATCTTGCCCGATAGCATGTCCTCTTCGATCTCACGGGTAAACAGACCCTTCCCGCCGATCTCTTTCAGTGGGCGGTCCAGCACTTTGTCACCAGTCGTTTTGATGACAACAATAGTGAACGCTTCAAACGGCAAATCAAAAGCCTTCGCCAACCGCTCCCGCGTTTCATAGGCTTGTGCCAGCGCCAGTGGGGAACCGCGTGTTCCGATATTGAGGGGTGAAGCGGGAGACGGAAGTGTGATAGCCATTTCGTATTCCTAGTTGTGTCAACTTAACTTGACAACCTTGATTGTCCGGTCAACATGACGACAACAATTAGGTGACGTGATATGACTTACGAAAGACCCGTTATGGCGCAAACAAAAAAGCTGCTGAGAGCCCTGAATGGAGAGCGGCTTGGTGTCCCACCCATCTGGATGATGCGCCAAGCGGGCCGGTATCTGCCCGAGTACAAAGCGACACGTGCGCAGGCCGGCGATTTCCTATCGCTTTGCTATAACCCTGATTTAGCAGCAGAAGTGACGCTTCAACCGATCCGGCGCTATGGGTTTGATGCGGCGATTCTCTTTGCGGACATCCTTCTGGTACCCCAAGCACTTGGCGCAGACCTTTGGTTTGTCACCGGCGAAGGCCCGCGTTTGTCGACGATCACCAGCGCCGATGATTTCGCCAAACTCAAACCCGCATCCGACATCCATGAGGTGCTGTCGCCGGTCTATGAAACAGTGCGCATCTTGTCGCGGGAACTGCCTGCCGAGACAACTTTGATCGGCTTTGCTGGCGCGCCATGGACCGTAGCGACCTATATGATCGCCGGGCGTGGCACGCCGGATCAAGGGCCTGCCCATGCGCTTCGCGAGGAAGACACTGCGACGTTCGAGGCCCTGCTCGACCGGATCACGGATGCCACGATCGACTATCTGTCGATGCAGATCGAAGCTGGCGCCGAAGTCGTCAAAATCTTCGACAGCTGGGCTGGATCGCTGAAAGGCGACGCTTTCCGCAAATATGCGTTGGAGCCTGCCAAGAAAATCACCGCCGCCCTTAAGGCCAAGCATCCCGGCATTCCCGTGATCGCCTTCCCGCGCGAAGCTGGCGAGAATTACATCGGCTTCGCCAAAGAGGTCGGCGCAGATTGTTTGGCACTTGATAACTCGGTGGATGCCGATTGGGCAGCCAAGCATCTGCAAGTCGATGGCTGCGTGCAAGGCAACCTTGCGCCAGGCCATATGGTGACCGGCGGCAAAGCCTTGATCGAAGAGACGCGGCGCATCGTCAAAGCGTTCTCTGGCGGGCCGCATATCTTCAATCTGGGACATGGCATCACACCGGATGCAGACCCAGCTAATGTGCAACTGATGATCGATACGGTGCGTGAGAACGCGTCGTAATTTCTTAAAATTGCCCTGATTTGCGCATGGTTGCGGCGCGGTTCGGCCGCGTTGGATCGGCATAAGTCCCCTCATAGGAGATTTGCGCCATGCGTCTTATGCTGTTCATGACTGTTTTTTCCATCGCTCTTTTCGGGGCAATTGTGCCTGTGCAGCAGGGTGAAGAAAGCGTTGGCATTCAAGTTGCCAGCCTTGAAACAGAGCTGGCGCAGGTTGCCGAAAACACGCCGCGTCGGGACACTCCTGAGCTGCAACCCGGCAGCTTTGAGGCTGCTCTTTTCAGCGCAGTGACAGGAAGTGGTCCGATCCTCGATCAGACCGAAACGCGGCTGATGCACAACCCAAATTCCTGCGGTTTAGGCACCCATGGTGCAACCGTGCGCGAAAGCCTTTTGGGGCGCAACACGCTCCATTCTGGTATTGGTGCCAAGCGCGTCAAAGCGCCTGCGCGCAAGGCTGTGCGGACGAGCCCCAAAAGCGGCGGACAAATCTGCGGTATCTTCTCGCGTGAGCCGGGCTGCACTCCGATTGTGACAGCAGCATTGAATAAATGGGTATTATCCACCAGCACACCAAAACCGGCCCAGGTCAAAGACAAACCTTTGTCGGATCGGCAGGAAACTGTCCGCTCGATGCTGTGTAAACACGGCTAGATCAGCGTTCTTATCGGAATCTTTACGATATCCCCTTCAACTGAAGGGAATCGAGGAGATTGCTCGCATGAAACGCGCCTACATCCCAATTCTCTTTGCTGTCTTGATGACGGCTGGACTTGTTCAATGGACACCAGTTGCCCCCACGCCAGCGCGCCTTGATGCGCCTGTCCCCGTGACAAGCGCGCCCTTGGACGACGACATGCTGGTTGAAGTGCGACTGCGCTTTTAAACCCACTTGGCCAGCGGCGGAAGGCTCATAAGAACCGCATTCGCATCATGTCCGGTTTCAAGGCCGAACTTGGTCCCGCGGTCATAGACAAGATTGTACTCGGCATACAGCCCGCGATGCACCAGCTGCGTGTCTTTGTCAGCATTGCTCCAACTTGTATTGCGACGCTTGTCGACCAAAGGAACATAAGCAGGCAGGAAGGCTTGGCCAATGTCCTGAATGAAAGCGAAATCCGCCTCCCAATCGCCAGTGCAGTAATCATCCACAAAGATACCGCCAACCCCACGGGCCCGCCCCCGGTGCGGCACATAGAAATACTCATCTGCCCAAGCCTTGAGACGCGGATAATGCGCGTCGCCATGCAGATCACAATGCTCCTTTTGCACGGCATGAAATTCTGCGGTGTCATCATCATATTCGATGCAGGGGTTCAAATCGGACCCGCCGCCGAACCACCACGCATGCGGCGTCCAGAACATGCGGGTGTTCATGTGAACCGCAGGTGCATGGGGGTTTTGCATATGTGCGACCAGCGAAATACCCGACGCCCAAAAGCGCGGATCATCTTTCATGCCGGGAATACCCTTGCGCGCGGCCATCGCGGCCTGCGCACGCTCGCCCAATGTGCCGTGTACCGTCGAGACATTGACGCCGATCTTTTCGAAAACCCGGCCGCCTCGCATCACGCTCATCAAACCGCCACCTGCATCTGATCCATCCTCAGACGCACGCTTGGTCTCGGTCACATCAAACCGGCCTGCCGGCAAATCTGCAGTCGCGCCTTCAGTCTGGCGATCTTCCAAAGCCTCAAACGCAGCCACGATCTGATCGCGCAACTCCCGGAACCAGGCCGAGGCGCGAATTTTACGGTCGTCAAATTGTTCCGTCATAGAACTGTCTCCCAAACTTGACATATGGTATCATTCCTTAAGCTGGTTGCACCAGCGTTTGCGGCGCCCCACCCTGCGACAATCCGCAGCCTTCGAAGAGGTCTTATGCGTTTCTCACCCCTTATACTGATCTGTCTGCTGGCCGCCTGCGCCAGCCCTTATGACCGCTGTGTCCGCAGCGCGACAGATGACGCCAACACCCTAAGCGAACTGATCGCCGAGACAGAGGCGAACATCGCGCGTGGCTTTGCAATTGACGAACAGGTCTCACCACGGATCAACTATCAATATTGCTTTAACGCACGCGGGGTTTGGACCTTGTGCCGCAAGCGCGATCTGCAGACAAAAGAGGTGCCCGTCGCGATTGATCTGGCGGCCGAAGAACGCAAACTCGCGGGTATGCGCACCAAGCTTGAACAGCTCAAGACGCAAGCCGGGCGTGACATTCGGGCCTGCCGGGCGCAATTCCCGGAAAGTTAGTGCGCGGCGTTGCCCACCGGATCAAGCAACGTGCGACCGCCATCCACGGTCATAATTTCGCCTGTCACAAAGCCCGATCCGTCCGAGCATAGGAACTGCACCGCATGAGCCACCTCACCAGGATTGGCGATCCGGTCGAGCGGAGTGTGGTTGGTGATCTCTTCACGCATCTCGCGATTTTCATGCAGCGTGTCCTTGAGCGATGCCGACATGACGCTGCCAAAGGCCACCGCATTCACGCGGATCCGATACGGAGCCAGCGCCACAGCAAGCGACCGGGTCATCTGATCCATCGCCGCCGAGCTGATCGAATAGGCCAGCGTTTCAGAGTGTGCCCGCCTCGCCGCGATCGACGACAAATTCACGATGGCGCCTGCCATCCCGTCTTCCTGTCCCTCGGATTGTTTAATCATCCGTTTGGCCACCATCTGCGACAGACGAAGGGAAGCCAGCATGTTTTGCTGCAACAATAGCTCGACCCCGTCATCATCAGGATTCAACGGATCAGATTGGACAACCTGACGGCTGGCGTTCACCAGAATATCAACGCGGTCAAAGGCGTCGATCGTTGCGGAAAGCAGGTTCGCTATGGTCAGCTTTTCGCGCAGATCCCCCGCAAAGATACGCGCCTCCGTGTCATCGCCGACCAGATCGCCCAGTTCATGACGCAGTGCTTTTTCGTCCTTATCCGCAAAGACAACACGGGCACCGTGCTCCAGAAAATGCAGCCCAATGGCAAGACCGACACCATTGGCGGCCCCTGTTACGATCACGGTTTTTCCAGAAATGTTGAAGGACATAAGGGAATCTCCTGTATCGGGAGCCTAGCGCTGTTCAACGCGCGGTGCGAGAGCGGATGGGACGCGAAGCGCGCAGCAGCTTGAACCCGCGCGTGCCACCCACCTCATCGATCTGCTGAAAAAGGCTTGCCAGATGGGTCTCGTAGGGCAAGTGACGATTGGCGACGGCCCAAAGCTCCCCCCGCGGCGTCAGCATGGCTGCAGCGGCACGCAGGAACGCCTGGCCCAACGCAGGATCTGCGGCTCGGCTTGTGTGAAACGGTGGATTGGTGAGCACGAAATCAACAGGCGCTTCCGGCGCAAAGCATGTGGCATCGGCCCAATGGAACTGCGCGCGCGCATCGGTGACATTCAAGCGTGCACACTCCAGCGCCGCGGCCTCTGCCTCAACCAAATGGAGCGTTTTGATGCTGTCCTGCGCAAGCGCCTGCGCACTCAGATAGCCCCAGCCAGCCCCTAAATCGATCCCGGTGCCTTTGAGTTTGGGCAAAGCAGCACCAAGCGCTTCTGAGCCTGCATCAATCCCGTCAGCAGAAAAAACGCCGGGCTGGCGGTAATATCCATCCGCGCCCTTCTGCGGAGCATCAGGTGCTGCCCAATCAGCGAACACATCCGTTGCGGCGAACGCGAAGGTCTTGCCATGTGCCTTTGAAAAAGCTGCCGTGACATCTGTCTCTGTCCGACAGGCTTTATACAAACTATCGATGCCGTCTGTCTTTTGCCCATCCACGACGATCACACCGTCAGTCAACGCACAGGCCTGCGCAATCAACGCGCGGGCTTCGGCCTTGGCTCGGGGAATGCAAACAATGCTCAGTTCAAAGCGACCATACGGCTTGGTCTGCGCATCAAAGCCTGCCTGCGCAAAGGCATCATGATCAGGTTTGAACCCTTGAACGATCTGCACATCCGCGCGGGGCAATGCGGTCAAATCATCTCCCCAGCGGGGCCGAAAGACGGCAATCGGTCCGCCTTTCGGCAACGCAAAAGTGCCGTCCGCGAGGGCGAGGCTTAGTCTGGAATGGGGCATGTGAAAGGAGTTATTCTTTTTCCATCGTGCATTGCAGCGGATGCTGATGACGCTGAGCAAAGTCCATGACTTGCGTCACTTTCGTCTCTGCTACCTCGAACGAGAAGACGCCGACAACAGCAAGACCTTTCTTGTGAACAGTCAACATCAACTCAAATGCTTGCGCATGGGTCATACCAAAGAACCGTTCAAGCACGTGAACGACAAACTCCATCGGCGTGTAATCGTCATTCAAGATCATGACCTTATACATCGGCGGCTTTTTTGTTTTTTGACGCGTCTCAAGGACAACGCCGACATCTCCGTCGTCGTCCTTCTTGTCTGACATCATCACGGGCAGCATCGACATAAGGTGCGAATCCATTTGCTGGGTTGGGGGACTATATAATCGGCACATATGATGTGAAAAGGGGCAAGCTGGCTTTGCAGGGGGGCGCAACGTGGCGAAACTCAAGACAATTGGCTTTGATGCGGATGATACGCTTTGGCAGAACGAGCAATTCTTCCGAATAACGCAAGAGCGTTTCGCTGATCTGCTCGCCGATTTCGCCGAACCCAAGCATCTGCAGGACCGTCTCCTTGAGGCTGAACGGCGCAATCTGGGACAGTACGGGTTTGGCGTGAAAGGCTTTGTCTTATCCATGATCGAAACCGCGATTGAGGTCACCGAAGAACGCGTGCCCGCAAGTGTTATCGCTGAGTTGATGGCCGCTGGACGTGAGATGTTGCGCCATCCGATCCACCTGCTGCCCCATGCGGCCGAAGCCGTGGGCGCATTGGCACAAAGTCATACGATCGTGTTGATTACCAAAGGCGATCTGCTGGACCAAGAGCGTAAACTGGCCCAGTCAGGCTTGGGTGATTTGTTCGACCAGGTCGAGATCGTGAGCCACAAGACGCCCGCCATCTACCACCGCATTTTTGCGGGTCACGATGGCGGCACAGAAGCCGCGATGATGGTCGGCAACTCGATCCGGTCCGACGTCGTACCTGCTTTGGAAAGCGGCGCGTGGGGCGTTTATGTGCCCCATGATTTGACTTGGGTCGTTGAGCAGGACACGCCCCCGACAAATGCGCCGCGCTACCGCGAATTGGCTGATTTGGGAGCCCTGCCCAAGCTGATCGATACGCTTGAATAAAACCGCCACATTGCTGCCACATTCACGATCTTGAGTCTGCCTGACACCACGCCGCTATATGTTGCGAGGGACTGCCCTGCGTAGAGGTAAACTTCCTAAAATTAAGGTGTTTTCTGAAATTGCCGCACGTGCTACGTTAACCAAAGAAATGATCGTGCACTAAAAAAAACGCGCGGCATGAGGCAGATGATAGGTGATATCCGTGGAAACGCAGCTGGGGCAGTGCGTCCGTCAACTATTTGTGAGCTTTTTTATCGTTTTGCTGATGGCTGTGCCGCCAGCGATGGCAGCGCCTTATGCGGCGATGGTCATCGATGCGCGAACAGGCGAGGTTTTGCATTCACGTAATGCCGACACACGACTGCACCCTGCATCCCTCACCAAGATGATGACCCTCTATGTTGTTTTCGAAGCAGTTGAGCGGGGGGAAATCTCGCTCGATACGAAAGTTCGCGTTTCCAAGAAAGCCGCGGCCGAAGTCCCCTCGAAGTTGGGATTGCGCGCAGGTTCAAGCATTGCGCTGCGGTATCTGATCCGTGCATCGGCCGTGAAGTCTGCAAATGACGCCGCCACCGCTATGGCCGAGGCGATCTCAGGTTCGGAAGCCGCATTCGCACGCCGTATGAATCGCACAGCCAAAGCGCTTGGGATGACGAAATCCACATTCAAGAATGCGCACGGGCTGACGGAATCTGGCCACCTGTCAACCGCGCGGGATATGACCACGCTGGGGCGCCGACTGTTTTATGATTATCCGCAATACTATAACCTCTTCTCGCGCCGCTCGACGGATGCTGGCATCAAGAGTGTAAACAATACCAACCGCCGCCTTTTGGCGAACTACCGTGGCGCGGATGGCATCAAGACAGGCTATACGCGTGCTGCGGGTTTTAACCTTGTCGCCAGCGCCGAACGCGGGAACGAACGCATCATTGCAACGGTTTTCGGCGGACGCTCGACCACAACACGAAACGCGCGGGTCGCGGAGCTTCTAGATATGGGCTTTAATCGCGCGCCGTCACGAGTGGCTGTGCGCAAGCCAGCGCCACCACGCTACGACAACCTACCGATCGAACAGGCCCCTGCCGGAGCAGCAGGCAAAACGATCCGTCTGGTCACAGCTGTGAAAAGCAGCGACAGACCGCAATTGCGTCCCGGAGCCGAGCCCACAGCACCTGATCCGATGCTGCTGGCAATGAAAGAAGAAATTCAGGATGCAGTCGCAGATGCCAATGCTGCTGCTCTGGCCGCCGCCAACGCACAGACCGAGGCAAAACCCGTCGAAGTCACCCAGAACGCAACGGTCATCGCACCGGCGATCAAGCCGCAAGCCCGGCCCACTGAAGTTGCTGTGGCCGCAATCCAACCCGAAGTTATGGCTGATCCAGTGGTCGAGATCGTGTCGCGTCTGTCAAGCTCAGGTGGACGGCATTACGGGATCAATGTCGGTCGATACGGCTCACGCCACGCCGCTGAGAAGGTTCTATTGAAGACAGCGCTGATGGAAATGGCATCGCTTGATGGATCAATCCGCAAGATTATCCAACGCTCTGGCGGGTTCGACGCGAATTTCATGGGGCTGACCCAGGAAACCGCCGATTTGGCGTGTCGCCGCCTGATGGCACGCGGAACAAGCTGCGAGACGCTTGGGCCGTCCTGATCCAGTCTTGAGACAGAGCGGGCCCCATGGCAGGGTCCGCTTATGACAAATCTGATCTTTAATGTGCCAGTACCCAGCATCACAATTGCGGGCACAGACGCACGCTTTCCGGTGCGCCGCATTTTCTGCGTCGGCCGCAATTATGAAGAGCATGCCAAAGAGTTCGGGAACAATCCCAAAGACCCGCCTTTCTTCTTTACGAAACCCGCTGATGCGGTCGTCGAAAGCGGTGCAAAACTACCCTTTCCTGTCGCAACAGAAAACCTGCATTTCGAGGCGGAGTTGGTGGTCGCAATTGGAATCGATGGCTCCGCCATTGATCGCGACGCCGCACGCAAGCATGTATTTGGCTTTGCTGCAGGCAATGACCTGACACGGCGCGATTTGCAGACACAGGCGAAAGAGGCACGGCGGCCATGGGATATGGCGAAAGGCTTTGATAACGCGGCAGTCTTGGGCGCAATCACACCGGTGGCCGAGTGGAACCGCGACGCGGCACGGATCACCTGCACTCTGGAAGGAGTGCTGAAACAAGACGCCAACATCACTGATATGATCTGGCCAGTCGCTGACATTATCGCCTATCTCAGCCGCCTCGTGCACCTGCGTGCAGGCGATCTGATTATGACGGGCACGCCGGCGGGTGTCGGCCAAATCAAGCCTGGTCAGGTTTGCACGGTTGCGATTGACGGGCTGGCAGAAGCGACCGTTACGCTGGGATAGCCTCACTTGCTTTCAGATCGAACGCAGCAGCCATCAGGGTTTTGGTGTATTCCGTCTCAGGAGTGTCGAAGATCTGGTCTCGGTTGCCAAATTCGACCACATCACCTTGCTTCATCACCATCACCTTATGTGAAAGCGCCCGCACGACCTTGAGGTCGTGACTGATGAACAAATAGGCAAGCCGGTACTTTTGCTGCAGGTTCCGCAACAATTCGACGATCTGGACCTGCACAGTCATATCCAGCGCGCTTGTCGGCTCGTCCAACACCACCAGTTTGGGGCGAAGAATCATCGCGCGGGCTATGGCGATGCGCTGGCGCTGACCGCCGGAAAACTCGTGCGGATAACGATGCATGGTATCGGGATCAAGACCGACCTCCGTCATGATTTCGGCGACCATCTCGCGGGCGTTTTTGCCAGGCGGAGTACCGTGCACGCCCAGTCCTTCGGCGATGATTTGTTCAACTGTCATGCGCGGTGACAGGGAGCCATACGGGTCCTGAAATACGATCTGCATGTCCTTACGCAGATCCCGAAGCTTGCGGCTGTTCCATTGATCGATCCGCTGGCCCATATAGCTGATCGGCCCCTCGGAGTTTATTAACCGCATAATCGCAAGGGCCAGTGTTGTTTTACCCGAGCCGGATTCGCCAACAATGCCCAGCGTTTCCCCTGCCCGGACATCAATCGTCGCAGCGTTCACAGCTTTGACGTGGCCAACGGTGCGTTTCAAAAGACCCGCATGGATCGGAAACCAAATGCGCAGAGCGTCCGTAGTGACCATGGTTTCAGCGTCCGCGGGTACGTCAACCGGCACACCGGTTGCTTCAGCACTAAGCAACATTTGCGTATACGGGTGTTGCGGCTTGTCAAAGATTTGCGCGGTCGGGCCATGTTCAACAATCTCGCCATCCTTCATGACGCAGACGCGGTCGGCGATCTTGCGCACGATCCCAAGGTCATGCGTGATGAACAGCATCGACATCTGCTCGGTCTCTTTCAGTTCGGCGAGCAGATCCAGGATTTGCGCCTGAATGGTCACGTCCAGCGCGGTCGTCGGCTCATCCGCGATCAATAGCTCAGGTCCGTTGGCCAGAGCCATCGCGATCATCACGCGCTGGCGCTGGCCGCCGCTGAGTTCATGTGGATAAGCCGTCAGTCGGCTTTCAGCATCGCGGATACCCACCTTGTTGAGCAGCTCGATAATCTTGTCGCGCACTGCATCACCACGCAGGCCTTGATGCAGTTCGATGCTTTCGCGCAGCTGCTTTTCCAGCGTGTGCAGCGGATTGAGCGAAGTCATCGGTTCCTGAAAGATGAAGCTGACATCGTTGCCGCGCACCTTGCGGAGCATATTCTCCGACGCGCCCACCATCTGCTGACCGTCATAAGTAATCGAGCCTTCGACAGTGGCGCTATCAGCCAAAAGATCGACGGTAGATAGTGCAGTAACCGATTTTCCAGAACCGGATTCGCCCACAAGCGCAACGGTCTCCCCTTTGTTGAGATGGAAAGAGACACCTCTGACCGCGTGGCTGACTTCACCATCCTGGGAAAAGCTGACGCGAAGGTCTTTAACGTCGAGAAGCACGCTCATGTGAAGGTCTTTCGGGGGTCGAACGCGTCGCGGATACCCTCAAAAATGAAGACGAGAAGCGACAGCATCAGGGCAAAGGCAACGAAAGCAGTGAAGCCAAGCCACGGAGCTTGGAGGTTCTGCTTGGCTTGCAGCGTAAGCTCACCCAGCGACGGAGCTGAAGACGGCAATCCGTAGCCAAGGAAATCCAAAGCGGCCAAACCGCCGATCGTGCCCGTGATAATGAAGGGAAGCATCGTCAGCGTCGCCACCATGGCATTGGGCAGCATGTGGCGGAACATGATAGTCCAGTTCGACACGCCCAGCGCGCGGGCGGCGCGGACATATTCGAAATTCCGCGCCCTCAGGAATTCAGCGCGCACGACGCCCACCAGCGCGGGCCATCCGAACAGGACCATGAGGAAGACCAAAAGCCAGAAACTTCGCCCCAACACCGAGAACATGATGATGATGATATAGATCGACGGGGTTGATCCCCAGATTTCCAGAATGCGCTGGAAAATCAGATCAAGCCAGCCGCCGAAGTACCCTTGCAGTGCGCCTGCGATCACACCGATGGCCGCAGCCATCGCGGTCACCATCAGCGTGAAAAGGATAGACAGCCGAAAACCGTAGATCACGCGGGCCAGCACATCCCGTGAGGTGTCATCTGTGCCCAAAAGATTTTCAGATGACGGCGGCGCCGGTGCTACGCCACCGCGATCAACGATTGTCGTAAAATTGTAGCGGATCGGCGGCCAGATCAGCCACCCTTTGTCGATCTCGGCCCCGGCAATATTTCCGTCCTGCGCATCCTCAATCAGCTCTTCGGGGATATCATAGCAATCAACCATGCCCCCGGTGATGATAAGGCATTGCACGTCTTCGTATCGGTACTGCGCTTCGGTCGCCAAATCGCCGCCAAACTTCGTTTCGGGGTAAAAATTGAAGATCGGCATGTGCAGCTCGCCTTGGTAACTGACGACGATGGGTTTGTCGTTGGCGAGGAACTCTGCAAAAAGCGAAATGCCGAAAAGGATCGAAAAGATGATGAGCGACCAGTAGGCGCGCCCATTGCGGCGAAAGTTGCGCCAACGGCGCTGGTTCAGCGGAGAAAGCGCCATCTATCCACGCCTCTCGAAATCAATGCGTGGATCGACGAAGACATACATCAAGTCGGACAGGATACCGACAACAAGGCCGATCAATCCAAAGACGAAAAGCGTTCCGAACATCACCGGATAATCACGCGAGACTGCAGCCTCAAACCCAAGACGGCCCAGCCCATCAAGCGAGAAAAGCGTCTCGATAATAAGCGAACCGCCGAAGAAAACACCGATGAACACAGCCGGAAAACCAGCGATCACAATCAACATCGCGTTGCGGAAGACATGACCATACATCACACGCCGCTCCGTGAGGCCCTTCGCCTTGGCAGTAGTGACATATTGCTTTTTGATCTCGTCCAGAAAGCTGTTCTTCGTAAGTAGCGTCAGCGTTGCAAAGGCCGAGATCGTGGATGCCAGAACCGGCAATGTGATATGCCAAAAATAATCAAGGATTTTTCCGATCATGCTGAGGTCGTCAAAATTATCCGATGTCAGACCCCGTAATGGGAAGATCTGGAAGTATGATCCACCTGCGAACAAAACCAGCAGGAGGATTGCAAAAAGGAAGCCTGGAATTGCATAGCCAACAATAATCGCACCTGATGTCCAAGTATCAAAAGGGGTGCCATCCTTGACCGCCTTACGCACACCAAGCGGGATCGAGATCATGTAGGCGATGAGTGTCGACCAAAGGCCAAGCGTGATCGATACGGGCAGCTTTTCAATTACTAGATCAAGTACCGAGATCGACCGGAAGTAGCTTTCCCCAAAATCAAGCCGGATATAGTTCCACATCATGTTCAGGAACCGCTCAAGCGGGGGTTTATCAAAGCCGAACTCGCGTTCCAGTTCTTCTAGAAATTCTGGAGGAAGGCCGCGCGCACCCAGATATTGCTCGTCCCCGCCACCTTGCTGGATACCGGCATCGCCCCCACCGGCAAAGCCTTCGAATACGTCGCCTTCGCCTTCCAACTGGGCGATGATTTGTTCAATCGGTCCCCCAGGCACAAACTGAACAAGCGCGAAATTGATAACCATAATTCCGAATAGTGTCGGAATAATCAGCAGCAATCGCCGGAGAATATAGGCGCCCATTTACCCTGCTCTACCTTTATTATTGGAAAGCGCCTGCGGCTTTCAGTGCTTCGCCTTTTTCAGCGTTATACCACCAGAAATCCAAGTGGCCCAGCGCGTATGGCGGCAGCGGATCAGGATACTCGAAGATATCGTAATAGGCGATTGTATGCGTGTCCTTGTACCATTGCGGAATCCAGAACCGCTCGGCACGCAGCACACGATCCAGGGCTGACACCGCCGTCTCAAGCTCGTCTTGCGAAGTCGCTGCGGTGATATGGTCGATCAACGCATCAACAGCGGGGCTTTTGAGGCCCATCAGGTTGCGGGTCGAAATATCAGCGGTTTCCGACCCAAACGACTGCTGAAGGCTTGCGCCGGGAATATAGCCCATCGGAAATTGCGTCGTTACGATGTCAAAGTCATAGGCACGTTCGCGATTAACGGCTTCGGCCTGATCCACGCGGTTATGGACTGCATCGACACCTAGCTGGCGCAGCGAATCTACGTATGGGTTAATCACGCGGTCAAAAGTCTGACTGTCATTCAAAAATTCAATCCGCAGTGTCTGACCATCCTTGCGCCGCATGCCGTCACTTCCAACAGCCCAACCTGCCTCATCTAAAAGTGCAGACGCACGGCGCAGGTTACGGCGATCTGTCGATGAGCGCGGGCTTGAGGTCGGAGCCATGACCGGCTCGCTGTCCAGAACGCCGTCTGGCAGATGTTCCGACAATGGCTCAAGCAGCGCCAGTTCAGCTTCAGATGGCAGACCTTCAGCGGCAAGATCGGAGTTTTCCCAGAACGAGTTGATGCGGGCATAAAGACCATAAAAGAGTGTCTCGTTCGACCATTCAAAGTTGAACATCAACCCAATTGCTTCGCGAACACGGGGGTCCTGAAAACGTTCTTTACGGGTGTTGAGGACAAATGCCTGCCCCGTTGCAAGCGTGCCGTCGGGCAGCGCTTCTTTCTTGATCCAACCACGTTCTGTTACGGCAGGGAAGTTGTACCCTGTGCCCCAGCTCTTCGAGCTAGCCTCGTTTCGAAAGGTATATGCTCCACCCTTGAACCCTTCAAAGGCCGCGTTGTAGTCGCCAAAATACTCAACCGTGATCTCATCAAAATTGCTGCGGCCGACCATCAGAGGGTGGTCCAAACCCCAATAATCCGGGTTACGGACGTAAGTAATCGATTGGCCGACATCAACTTCGCCCAAAACATAGGGGCCCGATCCAAGGAGCGGCTCAAGGGAGCTTTCTTCGAAATCGCGATCATTGGCTTCGTAATGCGCTTTTGAGAAAATCGGCAAACCACCAACGGTTTCGGGCAGATCGCGGGTCGGGAAGCCTTCTTTGAATGTGTACTTCACACGCAAGGGCCCCAATACCTCGGCGGTTTCAACTTGTTGAGACAGCACCGCTCGGAAACTGGGTAGACCTTTTTCCAAAAATAGTTCGTAGGAGAAAACAACATCTTCGGCTGTCAGGGACGAACCATCGGAAAAGGTCACGTCATCGCGTAAGTTGAAGATCACGAAAGAACGGTCTTCGGGGTATTCAAGGCTTTCGGCGATCAGCCCGTAGCTACTGCCGATTTCGTCCGCAGTTCCTGTCAGCAAGCTTTCAAAGAAGATATTGGATAAACGCCCGGCACGACCCTTGGGTGTATAGGGGTTCATGCTGTCAAAACCGCCAAACCCCCAGATTGATATTTCGCCGCCCTTTGGCGCATCGGGGTTCACGTAGTCTAGATGTTCAAAATCAGCAGGGTATTTAAGATCGCCAAATGTCGAGATGCCATGTGACTTAATGAGCGGAGCAGAGGAGCCATCCGTCGCCTGGGCGTACAAAGCACTCACAGCGATGCTGAGACTCGTTAGGACAGCAAAGAGCAGGATTTGGCCCTGTCGAAACGAGCGTGGTGTGATCGCGGTGACTGTTGCCCTATACATATATGTGCTCCTGCGTGAACTTCATCCCTTGACTTAAAAGTAAGCTAAATAATGAATTGTCGACTGTTCAAGACGAGATTAGGTGAACCCTTCGTGATCGAACTTGTGAGTTGGCACAAAAAAAGCCGCCTCAAAGGGGCGGCTTCCCGATGACAATTTGAGCGGGATCAGCCGCCGATTGTCGACAGATACGCAATTAGATTGGCACGGTCTTCAACCTTAGGAAGGCCTGCAAACCCCATCGACGTTCCGGGGGTATAGCCGCGCGGGTTTTCAAGGAAGGCGTTCAGATGCTCGGGTGTCCAAGCGTCTACAACTTCAGCCAAAGCACCAGAATATCCAAACCCTTCAGACGCACTCACAGGACGACCAACAACGCCGTAAAGGTAAGGACCTGTTCCGTTGGCACCTTGTTCGAGCTTGTGGCATGCACGACACTTGCCAAATACGCGCTCACCTTTGCCTGGATCTGCCGACGCAAGAACAACTTCGAACGGCACCTCTTCTTCGACTTCGGCAACGTCTTCTTCACCGGTTTCGATCACGTAAGCTTGTTCGTGGTCATCGCCGTGGTGGCCTGTGTGATAAAGCTCTTCGGCAGCCCACGCCCCCAGAAGAAAGACCAGAAGAGAGCCGCACAAAGCACCGCCAGCTTTCGTTATCGTCATTGTGTCGAACATGTCGCATCCATTTGGCTTTTCGCTAGCAGCTATGTATGCGGTTCACGCGCCTATGCGCAAGATGTAGAAGGCGCGACCAAACGCCCATTTTGGGCAATCGCGCGAAGGGGCAACAATGACAAATCGCATCGCCTTTCAAGGAGAACCTGGGGCGTATTCACATCAGGCCTGTCGCGAAGCACGCCCTGATCTTGAGCCATTGCCGTGCGCCACTTTCGAAGACGCAATCGAGGCCGTACGCAAAGGCGATGCCGTGCAGGCAATGCTGCCGGTCGAGAATTCGACTTATGGTCGCGTCGCCGACATTCATCAGCTGTTACCCGACAGTGGCCTGAAGATCATCGAAGAGTGTTTCGTCCGCGTCCATATCAACCTGCTGGCCATCCCCGGTGCCGCGTTGAATGATATCAAAATTGCGCAAAGCCATACAGTCTTGCTCGGCCAGTGCCGAGAATTTCTGCGTGACAACGATATTGCCCCGCTGATCGGGGCTGATACCGCCGGATCAGCCCAGCATGTGGCACAGATGGGCGATCCCTCTTGCGCTGCGCTTGCCTCGGAGCTGGCGGGCGAGATTTACGGGCTTAACGTGCTTGCGCGTCATATCGAGGATCACGACAGGAATACGACGCGCTTTCTGATTATGTCGCGCGATATGGATATGAAGCGGCGCGGCAAGGTCGGTATGAAAACAACCTTTGTCTTCCGCGTCCGCAATATCCCCGCCGCCCTTTACAAGGCGATGGGTGGGTTCGCAACAAACGGGATCAACATGACCAAGCTGGAAAGCTACATGGTTGGCGGTCAATTTACGGCGACCCAATTTTACGCAGATATCGAAGGCCATCCCGACGACAAGAACGTACAACTTGCCTTTGAAGAGCTGGATTACTTCACCGACAAGCTTGAGCTGCTGGGCGTTTACCCTGCCGGACAGATCGCAAAGGATCGCTGATTAGGCCGTTCGCGTGTGGCGATCTTCCAACTCTTCGGCATACTCGGCAAGCCGTGTGTTCATGCGTTTGGTCATATTGGCCTTTACCAGTTTCAAAGACTGATACAGCAACCGGGACGGAATGTTATGCGGCTTGAGCGTTGAGGCCACGAGCAAGCGGGTCCGCCTGCGAGACAGCGCCACAAGATCAACTGTAAAGACCACTTCCAACCCACCGACACGTGCATCAAACCGCTGGCGATTGGGCGGATCATATTCTGTCAACGTCCCCCGCATTTCACGCGTCTTTCCGCGGAAGACAAAGCGGCCCTGCCAGCTCATACCGACACCCGGCACTTTCAATGCATCAGTTCGCACAATGTCAGCTCCGCGGCGCAAGGCGGTTCGCTCAAACCGCTCGAAATCCGAAACTTGCTGAAAGACAAATTCAATCGGTGCTTCAATGTCCTCACTGGCTTTGAATTGCATCTGCCTACCCCGTTTTTATTATGCTCATATATTTCGCTTAATCGAGACGATCCGCAAGCCAATTGGCCAATAGAAAATGCGCGATGGCACCCTTTCTGGCGGGCTTAATGGTTGGGTCGTTTCCAGCAAAGACCTCCATCATCCGCTCGCGGGTGATCCAGAACGCCTCTTCGATCTCAACCGGGTCTATGGTGATATCGCTGGTGGTGGCATGACCATGGCACCCGATCATTAACGACGCGGGAAAAGGCCAGGGTTGCGATGCAAGATACTCAACCTGACCAACCTCAACACCAGCTTCTTCGAACACCTCGCGGCGGACCGCAGCCTCGACGGTTTCACCAGGTTCCACAAAGCCCGCAAGCAATGAATACATGCCTTCGGGCCAGAAATGAGAACGTCCGATTAAGACTGAATTTCCACGTGTAATCAGCATGATGACCACCGGATCGGTTCGTGGGAAATGCTTACCCCCACAAGACGGACAATTGCGCTGCCATCCGGCCATCGCCATCATGCTTTCAGCCCCGCATCGCGCACAGAACCGATGCGACCGGTGCCAGTCCAGAACCGCCTTGCCAGTTGCCGCAAGCTCTGCATCACGCGGAGAAAGGCGGGTCATCGTGGCACGCAACTCGGCAAATCCAGCAGTGTCAGGAACATCCATCGGGCGCTGCTCGCTAAAATCGACAAACGCGCCGATATCGGCACCCTCAAGATCGTCCGGTTCCCAATGGGATACGTCGATAGCAAAGCGTGGCTGGTCGTCATCAAACCCCAGAAACACCGCCTTTGCATGATGATCGGCCACAAGTGGATGGCTAGCGGAAACCCAACCCAGCGCATCGCCATCCAACAAAGGCTTACCGCGCCAGATCATCAAAACGGGTGTGCCCTGTTTCAACAGCTTTGCCAGTTCATCAGGCTTGCCACGCATCTGTGCGGCGCGGTCCAGCGCTGATCCTCCAAAGGTCACCGTTTCCGCCAATTTCATGCTCTGTCCCCAATATTTTGAGAACCCATCGCATGAAGGGCATTTTGACGCAATGTTTCTGCCAAGCACACGCAAGGGTTGCAATTATTTCACGAACCAGCAGCTTGGAACGGGGAGAAAAGGGTGTCAGATGCCAGTCACGGCCACATTGCGAATACTTCAAACCAGTGACGTGCATATGCACGTGCTGCCCTATGATTATTTCCGCAATGCACCCGACCCGTACCGTGGACTTGCCCGCGCAGCAGGTATCATCAAGGCAGCACGCGCGCAGGGCACAACGCTTTTGTTTGATACTGGTGATCTGCTGCAAGGCACACCAATGGCTGCGCTGTTTCGTGAAAGTGCGCCCGCAACTCATCCGGCCTGCAAGGCGATTGATGATTTGGGTTATGACGCCGTGACGCTCGGCAACCATGATTTCAACTTTGGGCTTGAGACCGCCCAACGACTTTATGGCGGGATGCCCTGCCCTGTGGTGCAATCCAACGTCCGCGACCTTGCAGGCGCCCCGCTTTTTGCGCCAACGGTCATACTCAAGCGGACGGTCATCGACACCGCGGGCGATACCCATCCGATCAAGATCGGTCTTCTGGGTGTGCTTCCGCCACAAGTTCTGGAGTGGGATCATAACAAGCTGAACGGGCGCATAACCGTCATCGATATGGTGAAAGCTGCCCGGCATGCGGCGCGCAGCCTGCGTGAGCAAGGGGCAGATCTGATCGTTGCTTTGGCGCACACGGCACCGGCAAGCGAACCGCAGCCTGACGGCGCGGAGAACCGCGCCCATGACATCGCGGCGTTACCAGATATCGACGTCGTTCTGGCAGGGCACAGCCATCGGAGGCTGCCTGGCGCTGACTATGACGGGATGCCTGACGTTGACAGCAATGGCGCGACCCTTGCAGGCACACCGGCAATGATGCCGGGCGCAAATGCCAGCCATATCGGGCGGATGGATCTGACACTGGAACACACAGCTGCGGGTTGGCAGATCGCCGGCCACAACGCCGAACTGATCGCGTTGAAAGATCGACCGGCCAGCGCAACGCTCAACGCAGCGCTTGCGTCCGAGCATGATCGGACGACGCGTTTCGTGACGCAGGAAGTTGCGACGACACGCACACCGATCTCGGGCCGCGGCTTTGCTTTTGGGTTTGATGCGGGGCAAGTGCTGATGGCCGACGCAGCGCGCTGGCGTGTTGAACAGGAAATCGACCTGCAGGAGCCACTGATCGTTGCAACAGCGCCCTACCGGGTTGAAACAGCGCCAGACGGGTTGTGTCTGCATCCAGGTCCGATCAGCCGTTGTGATCTTTTCACGCTCTATCCTTACCCGAATGAGACCTGCGTCGTGCGGGTCACCGGCGCTGCGCTGAAAGACTGGCTTGAGCATGCTGCCTGTGTTTTCGCCGCTCACCAAACTGACGTGGTCGGCCCGTTGCTGGATCCCGCCATGCCCAGCTATAACTTTGATACCCTGCATGGCCTGAACTACCGGATCGATCTATTCGGACAAAAAGGGGACCGGATCCGTGATCTGACCCGCAACGGGGCGCCCATCACGGCAGGTGAGACACTTTTAATTGCCACGTCAACCTACCGTGCCAATGGCGGTGGGCAATTCCCGAAAACTCCGCTGATCTGGGCAGACACAATTCCAATAACGCAAATGATTGAACGATATCTGGAGGCACAAGGCTCGGTTGCGCCAGATGCAGCACTTGGCTGGGAATTCGTTCCGCATGAGGGCCAGGCGACACTGTTGCCACATGTCGATGACACGCGCACAGAAATCATCAGTCTGGGCGCTGACAACCTACAGACGCTTGCGCAGCATTTTCAGCTGCCCTATATGAGATATCGAGAGGTTGGCGCGGGCGAGCACCTCGCCAACCCGGTCAGGTCCGGAAGGAAGCAGCCGTAACGAGCCCCGCTTGGGTCGTTGTCCAGCCTCTCACCCTATCCTTTTTATGCGCTGGAATATGCAGGTCGCCCATCAAGGCGACCCGCTTTATCGCTTAGTCCTTGTTGAAGATAAGCCGCATCGTCACCGGGCTGACCCGCGTGATGCTTTCAAGACCAGCAACCTCTTGCAACTGGTCGATACCACTGTCGATGCCAATGTCTTCAGTACTCAGCATGACCATATCATCAGTTGTCACCAAAACTCTGTCATCGCTCAGACGCATGACAAAAAAGTTGGCATCTAGCTCAAGCTCTTCTCCAAGCAGGGCAAGCGTGCCTGTCGTTTCAGTCGTTGTGGCGTCGCCAACAGCAAGGCTGTCCAGCGTCGCTTTGTCGATCTCGGCCGTAACTTTGGCGGAAGGCGTGTTGTTGAACACCATCTCGCGCATCCGTTCGTTGCGGATGTCGATATTGGTGACGACCGATGCCAGCGCAATATCAAGCGCGACCTGACCCGCGTCGTTCACGGT
>CAKZXZ010000215.1 GCA_937883775.1 uncultured Paracoccaceae bacterium
AACCGAACTTGGGCAAATGCCGTTTTTGCCAGCGCGGTATTTGATAAGTATTGGGGGCGCTCAAACAGGTGTAAAATAGCAGCTGATATCTAATTTTGATCCGCCTGGCGCAAGTCGCGCAACTTAGCTGGGTTGATATAAGATCCTGTTATGCGGTTCCGGCACGTTTGGCCTTTTGGTGTTGATCCTCGATAAGGCCGATCTTCCAATAGCCAGAGATATACGTGTCCTCTTTGGTCACATGCTTTTCGTTCGCCAGAAAGCCGCGCAGCGATCGGATTACGCCAGATTCACCCGCAATGCAGGTCTGCACACGCCCATCGGGCCAATCCAATGACCGGATCAGGTCCTCTTGCGCAGTCGAGGGCTTATGCGGATCGGGTTGGACGAGCCAATGCACGTCGATGCCTTCGGGGATATCGATGTCTTGCTGATCCTCCGGTGCGGTGACTTCGAAAATCGCCACACCTTTTGCATCACGCGGCATCGCCTCGAGCGCGGCGGCGGCCACAGGGATAGCGGATGGATCCGCCGCAACAAGATACCAATCGGCCTCAAAATGCGTGATCTTTGGCGTGCTTGGCCCGGCAAACCCGAGAAAATCGCCAGGCTTTGCCTGTGTTGCCCAGCGTGACGCTGGCCCCTCATCACCATGTGCTACAAAATCGATGGAAAGCTCTTGTGTAACCGTGTCAAACCTACGGACTGTGTAAGTTCGTCTGACAGGTGCCGGACCATTTTGCAGGCGGTCGGCAAAACCATCCTTAGTCTCGCCAACATCAGGGATCATAAGCTTGCAATTGCCACCTTCGCGGCCTTCGGGGAACCCGGCCAGTTCTGGCCCTGCGAACACGACCCGGATCATGTTGGGTGTGAGCCGCCATGCTTCTTTTACAGTTAACAGGCGCGGGCCGGATCGCCCGACCGCTTTGCGCGCGACTTGTGCGACTTTCGACAGCAAAGCCATCTTTACCTTCCTTTCGATCAGAACTTGCCCGAGTTGCCCCACGCCGCGCGGGGGCTGATGATCTCTTCGTTCATCCAGTGTGCGGCGATTTTGCCATCCGCCACATGGTAGAGGTCGAACACGGCGATATCGTTGCCGTTTGCGTGGCGCTTGCCGTAGGTGACGACAAAGTCGCCCTGACCAATCAACTGGAACAGCATCTCATAGGTGCCTGCATCGTCTGAGGCGAGCCATGTTTGCAGGCCAACCAAACCTGCGCCAATGGCTTGGGCGTGTTGGGTGATCGTGTCAGAGACAAACTGCCCAGCTTTGTCGAATTGACGCTCTTGCAGCACTTGCTTGGTGTATTCGAGAACCAGACTTTTGCTGGCCAGTGTATCCGCACTCAGATCGATGTCGCGTGTCCCGCCGACCATGTCAGCGCCGGATTTGGTGTCTTTGGTATAGGGCGCAATCGTGTCCCAGTGTTCAAGGATCAGACCGTCAGGATCGGTGTAGAACATGTCCATCGTGACCCATTCAGCCTCGCCATCGTTGAGAGATTGATAGGCGCTGCAAAATACCCAAGGCCCATCTTCGAAGATCCGCACGATTTCGATCTCGCGCTTGGGGTTGCGCGCAAGGAAGGGCTCGAAGAAAGCCAGAAACCCTTCGGCCCCATCGGCGACGCCGGTTGAATGCTGCGTGTAGCGGTGGCCCGTGTTGCGCAAGACAGCGTCGCGGGCGTTACCCCCCGCGATACCGTCAAGATAGATGTCGCGGACGTGTTCCAAACCCTTGCCCATCAGTGCGCCCCTTGAAATGAAAGGTCGGGCTTGAACCAGACCAGTGAAATCGCGATGGCGGCGGTAATCGCGAATGCCGGGCCGGCGATGGCAGCTGCGGCAGGGCCGCCCATCAATCCCTTGAAAATCGCATCATGGCCGTTCATGAACATCAAGGCAAATCCGCCAATCATCACCAGATGCCGTTGGCCAACGACCGCGCCGATCAATGCGATCAGGATCAATGTCAGTTGCCGGCCAAGGAATGCGCCTGCTGTGCTACCCAGCGACAGGGCGGGCCCGGTCAGGTCGGCAAGCCCAGGGTTCAATGTCGGGTTTGGATAGGCGGGGACTGTAAAGGCAGCCATTGCATGTGCGGGAACTCCGATAAGGATGCGTGGCACACGGTCGTTTTTCTGAAATGTCATAGGGTCAGTTCCGACTTGGGTGATTTGTGAGGCGCATCAACGCGCCAATTGATTGCGATGAGCATAGGCGAGAACCACTGACAGCGCGCCAAGGATCAAAGCGGGAAAGGCTGATGGGCCAATGATGAACAGATGCGCGAAGACGACCTCTGCCGTGGTGCAAGCAAGCAAGGTGACGGATAACAGTGCTTTGATGGCAGCAAGACCGTATGTTTACGTGGAGGTATTCATCAGACCGATCCATTCAAAGACGCCATTCCGCACCCGGCGATCGTTTTGACTAGAAGTCCACCGTTAAAGACCCACCATTTGCACTGATCTTGGTCAGGTCAGTGCCGGCCCCGACGGTAACCAAGATACCGCCGTTTTCGAACGTAAAGTCGGTCGCGAGGCCATCAACAAAAGCACCGGCAGATGACACGGTTGTGCCAGGGGCGACTATATCGACGGTTGCGCTGAAGCTCTCGTCGGTGGCGTCGGACAAGGCGGCAGATGTCACGGGCTGATCGAAAGCAAAATAGTAGCGATCGAATGTCGTGTCGTCATACTGTGTGATCTGTAATTTTTCCAACTCAGCGATCAGGGTCATGGTCAGGCGATCGCCAGTGACATCGACATCGTAGACCGCGAACGCAAAGCCGGGCAGTTCCACCGCATCGGTGATCTGGACTGGCCCTTTGACGTCCACGGTCATTGGGTTGCCGCCCGTGGCTTGAGCGTTTTCAAAGAAGTTGACCGCTTGTGTCATGGTCGTGGCTGTGTCCGCCAACGCAGGTAATGCAGCTGATGTGAAGGCGGCGCTGGTCAAAAGGGCCTTCGCGAGTATCGTTTTAGTACAGACCATTATCGTGCTCCTGATGCTTGAAAATATATGCCGTTTGCAGCGGTCTTAGCTGCGGCCGTGATAGGCTTGGCTGACCGCAAAGCTATCTTCGAACCAGTGCCAAAGGACGATTTGTCCATCGCGGACTTTGGCGCGTAGCGCGAAGGAAAACTCGCCAATCTCTTGCCCAGAATGCGGGGTGACGCCGTTCATGACGCCAAAGACAGCGACGGTATCACCGGATGCAAAGGCGTCGGTATTTTCCCATTTGGTGGTTTGCAGGTTGGCCCCGAAGACACCGAGGAATTCAAAGATCGCTTCCTTGCCTATCGTCTCGCCGATCCACGGCAACGTGCTGTCGCCTTCGTTGTGCCAGACCATATCGTCTGCCATCAGCGGTGACATGGCATCCGGACCTTCGCCCATTGCGGCCATAAATGCCATCACGGTGTCAAAGCTGGCTTGGCTTGTCTCGTCCATATCTTGTGCTCCTACTTGGGTTGCGAGGATCAGCGCCAATGCGGTGCCGATTGACGTTTTCATGAGTGTTCTGCGGTTCATGTCAGATGCTCCTGTTGTTCGTGAGTTTTGCAGATGAATCCGCTGGGTCAGACCAGTCCAGATTTGGATTTTCGCGAAAGGCGAACCGCTCGAGATGGCTGGTGACGACCTTGATGACTTGATCGAGACGGGTCTTATCATCCGCCGACGCCATCAACATCAGTCGACGATCATTCGCCGCAATCTCGCACTGCCCAATCGGAAAGGTTACCCAGCCAGTGCTGCCCTCGCAGCCCGCTTTGACCTTTTTGCCAAAGTGATCGCACAACATCACGAGATAGCGATTTGCTTGGTTTGTTTGAAAGGACGCGGTGGCTTGCAAAGGTCAGTTCTCCGGTTGTTTGGGAGAACGTATTGAGCTGCAATTGCTTTGCATATTCGCTCATTTCAGAAGATATAGTTCGGCCATTCAGATCAATCAGAAGCACCCTACGGATTGAGCGTGACGTCTATCGTGATTTGCGCTTGATCCACCGCCGTGGTCTCCGCTGCATAGATATGATCGAGTAAGTCCTTGAAATTATTACCTGCGACGTCCTCAAGCTTTGTATCAACCACGATTTGAACATTACCTTCAGACCACGGCGTATCCGGGGTGAACTGCCATGTTTGCTCATGATCTGTCAGGACAATTGTTCCGCGAATGGGATGTCCATCTGTGTTACGGACTGTGATGAGGCTGCGCACCTGTTGCTGATCGAAAGGTCGGTCAAATGTAATGGTCAGCGGGGCCACACTGGCTGTTTGCGGTGCATCAATGTCCCAAAGATCAACAGAAGGGAGGCTGCGCAGCGGGTGCGAAACCGTGAATGGTTTTTCGAACCGGGTGGTATTTTGATCTCCAATTGCGCCGGGCCACCCGCCATCAATCACGATGACATATGCGCCACCCTCCAGCAGTGCTGGCCCCAATTCCGTGTTTTGCGCCACACCGCGTTTGATGCGGCCCGGATCCATCAGCAAGGTCAATTGCGTTCGATCCGCATTCCATAGCTCTTGAGTAAAGGACATGAAGGCGGCGGTGTCGGCAACGCCATCTGCGTTCAGCAGGCGAATGAACTCATCGGAGCGATGCGGCATCATGGGGGTCGAGAACTGAATGTATAACCGCAGCGTATTTTCTGGAAGTGCCGACCCACTTGGATAAATCGCGATGACTTCGGGGGGCGGCAGGGCATCGTCCGCCGCTATAACAAACTCGGTCAGATAGGCATTTTCACCATGCGACTGCACCGTGTAGGTTTGGCCTGCGATAAAATCAAAGGCCGGATCAAAGATGAGCATAGCGCCATCCAGATGATAGGCACCGGCAATTGGGATCTTGCCGGCGCAGCACAGCTTCGATGGTCCGACAAAAACCTGCAAAAGCTGCTGCGGTTCGCTGTCGACGGGCTTTGATGGCAACATCAGGCTTAACTGATCGTCTGGCTGATCCGGCAGGGTCAAACCGCCCTCTTGTGCAAGGGCAGCCGACCAGGTTTTTAGGGCGAAACAGACCGTCAGAAGCAGAACAGTCCGCTTCATATCACAGCCCTACTCGTCTTCCCAATATTGCGGAAAATCGAACTCAGCCACTAGGTTATGCAGCCGGTTGGGGAAACCATTGAAGTTCGAATCCATGTTCAGGCTACCGGTATACATGTCGCGCGTCAGCGATACGAAAAGGGCGTCACCCAAGTTGTCGATCTGCAAAGACATCCCATCGAACATAACTGCCTTGCCGGTATCGCCCACAGGCATGATTGGCATCATGTCGGATTTGCCGCCCTCAGGCAGGTCGCCTTTCGTGTAGGTCTGCGCGTCGTTCAGGCTGGACACCGGGATGACGTGAGGCGACCGGCTGTTGCTGGTCAAAAACAGCATCTCTTCGCCCTGCGCCGAATATGACACCAGATCCAAGGGCTGGCCGTTGCCATAATCCATCAGTGTACGCGCCGAGATCTTTGCGCCGTCCACGATCTCTTCCAGATCGATCAGAACAATCGGGCTACAGGTATAAGCAGCGACCAGCTGTGTCTTGCCATCCACCTTTTGGATCGACATGGCCCGAATGGGCGCGCGGGTTTCGAATTGATCGTGCGAGATATGGTACATCTCGACATTCGCGGCGCTTTGCGACCCATCAAACGGGTAGGACATGCGGCGCAGCGTCGACAGGAAATTGTCGAAAGCCACACCCGCGACGAAAAGCTCTCCCTCATGGTATTCCATATCCATGATCGCAAGCGAGCTGAGCGTAATCTCACCCTTGGCGATATCGCGGATCAGCGGTTCACCCTGACCCAAACCGCGTGGTCTGAACGTCGTCTCCTGATCTGGGTAGTGATCCAACGCCTGCACCTCGAAAGGAACACTGGCGAGGTCGAGCATAGAAATGCTTGCATCCTGCGCCACCTTCATGATGGCGGGGGCGGATTTGAAATTACCGATCCGCGAGACGGAGATGTAAATCTCTGCCGTGATTGGATGAACTGCCATGTCATTGATGGCCAGCGCACTTTTGGGCACCCCCAATGTGTCCGCGATCTTGACATCGATATCGCCAATATTGACCAGCGCGACCTGCGTTGGTGCCGCGCCGTCCGACATATCAAATGCGTAAATCGCTCCGTTGTAGTTATCGCCAACGAACAACGTGCCGGTGTCCGAGAATTCGAGCGCACCGGCGAACTTCAGGTCTAGCGCAGCATCCTGGGCGAAAGCCCCTGAAGTGAATGCAGCCGCGCACAAAAGCGATGCAAGGCCTGTGGTTTTGAGATTTAACATTGGTTCCCTCCTTCGATTAAGCATCAAGCTCTGCGGGAACTGGCTCAAGAGGCGTGGCTTTGTGCTTTAGCGTGAAGGCGTGTTCCCGAGATGTCATCAAAGACTAGGTTTCAGTGCATAATTCGACTATCCACTCATTGCAGAAGAAACTCATCCGAAAAGCGGAACAATGATTGACCACCTCAGACAAATGGCCATTTTCGCACGGGTTGTGGACGAAGGATCGTTTCGTGCCGCCGCAAAGGATATTGGCCTGGCCCCTTCGCGGATCAGCGAAACCGTCTCCGAGCTTGAAGCCTATCTTGGCGTGACCTTGCTTTACCGGACGACGCGCAAGATCAGCCTGACCAATGAAGGCCGCATTTTCTACGCCCGGGTGGTGGAAATGATGCGGAATGCTGAGGCAGGGTTGAACGAGTTAAACGCGCTAGCAATGGAACCGGTCGGCGCGCTTCGGGTTTCAATTCCCGCGTTTTTAGCAGCTGGGCCGCTATCTACCGCGGTTGCAAATTTCGCACGGCTTCATCCACATGTCGCGTTTTCAGTGACTTATTCTGACAAACCGATGGGGCTGATCGAAGATGGATTTGATTTGAACATCCGCGTCGGCTGGCTTGATGACAGCACAATGATGTCGCGCAAATTGGCAGCCGGGCAACGGTATCTTGTGGCCGGTACCGACTACGTCCGCGAACGTAAGATACCCAAGCGGCCTTCGGATTTAGAGGATTGGGACTGGATCCGCTACCAACAACGCGCTGACGTATCCGAATTTACGTCTCCGGCGGGTAAGGTCGAAAAGGTAACGGGCCAAGCCCAGATTGAAGTCGATAGCATTGATGCGCTCTATCACATAGCGACACAAAACATGGGGGCGACAATCCTGCCCTCGTTCCTTGCAGAACGTGGCATTGCGGAAGGGGCCTTGGTCCGATTGATCCCTGACTGGACATTACGGCCATTGGGTATCTATGCCGTTTGGCCGGATAAGTCGCGCCGTGAGAGCCTGACATTGCTTTTTGTCCGATACCTGGCCGAGCAAGGACTGTGTGATACCGAATAGTTCCTTTGAAACGCCGCGGTCTTCTTTCGCATAGTGCAAGAGCAGCAGCATCGCCTGCCCCACGAACGCATCAATTTATTCGCCTGTGCCAAATACTTGTGCTGCGAGCGCACGCAGCCAGAAATCCAAAGACGCAGACTAGGGCTCACAGCGGTCATAGGATGCGGCGCGGTATTGTTTGACATGCTAAACTGGTCAACGTCGGGTTGTCGGTGTGGGAGGGCATGGCGGACCAGAGGAGCAGTCATGGAAACACAAAACCTACCAATTATCTGCATACTTTGTCCTGCATGAACCAAGGGGCCGCTCGCCGGTCAGAAACGGCCGCTGAGACCAAAGCATGTCTGGGCAATTCGGGTGCGACTTGAGCTGGCCCAAAACCATCGTGACCTGGCGCCGTTCAACTTCTGCTGGGACATACAAAGATGGACAGCACTATCAGCTATCTTGGCGTCGAGCTTCGGGATGCGCTCGCAATCGCAGAGACCATTGAAATATAATGAAACGGGCCGCAGCCCTAGGCAGCCCGTACCAGAGGTCGATCCATGCCCGGCCATGCCGCGGTGTGGCCCGTCGAAGGAGACATTCGCTACGGGCGCAAAATCGTGGCTTGGGCTGACCAACAGGTCGCGGGACACAGGCGACGTTAGGCGTGCGAATTTGAATGACTGCTTGCTGCGGTCTGCCGCAGGGATCGAAGTCCTGCGAGTGTTACTCGAACCCCTCCAAAACAACCTTGTCCTTTGCTGTACCGGTCCCAATCAGTTTGTGCGCCCTGAGCAGATTGGCGACCGTAATGCTGCCGACCACGGTCTCAAGCGTTGTCCGGATACGTCCAGCGTCAATCTCACCAGCGACGTATGTCAGCAGCTTGTGCTGTTCGATCATGTCGGGCGTCTGTTGCATTGCGCGCGCAAACATAAACTCCCAGTGCAAAGATGCGGCTTTCGTTTTGATCCCCGCCATGGGCATTGGGTGGTGTGTGTCGTCGCTGTCCCGATCAATCCCAAGCCGGTCAAAGAACGCTTCATACGCGGTGATGGAGGTCAGTGGCAGTGCTGCCGCCTCTGCAAAATTGAGGGAATTCGGTTTGACACCAACGATGCGTTCATCGACCAGCTGATATTCGGCGTTGAAGCCGGATCGGGTGATGTCTCCGGCATAATAGACCTCATCGCCCGGTTTGAAGAGTGTCACCTCTGGCC
>CAKZXZ010000216.1 GCA_937883775.1 uncultured Paracoccaceae bacterium
CAATCCGGCTTAAGCCCGCTTACAGTGGCGGTCTGAAGAGTCTGGGCCGCCGCATCTACACGAAGAGCTGTCCAGCACTTCGGGCCAATAACCTCCTGACAAAAGCGTTGCGTCAAAAACGGTCCTTTCCGCCGGTGACAGAAACGGTTGAGTTTTGCCGCATCCAGCGGTGTGGCGAAGGACCGCAACGAGCCCATCTTGTGAATTCGTATTTTTCGCTGCGTGCGCTCGCAGCACGAAAATCGCTGCAGGTGCTCATTTGCGAGGCTGTCGGGTACCATGGAAAGCGGCCATTTATGACCAAAGCTAGATCAGTGAGTTGAGCAGGTCGCAAGCCTTGCTAAACATCAGATCAATGCAAGCAAGGCTCCTTACAATGGAGCAAAAGCCTGAACTCGTCAAAAAGCAGTCGACCCAACAGAGAAATTCGTGAAGCGTGTCAGTCTCCAGTGCTTTTGCGAGGAAAGCAGCGGGCCATTGCGTTGTTTCGCAACACAGTTTTTTGCAGGCATAAATCATTCATACCGAGCAAGTGAGATACGAAGGAACCGGAGGCATTGCTTAGAGGTTTTACAATGCAACCACGAATGATGCTTGGGTCTTTGATCCAACCTCGTCCAAACCGATCTCAGGCATCAATTCAATCAGCCGAAGGCCAGCGTCGCAGTAATCAAAAACTGCTAGGTCTGTCACAATGAGATCGACCTGCCGCGTTGATGTGATCGGTAGGTCGCAACGATTTACAATCTTGCTTTGTCCACGGGTCTGATGCTGAAGCGCGGCGATGACACGTTTTGCGCCTGTGGCAAGGTCCATCGCGCCGCCCATGCCGGGCGTGAGCATTCCCGGAATCATCCAGTTGGCCAAATGGCCTGCGCTGTCTACCTGCAATGCCCCCAAAACTGTCAGATCGATATGCCCACCTCGGATCAATCCGAAGCTCATCGCACTGTCGATTGCAGCCGCTCCGGGGACGGCGGTGACAAATCCGCCACCTGCATCGGTTAGGTCTGGGTCTTCCATTCCCTCTGGGGGCCTCGAGCCAAGCCCAATGACACCATTCTCAGATTGAAAGTAGACGCCTTGGTCGGTTGCCACGTAGCTTGCGACAAGACTTGGGAGACCAATGCCCAGATTCACAAGCGAACCAGGCACAATTTCCTGCGCGACGCGCTGCGCTATGCGGTCTTTCGCGTCCATCACTTCGCTCGTTCGATCAGATGGTCAACCAATGCGGCGGGTGTGCGGACCGCATCGGGCGGTATCATCCCAACCGGCACAATGTGGTCCGGTTCTGCAATCACAGTTTCGGCTGCCAGTGCCATGATTGGATTAAAGTTCTGAGCTGTAAGCGCGTATTCAAGATTGCCGACATAGTCCGCTTGCCGTGCAGCGATCAGAGCAAAATCTGCATGAATCGGGAGTTCTATCAGGTACAACTGCCCTTCAAGTTCAAGGATTTGCTTCCCTTCGGCGACCGCCGTGCCAAGACCAGTCTTCGTAACAACCGCGCCAAGACCAACGCCTGCGCTACGGATGCACTCAACCAGCGTGCCTTGTGGCACCAAGTCGACCTCAAGTTTGCCCGCATTCATCAGGCGCTGTGTCTCCGGGTTTAAACCGATGTGCGACGTGATCACTTTACGAACTGAGCCCGCGGTTATCAGTTTCCCGATACCTTTTCCGGGCAAGGCTGTATCGTTGGCGATTACTGTAAGGTTTCCGGTTCCGGATGCGACAAGAGCATCGATCAACCGCTCAGGTGTTCCGACACCCATGAAACCGCCGATCATGATCCGCGCACCGTCGGGTATAATTTCAATTGCGTAATCTGGTGAAATCGAGCGCTTCATGAGTGTGGCTTACCTTCTGCTAGAAGTTCACGTCATCTCCGCCCTTCAGATCGAGGATGCTGCGCGCCTCGTCCGGTGTCGCAACAGACAAGCCGAGCCCCTCAATGATCTGGCGCACTTTCGTGACCTGCACGGCATTCGATGACGCAAGCTCGCCCTTGCCGGCCCAGATACTGTCTTCCAGACCGACCCGGACATTGCCTCCGAGCGCGGCCGCCTGCGCTGCGACCCGTAGCTGGTTGGACCCCGCGCCAAGGACGGACCAGCGATAATCGCTTCCCAGAAGCCTGTCCGCTGTTCGCTTCATATGCATAACGTCTTCGGGATGCGCACCGGTTCCACCAAGTAGACCGAAAACGGATTGAACAAAAAAGGGCGCCTTTACGAGGCCACGGTCTGCAAAATGGGCCAGGTTATAGAGATGGGATGTGTCGTAGCATTCAAACTCAAAACGCGTGCCGTTGCCGTAGCAGGTTTCCAGCACGTATTCGATGTCCTGGAATGAGTTGCGGAAGACAAGGTCTTTCGACCCTTCCAGATGCTCGCGCTCCCAGGAAAACTGAAACTCTTTGAAGCGGTTTAGCATGGGATAAAGGCCAAAATTCATGGACCCCATGTTCAGAGACGCAACTTCGGGACTGTAGTGTGCTGCGGGTGCGGCCCGCTCGTCCACGCTCATATACGGGCTTCCGCCGGTGGTGATGTTGATCACCGCATCGCTGGACTGCTTGATGCGCGGTAGGAAGTTCGCAAATCCCTCGATACTTTGATCTGGCTGTCCCGTCTCGGGATTTCGCGCGTGAAGATGCAGGATTGCGGCGCCAGCTTCCGCAGCCGCGATCGCCTCTTGCGTGATTTGGTCTGGCGTGATCGGCAAATGCGGGGTCATGGAGGGCGTATGTATCGCGCCGGTGACCGCGCACGTGATGATCACTTTTCCACCCTGGTCGGTACGATTACTCATGCAGGATCTCCCGGTTCTTCAAAGGTATTCAACATTGCCATCCACCGCGAGCGACTGGCCTGAAATGTTTGCTCCAGCGTCCGAGAGCAAAAAGCACACCATGTTTGCGACATCCTCCGGCCGTACCATTCGTCGCAGTGAAACAGCCTTCAGATACGAAGCATGCATGTCTTCCACGCTTGTTACGGTCGCCTCGGCCTTATTCGCGATAACAGCGTCCATGCGTGGACCTTCGACGAAACCGGGCAATATGGCATTCACCCGAATGTTGTCTGGCCCCAACTCTTTGGCGAGGCTTTCTGTCAGTCCGATGACCCCAAACTTTGCGGCAGCATAGGGTGTCCGCAAGGCATAGCCATGCTTCCCGGCTGCGGACGACATATTCACAACGGCGCCGCCCTTTGCGGCTTTGAGCAAGGGCACTGCCCGCTTGGTCACCAGAAATTGCCCCGTCAGGCATACGTCGATACAGTGTCGCCAAGCATCATCATCGATGCTTTCGACCGGCGCTGTTGGCCCTGCAACTCCTGCGTTGTTGATCAAGCCGTCAAGCCCACCCAAATCACGCACGATAGTTTCAAAGAGCCGATCCAGCGCGTCCGCGTCTGTCACATCCGCAACGCAGGCAACATCGAGCCCCAATTCAGAGGCCGCGCTTTCAAGCTGGGCTTCATCAATATCGAAGATCGCGACCCGCGCGCCCTGCGCGGCCAACGCCCGCGCTATGGCAAGGCCTATTCCAGAGGCTCCTGCGGTGACAAGCACACGCTGATCTTTCAGGCCGGGGAGATTCGCGTGCGCGCTGGTCGACGTCATCGATCAGTTTCCGAAAACGGCGCCCGGCATCCAAAGCACAAGCTGCGGCATGAGGATCAGCAGGGCCAGGCCGGTTAACTGCAGGCCAACGAAGGGGATGATGCCCCGATAGATCATCCGAATGGTGATCTCGGGCGGCGCAACACCCTTGATATAAAAGAGTGAATATCCGAACGGCGGCGTCAGGAAACTTGTCTGGAGGTTGACGGCCACTAACATCGCAAACCACAGCAGTTGTTGCTGTGTGGTCAACCCAAGGCCGAAATCAAGTGCTGCAACGATCGGTGCAAAAAGTGGCAGGACGATGAAGCTGATTTCAACCCATTCGAGGAAGAAGCCAAGGATGAAGATCATCAGCAATAAGACACCCAGCGTGCCATAGGCGCTCAGATCAAGCGCGAAGATCGCATCCTTGATCATCTGATCACCCTTAAGGCCCTTAAAGACCATGCCAAAGATCGTGGCGCCGACAAGAACCGTCAGGATCATCGCCGATGTGCTGCCTGTTTCTCTAACGCAGGATGATAGGGTCGAAAATGTGAGTTTGCGATTGAAAGCTGCGAGAAGCATCGCGCAGATTGCGCCGAGGCCCGCGGCCTCGGTCGGTGTTGCAGTCCCCGTCGCGATAGATCCAAGAACCGTCAGGATCAGAAGAAGCGGCGCCATCAGGTCGCGAATTAACGCAAGCATAACTGATCCTTCAGCCGGCTTGGACTGCGGAACAGGTGCGTCTGAGGGGCGGGTTATGGCGACAAAAATGATATAGGCGATGTAAAGCCCGCCAAGAAGGAAGCCGGGTACGATGGCACCCAAAAAAAGCTCCCCCACCGAGATTTGCAGAATATCGCCCACAAGCACGAGCATGATTGAGGGTGGAATTAGAATGCCAAGCGTCCCGGAGGCTGCAATTGTGCCAACGGCCAATTCAGGTTTGTAGTTTTCACGCAGCATAATGGGCAACGCCAGAACGCTGAGCATCACAACAGACGCGCCAACGATACCCGTACTCGCGGCCATGATGATACCCAGCAAAGCAACCGATATCGCCAAGCCGCCGCGCTTGTGACCAAGGGCGCGTTCAAGCGAGTACAGCAGGTTCTGCGCCAATCCCGATTTGTCGAGCATGGACCCCATGAACACAAAGAGCGGCACGGCGAGGAGCAACCAGTTTTCGATGACACCGGCGTAAATGCGGGACACGCCAATCTTGAGGAAGGCAAACGGCAGCTCGCCAATAAACGCGAAGAGGACGCCGATACCGCCGAGCACGAGGGCCACTGGATACCCACTGAAGATACCAAGCAGGAGGCAGACGACCATCGTCAAAGGAAGTGCATATTCCATCAGTCGTACTCGCTTTGGTCGCCACGCAGCAACTCGCGCAGGCGCACAAACGCCAGTCCGAGACCTGCAAACAAGAGTAGTGAGAAGCCGATGGGGATGGACGCCTTCAAGACGAACCGGTCATACAGCCCGTCGTAGTTGGACCCTTCACCCATTGCGAAGGAGCGGGTCGTGAAATCGTATCCATGCCAGACCACGACCACAGCAAGCGGTAGCAGAAAAACGATGTGGCCTGCTAAGTCGACGATCCGCTTGAGGCGATCGCTCATGTGTTGGCGAATGAAATCAACCCGCACATGGTTGTTTGTGACCAGAGCGCCGGCCATCGTCAGCATCAGCATGATCCCGAACAAATGCCATTGTAGATCACCGAGACTTGCGAGCGTTAGTTTCGAACCAAAAAGAAAAACGTCGCGTTCCCATTCAAGAATCGTGCCGACTTTCATAGCGGACAGCGTGACGCCGACTAAGACAAGGGCGAGGATCGGGACGATCAACCAGGCGGCGGCCCGGCCGATCCAGGCGATGCCGCGGAGCATCGCCTGAACTGGACCGGTCCCAAGCTCTGGCTCTCTAGCTTGGGTATCCATTGTCTAACTCCGATCCTTTATTCGACCGGCAGGCTCTGGAGCGATGTCCAACGCCCAGATGAAGCGACAAACGCTTTCATCGAGTTATAGGCTTCGCCGTACAGTGCGTCTTCTGCGGCAATCTCACCCAGAACACGATCGGTGGCCTCACGCAGCGCGACGAGCACTTCGTCTGGGAAGCGCTTTACCACCGTACCGCCGGCTTCGAACTCTTCAATCTGAGGAGTTTGTGCCGACGGGGCGTAGGCGAGCGTCCATGCCATGCTGACCTGGCAGGCCGCCTCGTACATGGCTTGTTCTTCGGCTGGCATGCCGTTCCAAACATCCATGTTGATCATGAGCACGTCCACACTACCCGGCTGATGCCATCCCGGATAGTAATAGAAGCTCGCGATCTGGTTGAAGCCAAGGTCTTTATCGATGATCGGCAGGGAGAACTCACTTGCATCGATCCGTCCGCGCTCCAGTGCCAGATAGATCTCGCTTGCGGGTAGGAACTGGGCCGAGGCGCCGAACTCGTTCAGAATGCGCGCACCAACGCCACCCATCCGCATCTTGAGACCTTCGAAGTCTTCGATCGAGTTGATTTCCTTGTTGAACCAGCCACCAGGTTCTGGGTTCGTGATATGGCAGGCCAGCACCTTGATGTTTTGTTCGTCAAAGCCGCGTTGGATGATTTCGAGACCACCCCCGACATGGAGCCACGCGGCAAGGGCTTCAGGGCCAGCGCCAAAGGGCGTTGCACCAATCTGCGCGACAGGAATTTGCCCGCCCCATTGACCAAGGAAGCTCCAACCCGCTGGGATTGCTCCTGTGCTCACGCTTTCGAGGATTTCACCAGCCGGCACCAGTTCGCCAGAACCAAACAGGTTCATTCCGACATCCCCGCCTGTCATGGAGCGCAGTGTTTCATCCATGATCTTGGCGCTATCAGCCAAGAACGTCAGGTCTTTCGGAATCGACATGTGGACATCCAGCATGTCCGCCTGAGCCGCCGAGGCCCCGAAGCTTACGGATGCCGCCGTCGCGCATGCAGCGAGATACGATTTATTCATTCAGTTTTCCTCCCAAGAAGTGACGAAGGCTCTCAACCAAGGAGAAGAGCCAAGTTGCAGGTTAACGATCTTTGATTTTTGATCAATAATCAATAACTTTCTCAAAGTGGCTGATTTCTCCCGCGCGAGAGCGGGTCAAATTACCCATCAAGTAATTGTTTTTCTTAGGCAGATGTTGCTGAAAAGAGTGCCAGCACAAGGTCGTCGTAAGACCCTGTCACATCAGCGATCAAAGCCTTTTGCGCGGTCTCTACGTCACGACCACGGACGGCGTCGATGATGAGTTTATGGTTGTCGTTGGAAATCCGATGCCGAGACCGTTGGTCCGCATGATATAAATGCGGGCTTACGCGCAACCAAAGGGTATTAATGATATCCATCAGAACCGGCGAGTTCGCTTGCTGATAAAGTCGGAAATGGAACGCGTAGTTGTTCTTGATGAAACCTCTGACATCACGGGCTTTCTCTGCCTGGAGCAAGTCCGCCAACATAACCTCGAGTTCATTGACAAACTCTGGTGTCTGATTTTTCACAGCCCACTCAACGGCTTTGGTTTCAATCTCAAGTCGTACGTCGCGAAGATCGGATAGCTCTTCTCGAGTCATCATTGGAACACCAACAGACCGACCTGACACGTTTGCCATCACCCCTACAGCTGCAAGCCGGGTTAGGGCTTCGCGTACCGGCATGGCGCTCACACCAAAGGCTTCAGCGATCCGAGAGACTCGGACGGGTTCTCCCGGCGTGAACTCGCCTTCTCGCAGAAGTGTACAAAGACGATCATAAACCTGATTGTTCAGCTTGTCTTTTTGGATCGGTTTTTCGTTTTCAAACATTTCAAGCCTACTATTCCTTGAGTCTTCGTCCCTAAATGCCTGATCGCAGCAGGTCCGGTCAAACATCCGTCGTGTATTCAAGCTTTCCTTGCAAGCGTGCAGCAAGAAGCTGCATGAGCGCGACGTCTCTGGCGCGTTGCGCATTGCCTATTTCGGCGAGAGGCTGCTGCTCGATCAGCTCCGCCTCAAGGCCCGCACTCACGACCGCGTGCCAATCAGCCGGCTCGTTCGTGTGCTCGAACATCTCCGAATACATCTTGCCAAACCGGTGAACATAATCGGCGACGCCGCCCGGCGCATTCAAATGGATGGTCTCGAAAGGACCCAACAGTGACCACCGAATCCCCAGCCCATCGCATATCGCTTTGTCTATGGCTTCTCGGGACGCGACGCCCTGATCCAGAAGTTGAAAGGCCTCGCGAAGCAAGGCGCCCTGAAGGCGGTTCACGACAAAGCCGTCTATCTCTTTTTTCAGAATGATGGGGACCTGCCCGACACTGTCCAGAAGACCTTTGACTTCGTCCACAACGCTCCGTGAGGTCCAAGGTGCCGGCACGATTTCCACCACCGGGATGAGATGCGGTGGATTGATCGGGTGCACAACAAGGCATCGGCTCCGCCCATCGATCTGTTCCGCGTAAACAGAAGCTGGAATGCCCGAAGTCGAACTTCCGATAGGCGTACCAGGAGGTGACCACCGGTCAATGTCGCGTGTCAGTTCTGATTTGATACGCGCGTTTTCCGGTCCATTCTCCTGGACATAATCAGCATCTGAAACCGATGACTTGAGAGTTGACGCGACCGTCAACAGGTCATGGCCACGCTGCAAAGCACTTGAGTTGATGAGGCCGTGTTCGTGCAGTTCAACGAGCCGCTCTCGAATTTGCACGACCGCCTGTAGGGCCGCGCCGTCTTGCTTGTCGTAAAGAGTCACATGGTGACCAGAGCGCACAAACACAGTTGCCCATGCTTGTCCGATCAAACCACAGCCAATGATCGCAATCCTCTTTTGCTTCATTTGCTTAGCGCCCGGTGTGTCGTGGTTTCTTCGATCAACATACGGCCTCCTCGCCCGCAGACAGGCCTCTGTGCCGCGTCCGTTCACACCGTAGTATACCTGAACAATTGATTTTTGATCAATAATCGAAATCACGATTTGTTGGCAGTATGTTGTGAAGACATAATTCCAAAGCCTGGCGAAACCCTGACAACAGTCAGGTATCTCGTTTCTCTCGGTACAGATAGTATCAGCTGGCGTTGCCTGGCGTGACTGGCGCGATTTGGTGGTACAGCAACTATTAGCTTCATCTGGCAGCTTTCTGCAAAGAACCGAAGACACAGTGGAACTTTTATCTTTGCTGCACGGGACACCGTTTTCGAATGACCGTTCCAGTGACGGCGCTGCTTCTCGACAACTTTTATGCCGCACATGCAAGCAAAATGCTGCGTCAGCAATAGCTGCACTGGCACAAGTCCCGTTCGTCCGTATGACGGACACAACCCCCTGAAAGACCTATGCGCCAAAAACAGTGGATTCTGACCGGGGTTCCACGCCAGGCAGGATCAGCGCCCCCTCCCCGCCAGCAACATCCGATAACGACGGCACGATTCTGAAAGGCTTCTGACCGGCCCCAGCCGCGCGAAATGGCTGGTTTGTGCAACAGATTCCAAGCGCTGGATTCCTGCGAACGCAGCAGTCTG
>CAKZXZ010000217.1 GCA_937883775.1 uncultured Paracoccaceae bacterium
CAAAATCAGCCGTCATTTCGGCCAAACGCTGCCTTAGTTCGACCTAAAAGAGCCGCCAAACTACCCCGGATCTCCCCTCAACCGAGGGTCCGCATTTCAAAGGGTGGCTTGCAATGTCTGATGTCTCACTCCCCGGCAGTGCTGCGCGTGCACGCGACGGCCGTGGCCTGATCGCACTTTTCACAGTGACGATCTTTCTATCCGCATCCTTGCTGTTCTTCGTACAGCCGCTCTTTGCCAAGCTCGTGCTGCCCGTCATCGGCGGCGCACCCGCCGTCTGGACCACGGCCATGCTGTTTTTCCAGACTGTGCTGATCTGCGGCTACCTATATGCCCACCTTCTGGTCCGCTACGTCCCGATCCGCTGGCAATTGGGCGTTCATCTGTCTTTCTGGGCGCTTGGACTACTGTTCCTGCCACTGGCCATCCCCGAAGGCTGGGTCTTTGATCCAAACGGCCCAATCACCTTGCAAACGCAGGGGCTTTTCGCCTTGGGCGTCGGCCTTCCCTTTGCAGTGCTGTCAGCCAACGCACCTCTGATCCAGGCCTGGTATCGCCGCTCCGGAGCCCCCTCTGGCGATGATCCCTACTTCCTTTACGGCGCTTCAAACCTCGGCTCGATGGTGTCGCTGCTGGCCTTTCCTCTGGTCGCCGAACCGATCTTCGGCGCAACGGCCATCGGCCAAGGCTGGACCATCGGCTTTATCGCCTTCGGCATGTGCCTGATGGCCATCGCCTGGACCTTCTTCGCACGCAAGACCGACGCGGCCACAACACGGGCCCACACCCACACCAGCGCCAAACCCATCACCGCCGATCAAATCGCGATCTGGCTGCTGCTAGCCTTCGTGCCATCTTCGCTGATGCTGGCGGTCACCTCCAAGATTTCAACCGATATGGGCACGATCCCGATGGTCTGGGTCCTGCCACTGGCGCTCTTTCTGGCCACATTCGTGCTGACCTTCCGCACCCGCGCGATCCTACCGGATCCGTGGCTGAAAGCGCTGAGCGGCTTCAGCGTGGTCTTCCTGATCTATGTCTTCACAACAAGCGCGCTCAGCACCGGCAAGCTTGTCATGGTCGCCGCTCTGATCTTTGCCTTCTTCGCCATCGCACTTTACGCACATCGCCAGTTGTACCTTGCGCGCCCCGATGCCGGGAACCTGACGACCTTCTATCTGGTCATGTCGGTGGGTGGCGCCTTGGGCGGTCTGTTCAATTCAATCATCGCGCCAACCGTATTCGACACGATGCGCGAAGGCTCGGCCACCGTCGTGATGGCCGCGATCATCCCGCTTTTCCTGAACCGCCCCACACTTAGCCCGACAGCCGCGCGCCGGATCAAAGCGCTTGGCGCCCTTGCCGGAGGGCTGTTCCTTGCGCTCGCAGTGCTCACATCAAACGCAAGCCTTCTGATCGGCGTCGCAGGCGCCGCCCTGGGCCTGTCGCTGCTTCTCGCCCGCCCGCTTGTGACCTTCGCCGTCGCGATGATCGCCGTGACAGCCTCTGGCACCTTCTTGCAATTCAACGGCGCTCATTTCGTCGATCGCAGCTTTTTCGGCGCCCATATGGTGCGCGATGACCACGCCCGCGGGTTACGACTGTATATGAATGGCACAACCGTGCACGGCATCCAACGCCTTGACGATCTGACAGCCCAGCGCCCGGTGCCGCTCTCCTATTATCACCCCGAACTGCCCATGGCGCAGGTTCTACAAAGCGATCTGGCACGCGACGCCTCTGACATCGGCATTGTCGGCCTCGGCATCGGGGCGCTGGCTTGCTACCGCACCCCTGGCCAGACCTACCACTATTACGAGATCGACAGCATGGTCGATCAGATCGCCCGCGATCCGGCCCTTTTCAGCTACATGTCTGCCTGCGCCGGCGATCAGCCGACCTATCTGGGCGACGCTCGCGTGGTTCTGGAAGGACAAGATGATCTGAAAATGTCCGTCGTTGTGATCGATGCCTACAGCTCGGACTCGGTGCCCGTCCACCTGACCACGACCGAGGCGATGCAGCTATACCTTGATCGCACAACCAAAGACGGCGTCGTGCTCTATCACATCTCGAACCGCTTTTATGACATCGACGTGCCCCTCGCGCGCTCTGCCGCAGCCCTTGGCCTGAAGATCTGGCTGCATCAAGAGCCGCTGACCAAAACGCAATATCTGCAAGGCGCCTCTGCCAGCTCTGTCGTGATGCTGGCCCGCCCGGATACGGATGTCGAAAGCATCCTGAAAGACGGCAACTGGCGCGCCGTGCAAAGCGATGGCGGACGGCTTTGGACCGACGACTACGCCAACCCCCTCAGCATCCTCAGCGCGCTGCGGTAGACCCGCCCTACCCCTGCCAAAGCACCGTATCTGGATGGAATTGCGACCACGCAAACCAAAACGCCTGGTGGCTGCCCAGATCACTCCCGTCCGCGTCAACGGCTTTGATTCCGCCAGCATCAAGCACCAAGCGGACATTCTCGACAGAAATCTTGGCACCCCTCTGCAAGGCCACCATCGCCGCACTGCGCTGGAACGCCACCGGTGTGCCAGAGGCTGTCACGATCCCGATCACATCCTCATGAACCGGCAAGCGCGGATCAACGTCGCCGACCGGGAAAATCGGCCCATCCGCATCGCGCCCGTTGCGAAAATCAAAATCCCGCCCCAGCGCCAGCTCTTCGGCCAAGACGGTCGTGTCGGGGTGTGCCTCTTTCCACGCACCCCACTCAGACGTCACGACGCTGGCTTGCTCAAGCGCGACGCCCTTTTCGGCCAAAGGTCCGGTCACCGCGGTGCCCAGAAACGTATCAAACACCGAATAGCTGTTCACGTCATACATCACCTTGTTTGACCGGATCAGCAGTCCCGAGGTCCGCAGCACCGGCCGCTCGATCCCTGCTGGCAACTCATCCGTGAAATACGCCTGCGCCGCCCCGCACAGCGTGCAGTAAGGAATGCCCAGATCGCGCCCACCCAGCGTATCATTCACCATCTCGCGCACTTCCATGATCTGGCGCGGATAAGCACGGGCCTCTCCGTCAATCTCGATGCCAAACACGATGTCATCATCGTCCAGCCACGTCGCCTCCACAGCACTTATGACCTCCGGATTATCCGCCGCCGGGATGCAATTGCACCGCTCGTCCGTGGTGTCATAGACACGATCATCAATCAGCACACCGCCCCAGGACACCATCCGCCAGTCGATATCACCTTCGACAAAAATCCGGTCCCAGCCGGGGATCAGATTGGTGAAAATCGCACGCTTGGCCTCCAGGTAATCAGGCGGCGCAGGGATATCCCATGCGATCAGATGATCGGTCACCACACCCCAGGCATTGCGGGTCGGGATCTCTTTGCCCAAAAGGCCTGTCGCGGCCTCCGCCAGCGCTGCCGTCAAATCCGGCCCATTCGAAAACCGCATCAGATCGCTGACGATCCAGGCCAGCCGCGGATCCCCCGACGCTGCCACCTCGGCCAAAGCTGTCCGCTGATCGCGGCCCCATGTCGATTGGGTCACACTGTCGACAAAGGCCATCTTCACCGCACGCTGCACCGTCTCGGGCAAAGGCCCGTCCGGGATCACAGGCGGCGCGCCGAACTCTGCGATCACGTAATCGGGCAAAGGCGCGCCGTCTTGCGCCCAAAGCGCACCTGCACCGGACAGTGACAACGCAGCCGCAAAAGCCAAAGGAGAGGCAAGGGTCTTGAAAGCAGGGGTCATGAAATGTCCTTAAACAGCGTCAAAAATCACCCACACCCTCACCGCAAAGCCGCCCCCAGCCCAATCACGTCTCATCAGGCCTGCGTGAACGCCCCGGCTTCTTTTGTCCTGAAATACCGCGGGAGCGCGAGGGCAGAGCCCTCGCATCAGGCGATTTGCGCGCAAGCGCAAAGCGCAATCCCTACCTAAAGCCCCCGCTCCATCCGTATCGCAGGAAACGCAACGCCCGTGCTCAGCGTCACCTCCATCGGCCCCAACACCTCAAAGCCGACAGCTTTATAAAACGGCACCGCCGTGCGCGTCGCCCAGCATTCCAACTCAAAGACGCCGCTGGCTTTTGCGACCGCAAAGCTGTGCTGCATCAGCGCGCGGCCGATGCCTTGGCGCAGGGCACGCGGGTCGGTCACCACATGGCGGATATCGCCGCGCCCCCGGCGCGCATTCCGGGTCCAGCCGCCCGCCCCCAAAAGCTGCCCGTTCTGCCCTTCGGCCACATAATACGTCCCCGACGCCAGCAGCGACGGGCGCGCTTTCGTCATCCCAGGCAAGGCCAACACCAGCGTCGAGGGCGGATAATCCGGCCGCAGCAGCTTGGGGTAACTGCGCCCCAAAAGCTGATCCACAGCGCTGGTATCGGCCGGCGTTGCCGGGCGGATCCGAAAACCTGCGCGGGTATCATCGTCAGTCATACCATGTCTCCAAAACGAACCAAGTCTCCAAAACGAAAAAGGCCACGCGCGCTGCGTGGCCCTTAAAACTCTGTCTGTCAGAAAGATGGCTTACTTGATCTTGCCTTCTTTGTATTCGACATGCTTGCGAACCACAGGATCATATTTCCGTACCACCATCTTTTCAGTCATGGTGCGTGCGTTTTTCTTCGTCACGTAGAAATGGCCCGTGCCCGCGGTCGAGTTCAGACGGATCTTGATCGTGGTCGGCTTCGCCATGGGTCGTGTCTCCTGATCGCGAGAGCACACCCCTCGCGGATAAACCTTGAAGCCCGCCTTTTAAGGATCACCCGCCCCCTGTCAACCGGATTCGGGGCCTGCATCGCAAAGCTTCGGAAAATATGCACGGACGGCCTATAAGCCGGATTCTGTTCCAGGCGTTGCCGCCCTTCGATGACCATTCCTCTAAACGCAAGGTTACCCCTGCGCCTCTAGCTGCCAACCCGGACCTCTGGGCTGAAACGTCCCTGCCGCACGCGGCGCGAGGTCCCTATTCGGCGTTGCTCCCGGTGGGGCTTGCCATGCCGGTCCGGTTGCCCGTCCCGCGGTGGGCTCTTACTCCACCGTTTCACCCTTACCTTGCATGCAAGGCGGTCTGTTCTCTGTGGCGCTGTCCGTCAGGTTGCCCTGCCCGGGCGTTACCCGGCACCGTTGTTTCAGGGAGTCCGGACTTTCCTCGACGCAGAAACGCCGCGGCCATCCAGCCATCCGTGCGTGTCGGGACTTACGCCCCGCGCTACGTCCCGTCAATCTGTGGAGCGAAACGCACCCCGACCCGACACAACGTGTACCTTAGTGCTCATAAAGCGTCGGCTTGAAGTAGGAGTTTTGCAAATGCTCACATCTGGAGACCAAAGCCGGTCTATATCCCGGACTGCAACAAATGCGGCTTTGCGGGACTAAGCGGTCGTTCGCTGCGATTACCCCAATGTCCGCTTTCAATGTGATCGGCAAATCCTTATCTTTCCCGAAAACACTGAGGTGGTTGCGCAGATGGGCATGTTGGTCGATGGAAAATGGGACGACACCGCAGATCGTTCGATGGTTTCCGGCACTTTTCGGCGAGAACAAACCGCATTACCGACATCAATCGATAGCGAGGCATACCAAAGCATCGGCAGACAGAAAAAGCGCTTCTTTCTGATTGCATCAGCAAGCTGTCCTTGGTCACACGGTGCTGTCCTCGCACTGGTACTTTCTGGTTTGAATGAAACAGTCGGCATCCAGTGGGCAGGGGGTCCACGCATAGAAGGCTATGGCTTGTTACCCGGCGGGCCGCTTCCAAGCCGGTCGGAATTCAAATATGTACATCAGCTCTACACTTCGACAATTGCTGACTATACAGGACGCTCCACCGTTCCTGTCCTTTGGGATGCAGCGCACAACAAAATCCTGTCCAACTCGTCGGCGGACATCATCTTGACCTTTGATGCGATCAGCCACAGGATTGAACTGCGTCCGAAAGACCGCGCTGAAGAAATCGACAATCTGACGCAGCATATATTCGACGGACTGTCGAACGCGGTTTATCGCGCTGGGAAGTCT
This sequence comes from uncultured Paracoccaceae bacterium, assembly GCA_937883775.1. Taxonomy (GTDB): domain Bacteria; phylum Pseudomonadota; class Alphaproteobacteria; order Rhodobacterales; family Rhodobacteraceae; genus JAHTBL01. The sequence continues at coordinate 6,000 of CAKZXZ010000217.1, forward strand.
CAGCGGCAGGATGAATATGATGAGGCGGTGGACCTCGTTTTTTCCACGCTCGATGGGCTGGAGCAGGGCCTCGACGACCAGACCTTTCTGTTCGGGGATGCTCTGACGCTCGCCGACATCAGGCTCTTCGCCACACTTGTGAGATTTGACACAGTGTACGCGACACATTTTCGCTGCACGCGACGGCGGCTTGTTGACTACACGAACCTATGGCGTTTCGCCCGCCAAATCTTTCAAATTCCAGGGGTTCGCCAAACAGTTGATTTCCAGGAGATTCGCTACGGCTACTACGTAAATGACGGCGATCACAATCCACATAACATCGTCGGACAGCAACCGGACCTCGATTGGGATGATCGGACCGGGATAGACGAATAGCTGCCACTCAGACGCGCCGCAGCGTCATGCACATTGGGCTCAACCCTGACTTTAGCTGAAGCTTGCGCCTATCTCCGGTCTGTCATTCTAGACCCACGACTTAATGGGAAGAGGCAGCGTTGACTGTTAAAGCAGCCGCTCGCGCGCAATCGGTGCCGTTCAATGGCCCGGTTGCCCCTTGATTGTGGCGCAAACGAAACGCCGCCAAACGTATCTCAGGATCACAAAGCGGATAGCCGATCCGGGTCAAAGTCGCCGCAAACACCGCCTGATCCACCACATCGCCAGTCGCGACGCTGCCCACGGCAAGACCACCACGCACCAAACGCGCCCAATCAAACCGCGCGCCTGGATCACATTTGCGCCCCGGTGCCATGTCCGAATGGCCAATGACATTTGCCGCCGGAATGTCCCAGCGCGCCATGATCCCCGGCATCAGCCCCTCCAGCGCATCCATTAAAGGCGCGGAGAACGGCGAAAAGCCGTCATTGTCCAACTCAATCCCGATCGAGCGGGAATTCACATCCGTGATGTCTCCCCACTGACCAGCGCCCGCGTGCCAGGCCCGCATCTCTTCATCGACCAGTTGGAAAACCGTCCCGCACTGTCCAATCAGATAATGTGCCGAAACCTCAAACTCGGGATCACATAACCGCTCACACGCGGCCTCAGCTGACAGCATCGCAGTGTAGTGCAGCACAATCATATCGGGCCGCGCGCCATCCCGGCGCGGCCCAAAGTTGGGGGAGTGTCGCTGGATCAGTTGTTGATCGCCCGACGGAACGGCGCAGGATCCCAGCCGCACGCATACCCGTCACCATCCGGATCCAGCGCCAAGCGATCCCGGTTCGGGCCACCCAGCCTCAGGAATTCTTCCTGCGCGGCATCGTCGCTTTCAAAGCCTGCACAATTGCGCGCGTTCTTGTTGGCCAGGTTAAAGCCCACCCGGCGCACGATCTGCTGGCCCTTGGCGTGGCGCGTCGACAGCGCGTATTGAATGATGTTTGGCCCCGTATCCGCGCGCTCCGGCACAGCGGTCGGTGCCACGACCTGATATTGCGCAGCCTGACGTGCGCGACGCTCAGCATCGGATTCGATGGTCTGGCGCGACGACACAGCGTCAAAATCCTGCTCATCCGAAATGCCGGGATTGTTCACCAAAGCCGGTGCCGGGTTCGACGGGCTGGCCTGCAGCGGGTCCGAACCCGAATTGTTCAGCGCCGCACGGGTGCTTGCCGCAATCTCCGCCGCCTCATCCGAACCAGCAGGCGCAGAGGCCACAGTTTGCGTCGGCGCAGGGACCGCACTGCGCGGCGCATTGGATTGCGCAATGGCGGTCTGGGCGGGTGTCACCGTTGGGCCGGACCCAGCCAAAGGCGCTTGCGGATCAAGCGTTTGCGCTGTGACCGGCGCTGCAGACGGAAGGCTTTGGCCTTGCAAGGCGCGCTCCCGGTCGATCTGATGCTGTTGGTATTCCGAATAGCTGCCGAAACCCACGCCAGCCCCCCGGTCGGGGTTGCTGTCGGGCACTGCTGGCGAACAAGCAGCAAGTCCCGCTGCCGCCATGACCGCAATAAATCCACGCATAATCTGTCTCTGCCTCGTACTTTTAAGGCGCAGATTACCACCATTTTTCGGGTTTTGCTACAAAACCTGCCGCCCGCTCAAGGGTGTGGGCGAATTGCAGCAACTCACCTTCCTCGAACGGTTTGCCGATCAGCTGCAGGCCCAGCGGAAGCCCTTTTTTATCAAGGCCTACAGGCACTGAAATGCCCGGAAGACCGGCAAGGTTCACGGTGACCGTGAAGACATCGTTAAGATACATCTGCACCGGATCGGCGTCTTTCATCTCACCCAAACCAAAGGCCGCAGACGGCGTCGCGGGCGTCAGGATCGCATCCACGCCTTGGGCAAAAACGTCCTCAAAATCCTTTTTAATCAGCGTGCGCACCCGGCGCGCGCGATTGTAATAGGCATCATAAAAGCCCGCCGACAGCACGTATGTGCCAATCATGATCCTGCGCTGCACTTCGGGGCCAAACCCTTCGGCGCGGGTCTTTTCATACATCTCGGTGATGCCATCACCTTGAGACAGCTTCGCCCGATGCCCATAGCGCACCCCGTCATACCGCGCGAGGTTCGAGGACGCCTCCGCCGGCGCAATCACATAATACGCAGGCAGCGCGTATTTCGTGTGCGGCAAGCTGATATCGACGACCTTCGCGCCAGCGTCCTTGAGCATTTCGGTGCCCTGCGACCACAGCGCCTCAATCTCGCCCGGCATCCCGTCCATGCGGTATTCCTTGGGGATGCCGATGGTCTTGCCCTTGATGTCGCCGTCCAGAGCGGCCTCAAAATTCGGCACTGCCATATCGACTGAGGTGCTGTCCTTCGCATCATGTCCGCACATCGCTTCCAGCATGATCGCCGCATCGCGCACGGTCTTGGTCATCGGTCCCGCCTGATCCAGCGAGGACGCAAACGCGACAACACCCCAGCGCGAACAACGGCCATAGGTCGGTTTGATCCCGACGATCCCCGTGAACGCCGCAGGCTGGCGGATCGAGCCGCCCGTGTCCGTCCCCGTCGCCGCCAAACACAGATCGGCTGCCACAGCCGACGCTGACCCGCCCGAAGACCCACCCGGCGTCAAGTTCCGGTCATCCACTTTCCACGGATTGACCACATCGCCATAAACAGAGGTCTCGTTGGACGACCCCATCGCGAACTCATCCATGTTGAGCTTGCCCAACATGACCGCACCCGCATCGCGCAAGTTCTGCGACACGGT
>CAKZXZ010000218.1 GCA_937883775.1 uncultured Paracoccaceae bacterium
TTCCGGGGGCTGTTTCCGCCGCAGGCCCATTGATGAGAAAGTGACCCGCTATGTCTGACGATGCCGCCTCCCCTGCCCCGCTTTCTGACGGTGAGCTGCGCGAAACGCTCGAACGGCTTGGCAACCTTGTCCTGGACATGAACGATTACGTTCAGGAACAGACCAAGGCCGTCAATCATGCGACCACAGCGGCAAATGAGGCCCGGCGCGCTGCAAAGGCTACGCAGGATCAGACGGACCCGGACCAGTATGCGGAATATGCGGTCGAAGTGATCGACAAACGACTCGAAGAGCGGATGAAAGATATCAAACAGACGTCCAGTGATCTGCTCAAAGTATCAAGCTACACCCGAGAGGTTCTCAGCAAGGCGGATCAGGACCGGACAGAGGCTCAGCGCCAGCTTTGGGAACGGGAACAGAAGCTGAAGCAATGGAAGTCTCGGTGGCCTTTGTTTGGGCTGGGTGCGCTTGTCCTCGCCCTTGTGATGACGCTCACGCTTCCCGCTCTCTTGGGCACCACAAAGGTCTCATGCGAGCTGATGGTTGGGTATGCCTGGACCATAACAACAACCGGCACGCACATCTGCGTCCGGTACAACGAATGAAGAAAGGCGTTCGATCTGCCGCCTTAGCCATTTCTAAGCAATAGGCCGCCGCGGACGGTCAGGAGGCTCTGCCTCCTCTGCCCCGAAGGGGCATTCACCTCCGGGATATTTATGGAACAAAGATATCATGGTAGGATGTCTCTGCGGTACAGGCGGGGACGCCGATGACCGTGAACGGAGATAGCTCCGAGCGCCCTTCCCCTGCAAAGGTGAGGGGCGTGTTCTGTGAAGGAGCTTCGAGTTATGTAGGTTCTGGTTCAGTTCTGCGTGTGAAGCTGGGTGTTATATATGTGTTAGAATCTGTGTTACGTGTGCATGGAATTCGTGTAAGTACTTGAAAATGTTCTGCTTACTCTGATCTTTGGTAACTGATAACACGAATCTCGGTAACTGAAATCCTGCTTTTGGTAACTGATAACACGAATCTTGACTGCGGTAACTAAAACCACGAATGTCGACTCATGGTAACTGATAACACGAATGCTCTTGCCCCGCTCCTGCCGGATCGTCATCCGCAGCACGATCTGTTCATTTGTGATGTCGCTGACGCTGTCCTGAAGGATGTGATGCAGCACATGGAGCATCCGTTCTATTCACTCTCAAAGAAGCCGGAGACGACAGTCAAGCGCTATGAGAATGGCGATAAATGGCTTCAGATCACGCCGAGCGTTAAAGGTCTGGCGACGATTTATGACAAGGACATTCTAATCTACTGCATAAGTCAGATCATGGCGAAGCTGAAGGAAGGCGAAGCCGTTTCGCCTCGTGTCCGCATCAACTCAAGAGAGCTGCTCATCTTCACTAACCGGGGCACAAGTGGCCGGGAATATCAGTCCCTGCTCGATGCACTTGATCGTCTCGAAGGGACTAGAATCAGAACGAACATTGTCACCGGAGACGAGGAGCAAGTTGACGGTTTCGGCCTGATCGACGCGTCCTCAATCCGCCGGAAACATGGCCTTGATGGCCGTCTTCTCTGGTGTGAAGTGAAGCTGTCAGACTGGGTTTTCAACGCAATCCGCAACGAAGAGGTTTTGACCCTCCACAGAGACTACTTCCGTCTAAGAAAACCTATTGAAAGAAGGGTGTACGAGATCGCCCGTAAGCATTGTGGACAGCAGAAAACCTGGCGCATCACACTGGCAAAGCTACTGCTTAAGACCGGCTCTCAAAGCCCTCAGAAGCGCTTCCGGCAGATGATCCGGCAACTCGCGGAACACGATCACCTTCCGGACTATCATGTTGAATTTGATGATGAATCCGACATGGTGATCTTCAAAAATCGGGGTACGATGTCTCCTCCCCAGCTTGTTGAGGGCAGTATTCCACCTCTGCAATCCGACACTTATGAGGAAGCCCGTCATGCCGCGCCTGGTTGGGACGTGCGTTTCCTAGAGCGTGAGTGGCGAGACTGGTGCGTAGAGCCACCCCGAAACGCTGACCGAGCTTTCATTGGTTTTTGCCGAAAGTGGTTTGAGAAGCGAGGTAGGCCTTGAGATAAAAAACCGGTAATGGAAATAAATCCGGTAACAGTTTTAAATCCGGTATTGGATTTATTTTCGGTATAAGATATAAATCCGGTAACAACAAATTGGCAGGATCGAGCAATGCCCGTTATCGTTATGGCAAGCCCCAAGGGTGGGGTTGGAAAATCGACATGCACCGTTCTTCTGGCGTCTGAGTTCGCTCGCATGGGCGCGGATGTAACGGTTCTTGACTGTGACCCGAACAAGTCTCTTACCCGGTGGGCATCCCATGGTGCCCCTTCCGGTGTGACCTTGAAGAGCGATGTTGGTCGATCAGAGATCGTTCCTACCATCCGGAGCGCGGATGGTGACGGCAAGATCGTCATTGTGGACCTCGAAGGGGTTGCCTCCCAGCTTGTCAGCCGCGCGATCTCCCAGGCGGATTTGGTGATTGTCCCGATGCAGCCGACAGCGCTGGACGCAGAGATCGGCTCCGAAGCGTTGGCGTTGGTTCGCGAAGAAGAAGAAGCGCTTGGGCGGTCAATCCGTCATGCTGTGGTGCTGACCAAAACCAGCGCAGCCGTCAAAAGCCGCGTCCAGAAGGAGTTGGAACAACAACTAAGTGGGGCAGGGATCGATGTGATTGAACCGTCCTTGGTTGCGCGCGCTGCATTTTCTGAGCTCTTCGCTTATGGCAACGACCTGACAGCGATGATGAACGATCCTGAAATGATGACGGGTGGGAAAGTGGACAAAGCAATATTGAACGCCCAAGCGTTCACGGAGGCGGTTTATGAACGGCTCAAATAGGCTTGCAGGTCTAAAAGCGCGGCCAAAGGATACGACCGTTGAGGAAGTTCGGCGCGTCGATGAAGTTGGAGAGGCAAGAGGTTTCCTTGACAGGACCCCAAGAAAGAAACCTGGACGCAAACCTAGCCCTCGGACCCATCAATTACATCCGAAGGTTTTTCCTAAGGTAGGGGAGGCAATCGCTGCTGAAGCGGAACGGCTTGGCATCACACAGGGGCAGTTAATCGAGCAGATGTGGGAAAAATGGGAAGATCAATGACTCTGCCGATGGCTTCCCCTATGTTCACTTTATGTTCTAGTGGGGGGGGTGATATGTCAGAGTCATTAGCCTTAGACCCGTTCTTTGATAGCTTGTGCCCGGTGGCGGAGGCTGTTGAGCGTTTGGCTAGCGAAAGCGGTGCTGAAGAGCGCGGTGCGATCTATACTAGGCGAGAAGTTGTTGATTTCATTCTCGACTTGGTTGGATACACGGTCGATCAGAATCTTACGTCATACCGCCTACTCGAGCCGTCTTTCGGAGACGGCGACTTTATTCTCCCAGCCGTTGAGCGGTTATTAGCATCCGCTCAACGCGAGCCAGACGGGCTTAGCGTTGAAAAACTCAAACCTGCTATCCGTGGTGTCGAGCTCCATCGAGAAACCTTTGAACGGAACCGACAATCGCTACGAAAGCTTATGATAGAGCAGGGTGTTCTTAGTAAAGATATAGACGGTCTACTGAACGCCTGGCTTACACAGGGTGACTTTCTGCTCTGCGAGTTCGACCAAGATTTCACCCACGCTGTCGGCAACCCACCCTATCTGCGCCAAGAAGTGATCCCTGACGTTCTCATGGGAGAATATCGTCAGCGTTACAGCACAATCTATGATCGGGCAGACATCTATGTGCCGTTCATTGAGAAATCCCTTCGGAACTTAGCGACAGGGGGGAAGCTAAGCTTCATTTGCGCTGATCGGTGGATGAAAAACCGATACGGCAAGAAGCTGCGTGAGCTTGTCAGCAAGGATTATCACCTAGCAACCTATGTTGATATGGTCGGCACAGACGCGTTCCACTCGGAGGTTAGTGCCTATCCCGCAATTACGGTGATCGAGCGTTCTGGCTCAAGTCAGGAGAACAACGTCACGCGGGTTTTTGCCAGACCAGAAATCAATGGGAAGGTCCTCGATCGTTTGGCACGCGAGCTGACGAAGCCGAAGCTTAAGACGTCAAGCCGCGTACGCGAGATCGACAAGATCGCGGCAGGCGGAGAGCCCTGGATTCTGGACGACTTTGACGCACTCGCGCTTGTGCGCCGCCTCGAGTCCAGGCTTCCCGCAATCGAAGAAGCCGGATGCAAGGTCGGGATCGGCGTTGCAACTGGTGCAGACAAGGCATTCATCGGAGACTTTGAAGAGCTCGATGTTGAGCCGTCCCGAAAGCTTCCCCTGGTCATGACCAAAGACATTCTCGAGGGGCATGTTCAATGGCGGGGCAGGGGAGTGATCAATCCCTTTGGTGATGATGGCAAACTTGTCAGCCTCGAGGACTTTCCAAAGCTCAAGGGCTACCTAGACGAGCGCTATGAGCAGATCGCGAAGCGACATGTGGCGACCAAGGCACCACAGAATTGGTACCGCACGATTGATCGCATCTATCCCGATCTGGCCAAGCGCGAGAAACTTCTGATCCCTGACATCAAAGGGGATGCTTCTATCGTTTATGAAGGCGGTAAGCTCTATCCGCACCATAACCTGTATTTCATCACGTCCGACGAGTGGGACGTGCACGCGCTACAGGCCGTTATGCGCTCAGGTATCGCGCGCCTTTTCGTCTCGCTCTATTCGACCAAGATGCGCGGCGGATATTTGCGTTTCCAGGCGCAATATCTTCGGCGCATCCGGCTGCCCCGGTGGGATAGCGTTAGCGTGGAAATGCGAGATCGTTTGAAGCGTTTTTCCGAAACTAACGACCGGCATGAACTCAACGAGATTGTTGCAAGTCTCTATGGCCTTTCCGCCGACGAAATGAAATTGATTGAAGGGGATACAGTAGCGTGAGTCTTGATCTGGCGAACTACAAAGCCCACGCTCAGGAAGCGGTAAAGCTCTTCTGGGGCAACCGTGAAGCCGCACTTTCGAAACAGGCGGAAGCCGGGACGCAGGATGCAGGAGCGCGAGGTGCTGTTACGGCGGGCAAGAATCTCGACGGATTTGTCGGCATGGTGCAGTTGCTTGTTGAAGCGAATGGACTTTGGGACGCGGAGATTTGCGTAAAGAAGAAGGTCCTTGTTCTGCCAGGTTTTTATCGACCAACGAAAGAATGGGACATGCTCATCATGCACCGTGGCCAGCTCATCGCGGCGCTCGAGTTCAAATCACAAGTTGGGCCGTCATTCGGCAACAATTTCAATAATCGGTCCGAGGAAGTCATGGGTAGTGCGCATGATCTTTGGACAGCCTATCGTGAAGGAGCGTTTGGCAAGGACGCCGCGCGCCCGTTCTTGGGATGGCTCATGCTTGTTGAAGAATGTGAAGCATCGACTGTCCCAGTCAGCGTTAAAGAACCACATTTTCGCGTTGATCCGGTCTTTCGAGGGGCATCCTACATCGAGCGCTATGATATCCTATGCAAGCGTCTCGTGCAGGAAGGGCTTTATACCAGCACAGCTCTAATGGCGTCCCCGCGTGAAGCTGTCGATGATGGTCGGCACACGAGTATGAGTGATCTTACGTCGCTCAAGACTTTTGTAACCGAGTTTGCTGGCCACATCGCAGCAGTTGCGGCGAGGTAAGTAGCATGTCGGGAAACAAGGACCATGATGAAAGTATCCGGATCGCGCATCTAACGATGCTTCAAGGCGTTATAACAAGAATGGGGGCAAATTCATTCACTCTCAAAGCTCTTGCGGCGACGTTTGGGAGTGCGGCTGTTGCTGTCATGGCGACCGTGGAAACGCCTTCTCCATATTACGCGGTTGCGGCTGTAGTACCGATGATCATTTTTTGGCTCATGGATGCGCAATATTTGCGCCTCGAGCGGGCCTATCGAAAGCTCTTCGATCACGTACGAAGAGGGGAAGAGATCGAAGCCTATAGTCTTGAAGCTACGCCGTTCATGCAAGACACGTCTTCAGTTCTTCGCCTAGCGCTGTCTTGGTCTGTGAGTTGGTTTTATCTGGCGATTTTCCTGTCATTAGGAGCAGTCGCAGCGTTGATTTTTTGTGGGGTTTAAATGGCTAGTATTTTTGGGGCTATGCCCGCTCAACCTGCTAAGCGGCGGGTCTTCTTTTCGTTCCACTACCAAAACGACATTTGGAAAGTGAACCAGGTTCGCAACTCATGGCGATACAACCACGAGAACACGCGAGAATCTGAGGGTTTCTTTGATGGCAGTATTTGGGAGAGCTCCCGGCGAACAGGGCCGGAATCTCTCAAAAGCCTTATTCGCGAAGGTATCAAAAACACTTCTGTGACTTGTGTGCTGGTCGGGGCGGCAACGTATGAGCGACGTTGGGTTCGCTACGAACTTGCTAGGTCGGTTGTCAAAGGAAACGGACTGTTGGCCGTGAAGATCAATCTCATGGGAAATCAGCAGGGATATGTTTCTCAAGAGGGACCTAATCCACTCGACTATATGGGAGTCTACAACGCGGGTGGGGCGATACGTCTGGCCGAACGGAAGAACGGAAATTGGGTGAAGTACGATGACTACACACAGGCAGTGGACCTTCCCGCAACGTGGGTCAAGCCACACGACACCACTGTGATTAGGCTTTCACGCTACGCCGGATTGTATTGCTACAAGACGCAGGGTGGTGGAGCGAATTTCTCATCCTGGGTGCGGCAAGCGGCAGCCGATGTAGGAAGGTAGCATGAGCGTCGTGACTATTGGTCAGGCGCTGTTAGCGGCGGATCGTGCACTTTCTGGACGATACGTAGGCATTGAGCGCATCCTCAAGGATGCCGTTAACACAAGTGCCACGTCCTTCGACGTTTTTCTCTCCCATTCGAAGATGGATGATAAGTACGTCCTTGGTGCGAAGCAAATTCTGGAAGAAAAGGGCTTCTCTGTCTATGTGGATTGGATCAACGATCCGCAGCTTGACCGAAGCATGGTTACAAAAAGGACGGCTGATTACCTTCGCCAAAGAATGAAGCAGTGTAGCTTGATGTTCTACCTGCACACGAAGAACTCGAGCCTATCAAAATGGTGCCCGTGGGAAATGGGGTTCTTCGATGGCAATGCGCATTCCGCACCACGAACGTATGTTTTTCCACTCGTGTTTTCAGGGGAGAGTTTTCAGGGGCAGGAGTATCTGGAACTGTACCCGACGATAGATATTGATGACGTCGGGAAGGTAACTCAGCTAAAAAAAGATGTATGGGGTAAGTTTTCCTCCAATGAAAGGCAGTGGCGGCAAATTTCGGGAGTCTTGGCAGAGGTCGGTTAAACCCGTCGCACCGTCCGCTCGCTTACTTTGAAAAGCCGCGCAATCTCGGAGATCGAGCGTTGCTCTTCGTCTCGCATACGGCAAACCTCGGCCTTCTGGGCAGCTGTTAGGGCAGGGGGTCTGCCCCCAATCCGGCCACGTTTACGTGCTGAAGCAAGCCCTTCCTTGGTACGCTCGGAAATCCGCTCGCGCTCAAACTGGGCGATGGAGGCGAAGACGTGAAACACTAGGCGGCCTGCCGGCGTCGTCGTGTCGATATCCTCCGCCAGGGACCGGAAGCCGGCACCGCGTTCCCGGATCGCCTCAACGATCTCCAAGAGGTCTTTTAGGGACCGCGCCAGGCGGTCGTATTTGGTAACGGTCACTACATCGCCTTCGCGGAGCTGCTCCAGCATACGGTCCAACTCGGGCCTTTCCCGCTTCGATCCGCTGATCTTGTCCGCGAACAGCTTGTCAGCTCCCGCCGCTGTCAGCGCGTCGGTCTGGGCATCAAGGCTTTGATCGTCTGTGCTGACGCGGGCATATCCGATAATCATACCTTACTGTGACAAAAACCTGCCAAAACTGCAAAGGTTTTGCCTGGGGTTTTTGTCCTAACTATGTGGTTGATCCGGAGTAGGGCAGGGCGCGCGGCCAAAAACGACCGTTTGCGTCACATGTTCTGATGACCGATCTTGCATCCAGGATTGCACCTGCAACGCACATGAAACTGTGCTTCGTTACTAATGAGATGTGCGAAAGCTCACTCTTCGATGGTGGAGTGCCAGCCGCAGTCTGATCGATCAAGAATAACGGCCACGCGTTCTAGCCCATCTGCACCTTGGTCTGATTTGATTTTCAGACGATCTGCGATAAGCTTTACTGTCAACAAATTGGTGAACTTACGGTGAATACTTGGGTTACAGCTAAAAGTATAAATGCCCCGCTGATCCGTAGTGAGCGCGTTCGCTCGCAGGATTGGGACGAGGTCGCTGAGTTTTGTCGATCAACCTATATGCCTTATCATGTCGAGCCGCTTGAAAAGGACACGGTCCCGTCAGCCACGATGTTTTCCCGTAACACCGGTCGTGTCAAAGCATCGCGCTTTGCATATGGAACCGGCGTTCATTTAAACGACTTCGATCCTGAGGCTGGTAATATTCTGGTTCTCACCACCCTCAAAGGGGCGGTGAGCCACCATTTTCAGTCTGACCCCGCGACGACGCAGGCTGGTGAAAGCTTTGTCGTCGATTGTGCGCGGACGGATTACTGGCTCAATGCCGATCCAGAGCATCTTCAATTCAATTTCACGATCCCACATGCTTTGATGGAAGAAACCGCTCGAAAATGGTTTGGTTATGTGCCCGGCAACGCGCTATGGACCCAGCGCGTCAAGTTTGGGGGCCGGGGATCTCGTTGGCTGGCGATGCTGGAATATGTGGCGCGATCAATTGGTGGGGAACATCCCATCGATCCAAATGGCCCCATGGGGCGGCACTTGGAGGAGTTGATCTGTCTCAATCTTCTACAGGAATGGGCGGCCGAAGCGGGAGTATCGCTTGAGACAGGTGCGCGGGCTGCCGCGCCGCATTACGTCAGACGTGCCGAAGAAATGATGACTTCTGAAGCACGCATTGCGCCGTCGATTGGCGACATCGCGCAGCGCGTCGGGGTCAGTGCACGCACGCTGTCTGAAGGTTTTCGCAGGTTTAGAGGCGTCACTCCGCGGGAGTTTCTGGCAGATCGTCGGCTTGATGGCCTCCGCGCCGACCTGCTTGCTGCCGAAAGTAACCGCACGGTGACCGAAATCGCGGGTAGCTGGGGTTTTGTGAATATCGGTGCTCTTGCACGCAGCTATCGCGCCCGCTTTGGCGAGACGCCTTCCCAAACGTTGGCGCGAAGTTAGTTCGCTTCCGATTTCGAACGTCACTTTCCGAAACAGAACAGACAGGTGCTCTGGGCCGCGCGTACGCTTCAAGACCAAATTGGTAAGGGAGGAATACATGTCCAATTTGCAATCAAGCTGTGATGCGGTGTTGCGCGGTGTCATCGAAGGGGAGAACCGCGTCCCTGGCGTCATTGCCATGGCAACCGACCGCAACAAAGACATCTATTCAGGCGCACTAGGTGAGCGCAGGCTGGGGGGCGACCCCATGACCAAAGATACGGTCTGCGCTATTTTCTCGACGACCAAGGCCATCGCAGGCACGACAGCTTTGCAATGCGTCGAAGAGGGCTTGCTGGATCTTGATGCCCCGGCAAAAGAGTATGCCCCCGCCATTGGTCAGCTTCAGGTGATTGAAGGGTTCGAAGACAGCGGCCAACCAAAATTGCGTGCGCCAAAGTCGGATGTGACTACGCGCCAGCTGATGCTGCATACAGGCGGGTTTGGCTATGACTTCTTCTCAGAAACCTACAAGCGCATGGCAGAGGAACATGGCCAACCATCTGTTGTCTCTTGCAGCCGGGCGGCTATCGAAACACCGCTGCTCTTCGATCCGGGTGAGAAGTGGGAATACGGGACCAACATTGACTGGGTCGGACAGGTTGTCGAGGGCATCCGTGGCAAACGCCTTGGCGAGGTCATGCGCGAACGCGTATTTGACCAGCTGGGCATGAAGGACATTGCCTTTACGCGCACCGACGAGATGAAAACACGATCTGCGACGATTCATGCGCGCGGTGAGGATATGTCATTGACGCCGATGGACGATTTTGCCCTGCCGGACAACCCGGAGGTCGACATGGGCGGTCATGGTCTTTATGGCACGGTGCCAGAATATATGAAGTTCATTCGTATGTGGCTGAACGACGGTGATGGTCCAAATGGTCGCGTCCTGAAGCCCGAGACAGTTGATTGGGCTTGCAAAGGTGCGTTGGTGCCGCCTCAGAAGGTGACGATGCTGCCCGGTGTGATCCCGACCTTGTCAAACGATGCAGAATTCTTCCCCGGACAGGAGAAAGACTGGTCCTATACCTTCATGGTCAACAAAGAAGAGGCCCCTACTGGTCGCCCGGCAGGGTCCATTGGCTGGGCCGGATTGGCCAACAGCTTCTACTGGATTGATCGTAAGAACGGCGTCGGCGGCTACTGGTGCACGCAGATTTTGCCCTTTGGTGATCCTGTGTCCTTTGTTGGCTACCTCGACTTTGAAACAGCCGTGTACCGCAGCATGGCGAGCGCTCAAGCAGCCTGAAGTCTACCTACGGACCTGATCTGCAAGGGCGCGAGGCTGTTGTCTCTGCGCCCTTGCCTTTACAAGGGAGGCCAGAATGAAGGAGCCGATCTGCTGGCAAGATTTGCCAGATTACGTGCCGGGCCGTGTGGGCCTGTGCAGCAAAGCGCAGGGGTGGAACAATGTCGCCCTGCGATCCTATCACTATCAGGGGCAGGATGTGATTGTACCTGCCATGCGTGATTTTCTGCTCGTGGGATACCGCAACGGGGTCACGCCCATGCAGCGCAGGTTTGACGGACGCTGGAGCCGCGAAACACTCAGCCCGGGTGCCGCTTCCTTTCTGACCCGTGCGCAAGCGGCGCATTGGACTTGGCAGGAAGATATCGAGGTGACGCATGTCTACCTCTCTGCCGATCTGATGACCCAAGTTGCCAGCGAGATTTACGGCAGGGACATCGAAGAAGTCGAACTAGAGGATGTTTTGCGCACGCAGGACCCTGTGGTGACCAATGCTATGGGCGCTTTGGCCGTGGAAACGCAGTCTGAGTGTCTGGGCGGCGCCCTATATGTCGACGCCGTATCCCGGGGACTGATCATCCATCTTCTGAGAAACTACGCGATAGTTCGTATGCGCGTGAGTGACGCGAAAGGGGCGCTGTCCCGCGTTCAACAGCGTCTGATCACAGATTTCATAGATCAGCATCTTTCTAAACCATTGGACCTCGCGCAACTTGCCGCTGTTCTGGGCATGACCCCGTGCCTGTTCGCCCGCAGCTTCAAGGCCAGCTTCGGCATACCACCTTACAGCTTTGTCATGCAGCGCCGTCTGGAAAAAGCGGCAGAGTTGCTCAAGAAACCCGATTTGCCGATCAAGATGATTGCGGTTGATTGCGGGTTTTCCGATCAGGCTCACCTGACCCGCCTGTTTCGAAGAAAATTCGGCGCGCCGCCATCGCAATACAGACTTACCTGCGGGCAGTCTTTGGCGGTTGGAGGGTCTTGTCGAAAAAGGCCGCCACGAAGAAGCGGCGGCCAAGTTCGGGAGAGTAGTTAGGCCATCTCGAAACCCTGGTAACCGTCTTTGGCAATGTCATCGCATTTCTGCTTATAGGTGCCTGCGCCACCCGTGTAAGACATGAACCGCTTCGGCTTTCCTTCGATGTTCGAGCCGTTGTACCAGCTGTCGGTCTTGGAAAAGAGTGATGCATTCACGTTCTCGTCGTGATGTTCGATCCAAGCGCGTTCAAAAGCTTCGGAGGGTTCGATCACAGATTTGCCATTGTCGCGCATGTACTTGATAGCGCCGTTGATCCACTCGGTCTGTTGTTGCAGGCAAGTGGTCATGTTGCACAGAGCCGCCGACGGGGCCAGTGGCGCGCCGGTCATGAAGAGGTTCGGGAACCCGTGAACCTGCATCCCCAGCGAGGTGCGGGTTTCCTTGTTCCATTCATCCCTCAAGGTCATGCCATCGCGACCGGCGAAATCAATCCGGCTCATCCCGCCTGTACCTGCGTCAAAGCCAACGGCCATGATAATGACATCACATTCATGCACCGTGCCGTCCTCAAGCTTGATGCCTTCGGGCACGATTTCGGAAATCGCATTCTTGCGCACGTTGATCGCATGGACATGCGGCAAGTGATAGACTTCCAGATAATTCGTCTCCAGCGGCACGCGATGTGTGCCAAAGCCATAGTCACCCACCTCGGGAACCAGCGTTTCGATCAGTTCCGGATCTCTCAGGCGCTCGCACATCTTTTCACGGACAAACTGCGAAATCTCCCGGCTGACATCCTCTTCGAAGAACATTTCTGAGAAGGACGCAAGCCATAGTTTCAGCGAACCGTCGGCGTGGATTTCCTCCAATCGCGCGCGACGCTCCTCGGGAGTCAGATCGGCCCAGGCGACTTCGAAATCGTACTCAAAGCCGGTGAAGGTATTGGGCAAATTCGTCTTCAGTTCATCAAACCGCGACTTGTACCATGCAGCATCATTGGGGCCATACTTCGGGTTCTTCATCGGAAGAGCATATTGCGGCGTGCGGACGAAAACCTTCAGCTCATCCACCTGGTGCGCAATGGTCTGGATCACCTGTATACCCGTCGCGCCAATCCCAATGACGCCGACTGTCTTGCCTTTGAAGTCGATGCCTTCTTTTGGGTAAAGCCCCGTATGGACGATCTGCCCCTCAAAGCTGTCTTGCCCTTTGAAACGGTTGGCCAAAGGCGCGGATAGCATCCCGGTGCAACCGATCACATACTGGGCGTCGTATTCATCGCCGCCTTCGGTTTTAACATGCCAACGGCCAGTTTGCTCGTTCCAGTCCGCACTGGCCACGCGCGCGTTGAACTGGATCAAATCCCGCAACTCAAGACGATCGGTAATGTAGTGAAGCCAACGTTCAATCTCTGGCTGAGCGGGGAATCGCTCGGACCACGTCCAGTCTTTGTAGAGCTGTTCGTCAAACAGATACTGATAAATATAGCTTTCACTATCGAAGCGCGCGCCTGGATAGCGGTTCCAATACCAAGTGCCACCAACGTCAGAGCCCGCCTCCAGCCCCTGCACGTCGACACCCTGCTCCCGCAATTGGTGAATTTGATACAGACCCGACACTCCGGCCCCGATCACAATCGCATCTACCTTCTTCATAGATTGTTCCTCCCAAAAATAGCGCAAAGACGTCAGGGAATAACCAAACTAAAGGTTTGCCCTCCACCTATGCTTAACGGCGAGGCTAAAGGGGATGTTTCAAGGTTGTATTGAACGATAATGGCAAGAAAATTGAATGATCCTTGAACCAACCAACGAAGTTTAGGCGCTGACGTAAGCTACCACTATCACAAATACCGTGCCCTTCGTGATCACATCGATCACATCCCATGCGTCGGCCCCCGGTCGATGTCCCGGTCTTTCTTGACCTCCTGCTCCTTCTCTTGGTCGCGCTCGCCGTCGATCTCCAGCTTTTCACGCGGCTTGTTCAGCACGTCCTTCAATCGTTCGTTCACGGACGGCTTACGTTCTTCGCGCCCAGTGCCCTCGCCAAGCTCCGGGTCACTGTAACCGTCCAGCTTGTGAACCGCCGCCTGGCCATCGCGGCCCGCGTCTTTCTCCATGATCTC
>CAKZXZ010000219.1 GCA_937883775.1 uncultured Paracoccaceae bacterium
GGCACCCCGGCCGAGGCCAAACGCTCCATATCGCGGTAGATCGTGCGTTGGGACACGCCCGTCGACGCGGCCAGATCGGCAGCCTTGTGCAACGCGCCATCGCGCAGGATCTGGATCAGTTGGGTCAGGCGGTCGGCACGGGACATGGGATCATATACTGACAGATTTCCGACAACTGACAAGTTTTTGTCACGAATGGCGCAATTCTCTTCTCAGATGCTACTTTTGCCGCTGTTTTCCCTCTTTTGATCCGCCAAAGGCCTGTCTAGGGTCCTCTCAAGACAGATATCCCCCGCAGTTCTTCGGAGAGAAAACATGCTGAACAATATTGGCCCCATGGGCTTCCTGCTGATCGCCGTTGTCGTCCTTGTCCTGTTTGGACGTGGCAAAGTCTCGAGCCTGATGGGCGAAGTCGGCAAAGGCATCACCGCGTTCAAAAAGGGCGTGAATGACGGCGCTAACGAGCTGGAAGAAGAAAAGGCCGCCGAGGCCAAGGACGTCACGCCCGAGACTGAAAAAGACAAAGCCTGAAGCGCGGCTCAAGCGTCGGAGGCGTAGCAATGTTTGGATTGGGCTGGGGCGAGATGGTCGTCGTGGGGCTTGTGGCGTTGATCGTCGTGGGTCCCAAAGAGCTGCCGGTGATGTTCCGCACCGTGGGTCGCTTTGCGGGCAAGGCACGCGGCATGGCCCGCGAGTTTTCCCGCGCGATGGAAGACGCCGCCGATGAGGCTGGCGTCAAGGACATCGCGGGCGACCTGAAGGGCATGAGCAATCCCAAGAAGTATGGGCTCGACAAGGTCAAAGAGGCGACGGATTTCGCCAAATGGGAACCGTCTGAACCCACCAAGCTGCGCGAAGGCTCCGAGACGGCCAAACTGGCCGAAGAACGCGCCGAGGCCGCCAAGAAGATCCACGAGGTCTCTGCCCGCAAAGCGCAGGAACGTCTCGACCGCGAAGCGGCGGCCAAGGCGGCTGAGGCCGACACGGCCGAGCCTGCCCCCAAGGATGCAAAAGCATGAGCGACACCGAACAGATCGACGACAGTCAGGCCCCGCTGATCGAGCACCTGACCGAGCTGCGCACGCGGCTTATCCGGTCCGTGCTGGCCTTCGTCGTGGCCATGGTCGCGTGCTTTACGGTGGCCGAACCGATCCTGAATTTCCTGGCTGAGCCGATCGCCGACATCCTGCGCGGACGCGGCGAAGATCCGCGCCTGATTTTCACCGCGCCGCAGGAAAAGTTCTTCGTTTTGATCCGCATTTCGGTGATCGCGGGCTTCGCGCTCAGCTTCCCCGTGATCGCGCATCAGCTCTGGCGGTTCGTGGCCCCCGGCCTCTACAAGTCCGAGAAAAGCGCGTTTCTGCCCTTTATCATCGCCTCGCCGCTGCTGTTCCTGATGGGCGCCTCCTTCGCCCATTACGTTGTGACACCGCTCGCGATGAACTTCTTCATCGGCTTCTCCGACGCGATCCCCGCGCTGACCGCGCTGGTCACAGGCGCAGATGTGGTCCCAAGCGCAGAAAGCCAGGAACTGTCGACCGTCTTCCTCGGCTCGGTGCGCGAGTCGCTGGACGTATCGCTCAAGTTCATCTTCGCCTTCGGTCTTTGCTTCCAACTGCCCGTCCTTCTGACACTGATGGGCAAGGCCGGCCTTGTCTCTGCACGCGGCCTGCGCGAGGTGCGCAAATATGCTGTCGTTGGTATTCTGGTGCTTGCAGCCCTCGTCACACCCCCCGATGTGGTCACGCAGATCATCCTGTTCGTCGTGGTCTACGGCCTTTACGAGGTCTCGATCTGGCTCGTCCAAGGCGTTGAGAAAAAACGCAAAAAGCAGATGCAGGAAGAGGGCCTTTGGGACGAGGAGCTTTACGGCGACGGTGATCTTGACGAAGATGAGGCCGCCAAGTGAGCGAAGCTCTCGAGCGGATCGCCGCTGCGCTGGACCGTATGAGCCCACCGCCCAGCGACGCGCCTGATTTCGACGCAGCAGACGCTTTTGTCTGGCACACGGATCCCGACGGTTTGACCCCTGTGCCACAGGTCAACCGCGTGGCCCTCGATCTGCTGATCGGTGTCGACCGCTCTCGCGACACGCTGCTGGAAAACACCCGGCAATTCGCGCGCGGTCTGCCTGCCAATAACGCGCTGCTCTGGGGCGCGCGGGGGATGGGCAAATCCTCCCTCGTTAAGGCTGTCCACGGCGCCGTGAATGCCGAAGGCCTGCCGCTGAAAGTGGTGGAGCTGCAGCGCGAGGATTTGCCCAGCATCACCCGGCTGCTGACCCATCTGCGCGCCTCCGATCACCGCTTTCTGCTCTTCTGCGATGACCTGAGCTTCAGCCACGACGACCAGCATTACAAATCCCTGAAAGCCGTGCTCGATGGCGGCATCGAAGGCCGCCCCGAAAACGTGCTCTTCTACGCCACCTCCAACCGCCGCCACCTGATGCCCCGCGACATGATCGAAAACGAACGCGGCTCAGCCATCAACCCGTCCGAGGCGGTCGAGGAAAAGGTCTCCCTTTCCGACCGCTTCGGCCTCTGGCTGGGTTTTCATGCGTGCAGCCAGGACGACTACCTCACCATGATCCGCGGCTATTGCGACGCCCACGGGCTTGAGATCGACGACGCCACCCTCCGCGCCGAGGCCATTGAATGGCAAGCCACAAGAGGCGCCCGCTCGGGTCGCGTGGCGTGGCAGTACTTCACTGATCTTGCAGGGCGGCTTGGGGTGAAGGTAGCAGGGTAGGGAAACTGGTTTGCTGCTGCAGCGAATGGCGGGTTTGAGCTCATAGTGTCTATTGCTGCGTTATGCATGAAGAGCTGCTTTTGAATGACTTGCGAAGCGTTAGCTCGGCGGCTTGTTTGCCAAACCCGCCAGCAAAATTTCGACATCATTGCGTAGTTCATCCGTCGTAAGAGACAGGCGGTCTGTCAAAAGTTGATACCATAGATATGCACCAATCCACCGGGCCACTCCAATTGGATCAACGGACGCACAGACTTCGCCTCGCTTCAATCCCTGCAAGATCAAAAAACTGGTCTCAGCCTGTCGATCTGTCGCGAACTTGGTGACTGCTGCTCGCGATGTTTCATCGGACTGTGCCTCTGCGATGATTGATCGAAATATCTGACCAGACGGCGTCTCTCTCCAGTTGGTAAGAATGGCATTAATGAAGGCAACAAGGTCATCTTCGAACTTTCCGGTGTTCTGAAAAATGATCGATTTCTGACGCAGGTAAACATCTAACAATAAAACAGCTTTGTTGGGCCACCACTTGTATATCGTGGGTTTTCCGGCCTTGGCTCTGCGGGCAACTTCATCAATTGTGAAGCCCCTGTATCCTTTCTCGATGAGCACCTGCTCTGCAGCGGTGAGGATTGCCTCTGCGCTGGCTGGATTGCGTGTCGCACCGATGGATTTGCGTTTTGGTTCCTTGGTCATAGCGCTTTTTACCATAGCGATTGACTTAACGAAACGGTTCGTTCTATTAATACCTATACGAAACGTATCGTTCAGTATGTGAGGTGAAAGGCTGCTATGAGTCCACGGCTCAGGTTCACATGTCTTGTAGCAATTGGCGTCTACCCTCTGATTACCTTGCTCTCATACATCATAGCGCCGCTCACGACTGAGTGGGCTATATGGCAGCGCACCGCGCTCCTTAGCCCCTTCATGGTTGTGGCTATGACCTACGGCTTGATCCCGATGATCCAAACTCGCTTTGCCCGGTTCATTGCAGCCAAGTGAAATAAACCCAATCGAAAGGAAGAGAATGAAACTCCTACATATCAATGCCTCTCCTCGCGGCGAGGACAGCTACTCACTCGAAGTAGCTGACCACCTCAACATACAGCTTGCGGAACGAAATGAGGTCGAAATTGACCGCCTCGACCTGTTCAAAACCAATCTGCCGGAGTTCGGAGAAGTTGCGACCAGTGCGAAAATGGCCCTGTTTACGGGCCGCGATCAGACCGATGAGGAAGTGGCGGCATGGGCCGCAGTTCGTGCTGTTTTCGACAGATTTGCAGCAGCTGACATCTATGTCTTCAACGTGCCGATTTGGAATAACGGCATTCCATACAAACTGAAGCACTTTATTGATCTGGTCACACAGCCAGGTTGGAGTTTCGGCTTTGATCCAGAGGCTGGGTATTCAGGCCTGATGACTGATCGAAAAGCTGTTGTCGTTCATGCCAGCGGAGTCTGGCATAGCGATGTTGGCGAAAATTTTGGTTCAGATTTTTCCACGCCTGTCCTTCAAGATTGGTTGAATTTTTTAGGGGTGATTGATCTACACCATATCCGTGTTCAACCAACAGTTCTGACGGCTGACGTTGACACCGTCAAAGCGGCGGCTCTTAGACGTGCTTCTGAACTCGCTTCAACACTCTAGCCGAAAACCTGCGGCGAGGCTCATGGGCCTCGCTTCGCGAAAACCCAATACGACACAAACAGACATTCGCGCAGACGCAGCGAAAGCCCACTACGTCCGCCGTCTTGCCGCTATTCGGGGCGATATGCGACGACTTCGATCTCGACCCTTGCAGGGACCATCAGAGCCGAGACGACGCATGAGCGCGCAGGTGGCGGCGTTTCAAAATAGCCTGCATACACGCTGTTGAATTCTGCAAAATCCGCAGCGTCTGTCAGCCAGATCGTGGTTTTCACCACATCGTTCAATGTCGCCCCAGCCAAGCCCAAGGCGGCGGCAAGATTGTCGAGAACTGTTTTGGTCTGCACGTCAATTCCGCCTTCGACCAGTTTGCCATCGGGGCCGAAAGGCACTTGGCCTGAAGTAAAGACGAAATCACCGGCGCGGACCGCGTTTGAGAGTGGAACTGTTGGATGTGGGGCGAATGTCTGTTTGGACATCAGGCGGTCTCCTTGATGGGATTTCGATTTCGCGGGCGCTCTGGTGACCGGCCAAGGACGATCACATTGCCTGTCAGGACCGCCACGGTCCCCGCAGCGATAATCAAATCGAAGGCGAGGCCTTCGAACAGGACGGACAGCAGGATTGCAACGATTGGAACAAGCGCCAGCGTATAGGCAGCTCGCGTTGGACCAATGCGCTGAACAAGACGAAAATACATGAAGAATGTGAGGCAGGACGCAGCAATCGCAAGATAGGCCAACCCAACGATATAGGTCGGCGTAAGCTCAACCCGAAAGCTCAGCCCGCGCGAGATTGCCAAAGAAAAGCAAAGCATGGCTCCTACAAAGGCGGCCCAACAGATAAGAACCGCTGTTGGCAAACCTGCCTTCTGGTTGCGCATCGCCACGACGGTTCCGGCACCCGTGCATGCTGCTGCTGCGAGCGCCAGTGTCAGACCCCACAATGTGTCGCGTTCCATGCCAAGCGATAAAAGCTGTCCGGCACTAATAATGCCCAGACCAGCCATGCCGAAAAGGGCTCCGATAATCATACGGAGTGTGATTTGTTGATCGAAACCTAGCCAGCCAACCAATGCTGCAAACAGCGTCGAAGTTGAGAGTATGAGTGCGGCGATCCCTGATGGGATCAACGTCGTCGCGTAGTAGAACGTGACAAAGGCAAGCGCGAAAAACAGCACGCCTTGAGCCAGGATCCAAGGCCAGTTTGATCTGGCGATTGTGATCCTCTGGCCAGTGATGCGGCACCAAAACAGCATGGTCAGGAAGACCAGCGTCATACGGTAGCCGACCGAAACTTCGGGCGCGCCTGAGATGGCCTGGTGGCCCGTCACAATTGCACTGCTTCCCCAAAGGATCGCTGTTGCTGCAAACAACACCGCGCTGATCGCGATATCGCGGATCGGCGCAGGGGCTTGTTTCATGGCGCGTCGGCCTTCTCGTTTTGGCCGGACTCTGATGTCTCGATGTCTGTGAGATTGCGCCACCCGCGGGCAAGGATTCCCGCGCTTGCGTTGTCAAGCTTGGCTAGAACGGCATTCAGCTGGGCCATTTCCTCGGCCGTAACTGAATTGGTCAATTCGGTATCCAGGCGGAGCGCAAGATCTGAAATTGCGCTGAATGTGGTCCAGCCTGCCTCGGTTAACTCGATCGATGCATACCGCTTGTCAGAGAGGCCGGTCTGGCGTTGCGCAAAACCCAGTTCGACCAGTTGACGGATCGCACGTGATATCGCGAATTGATCCAGTGCACTGGCCTGACAAATCTCGCGTACGCTGATGCCCGGGCGGTTGGCGACGATGGCCATGGTCCGCCAAGCTGACCGCGAGAGGCCATGCTCCGGGATGTAATACGCGCTCAAAACATCAGCCACGCGGGACGAGATGCGGAAAAGCCGGTAGGGCATCCAGGACTCAAGCTGAAGCGTGGTCTGGTGGTCCGCGTCTGGTGTGCGCCCGGCTGCGGAACCTCCCGATCTGTCGGCAGGAGCACGAAGAGGGGAGCGGGTCATGTGATTGATATATGCTTGCATATCGCAACTTTATGACTGACGGATGCCTCGCGCAACAGCTGGAAGTATCCTGTTTCGGAATTCTGCGACGAGGTCAGACCGTCATCGTTTTGCGTTCTTGTGCAAGCTCGCTTTGCAGCAAACCGGGCGGATGTTCGGGCACCATCTGGCGCAATCGCGCGATGCGGGTTTCGGAAAAGAGCCGGGCTTGGGTGTAGGGCTCTGTCTCGAGGAAGGCGTCGACCTCGTCGCGCGTTTTCAAACTCAAAACCATGAGTGATCCCAGAACACGTGTCCCATCGTCGCTTTGCAACGGACCGCCGTAAAGCACCTTATCTTGATGTGCGATCATGTATTCCAGATGTGCCGCCCGGGTCCGTTTGCGCAGATCACCCGCATCCTGCCGATCAAGACAGTAGATCATGTAAGGCATCGCTCGCTCCTTTCTTTTGCGGCACGGGGGGGGCGGTCAAGACAGCACAAGCTGGTCATCCTCCACCACATTGCCGGTCGTTTTGCGAAACAGCTCAAGAAGATCGGGCACATCAAAACGTTCCCGTTCCGCACCGCTGACATCAAGCGCCACGCGCCCTGCATCCATCATGATCGTGCGTCCGCCATATTGCAGCGAATTGCGCATGGAATGGGTGACCATCAATGTCGTCAGGGTTTGCTCTCCGGTGATTTCGGCAGAGAGTTCGAGCACACGTGCGGCAGCACCGGGATCAAGCGCCGCCGTGTGCTCGTCGAGGATCAGAATCTTCATAGGCAGAAGCGTCGCCATCAGCAGACTGATCGCCTGCCGTTGGCCACCCGACAACGTGCCAACATGGGAGCCGAGCCGTGTCTCTAACCCCATACCAAGCCGCTCGAGCTGCTCGGCCAGCTGGGCTTTGCGCCCACGCGACCGGATCGCGCTGCGCAAGGATCGGCGCCCGCCACGACTTGCGGCGAGCGACAGGTTCTCTTCGACAGTCAGCGACGCACATGTGCCTGCACGGGGGTCTTGAAAGACCCGGCCGATCACACTGGCTCTGACCTCTGTAGGTGATTTGCTGACGTCCTTGCCGTCAATCAGGATGCGTCCTCGATCCGGCCGCACGTCACCGGCAACTGCTGACAGAAGCGTTGATTTGCCCGCGCCGTTGGTGCCGATCACGGTCACGAACTCGCCGCGTGCGACCTCAAGATCGACCCCCCGCAGCGCGTTTACCGCAAGTGGTGTGCCCGGATTGAAGGTGACAAAAACGTCCTGAATGCTCAGCATCATATCATCCTTTCTGAAAGCGCCGGCGCGTCAGGCGCTGCCAAAGGGCAGGGCGCGCGGGGCCGGGCCTGTTGCGCCTGGCTTGCGACAGGACGACAGCAACTGCCACGACGATCGCGGTAACAAGGTTAAGGTCTTGGGCCTGAATGCCCAGAACACCTGCGCTAAGGGCGGCAGCGATGAAAAACCGGTAAAGAACGGCGCCGATCAGGCAGCCAAGGGTGGCGCCTGCAACACGGGCGTTGCCGATCAAGGTCTCACCGATGATGAGGGCTGCAAGTCCGGTGACAATCGTGCCGATCCCCATATTCACATCTGCCACGCCCTGGCTTTGCGCAAAGAGCGACCCGGCCAGCCCGACCAACCCGTTGCTGATGGTCATGCCGAGCAGCGTCATGCGACCGTTGTTGATGGATTGCGCCCGCGCCATGCCCGGGTTCTCCCCACTGGCGCGCAAGGCCAGACCGATCTCGGTCGCGAGGAACCAGTCGACAAAAAGCTTCATCGCAACCGCCACGATCAAGAGCAGAACACAGTTGGTCCAGATGCCAAGGCCGAGGAACTGCTCGAACGGGGTGAAGACCGTTTCTTCGCCATAAAGCGAGATGTTGGGCCGCCCCATGATCCGCAGGTTGATCGAGTAAAGCGCGACCATCGTCAGGATACCGGCCAGCAGGTTCAGTATCCGCAGGCGGACGTTCAGATAACCCGACAGAAGCCCTGCAAGACCACCGGCAACTGTGCCAAGCAAGGTCGCGAGATACGGGTTCACGTCGCTGACGATGGCAACGGCGGTGACGGCAGCCCCCAAGGGGAAGCTGCCGTCGACCGTCAGATCGGGAAAAGACAGCACCCTGAACGACAGATAGACACCAAGTGCGACAAGCGAGAAAAGCAGCCCCGCTTCGATTGCGCCAGAGATCGCAAAAAGGCTCATATCACTGGATGACCTTGGTTGCGGTTGTCAGAAGTTCGTCCGAGAGGGTCACGCCCATCGCTTCCGCCGAACTGGCGTTAAGATACAGATCTTGAGTGTCGAGCGCGCCGACGGGGATCGCGCCGGGGTCTTCGCCCTCAAGAATGCGAAGCGCGATTTCGCCGGTCAGCCACCCAAGCTTGTAGTAGTCAAAACCAAGCGCGGCCAAGGCACCCCGTTCGACGGAATCAGTGTCGCTCGCAATGACCGGAATTTTGGCTTTGGTTCCGACATTCACGACGCTTTCAATGGCCGAGACGATGGTGCTGTCGGTCGGGATCAGGATCGCATCGACGCGCCCGGCAAGGCTTAACGCGGCATCGGGCACCATTGCGGTCTGCGCTGCGGTCGCCTCGACCAGCTCAAAGCCAAAGGCACCGACCGCGTCGCCAAGCGCTTCGACCTGCGCGACCGAGTTTGCCTCGCCCGCATTATAGATCACGCCCAAAGTCGTGGCCTCGGGCAGTAGAGTGCGGATCAATTCAAGGGTTGGTTCAAAGGGCTGCTTGTCGGTGGTGCCGGTGATGTTCGCGCCGGGTGTCTCAAGGGTTTCGACCAGCTTCGCCGCCACCGGGTCGGTCACGGCGGAAAAGAGAACCGTACGGTCACCAGCCACGCTTTGCAGCGCTTGCGCGGATGGCGTGCTGATGCCGACCAAAAGGTCCGGCTCGCGGCCAGCGAACTCCTTGGCGATCTGCAATTGCGTCGGCATGCTGCCTTGTGCGCTTTGCACAGTCAGGGCCAACTTCTCTCCGTCGGCGTAACCGCCCTCGGCCAGCGCATCCAGCATCCCTTGCTGTGCGGCATCAATGGCGGGATGATCCACGATATAGGTGATCGCGATCTCGGTGACGTCGGTCGTTTCAGCAAGGGCAGCGGGCGCGCTCAGCAAAAGCGCCGCGACAAGGCGTGTGACATCTCTGCGGTTCATAGGGTTCTTCTCCTTCTTCGGGTTCGTCTTAATGGCGTTCGGATCATGTGACGGTCAGGCACCCCCTCGGGAGATTGCCAGCCGGGGCCCTGTGTCTGCGTTGGGATCGAAAAGGTTCGGGTTCGCCGCAGTGGGTTCGAGCAACGGCCTGCGGATCAGGGCGGGTGACATCTCATCTACGCGTCGCACCCCCATCAGCATCTGAGCGATCTCAAACTCGCGGTGGAGCACTTCAAGCGCTGCAGCGACCGCTGGCGCGCCCCCTGTGGCAAGCGCATAAAGCGTTGCACGGCCCACCTGAACAGCGTCAGCGCCAAGCGCGATGGCGCGGGCAATGTCCGATCCGGTGCGAAAGCCGCTGTCGATCAGCAAGCTCAGCGCATCCCCGGCTTCGCTGCGGAACTCGGGCAGCATGTCGATGCTTGCAACAGAACCATCCAACTGACGCCCGCCATGGTTGCTGATAACCAGCCCATCCACTCCGACCGCTTTAGCGCGGGTCACATGAGAGGGATCCAGAACACCCTTTACAACAAGCGGCCCCGGCCAACGGTCACGCAGCCGTGCGATATCGTCCCAACTGACTGATGGATCAAGCTGCGACTGCATCAACTCGGCAATGGTGTCCATGGATTCAAGGCCAAGCTCCGCCGCCATCAGCTCAAGCTTGGGTACGCCGGCGCGCGCCATCTGAAGGCTCCATTTTGGATGGGCTAGACAAGAGGCAAGCTTGCGTGGCGTCCAGCGAAACGGCAGTGAAAAGCCGTTCCGCGCGTCCCGCAGGCGGCGTCCGGGGATTGCGTTGTCGACGGTGACCTCAAGCGCGCAGAACCCAAGCGCTTGCGCGCGATCCACCATCCGTTCGCTGACCTCGCGGTCGCGGAAAAGATAGAGTTGGAACCATTTGGACCCTTCTCCGGCGGCGATGACGTCTTCCATGTTTGCGGTGGCGGCGGTGCTCATCACGAAGGGGATGCCATGTTCGGCAGCAGCTTTGGCAAGATCAACGTCGCCACGCGGCCAAACAGCGCCCGCAAGGCCTGTGGGGCCAATGATGAGCGGCATCGAAAGGTCTTGGCCAAAGAGCGTAACACGCTGCGATGCGTCGCTCACGTCAACTGGTGCAGCCCCCAAAAGCCGAAGGCGATCCAGCGCAGAGCGATTTTCCGAGATCGTGCTTTCGCTGCCGCTGCCTCCATCAACGTAGTCAAAGACGAACTTTGGCAAACGTCGCCGGGCGGCCTCGCGAAATTCGGCGATGGAATGCGGGTGATGGGACGCGCGGGTCATGATGCGCCGTGTTCTTGATGAAACGAGGGCGCTTTGCTTGAGCCAGCAGTCGGCTCTTCGCTATCGGCGCGGGCCCGTCGTCCCACGCGGTGCTTGGGAAAAACACCAAGCGTTGTGCGTGTCGTCGTATGCTGGTTCAGCTCTTCCAAGGCGGCGCTGACGGCGGGGCTTTCGGGATGCCCCTCAAACTCACACAGAAAGCGCGTTGCAACGAACTGGCCGTCGATCAAATAGCTCTCAAGTTTGGTCAGATTGATGTCGCGCTCGGCAAACCCGCGGATCACCCGGAACAGAGCACCCGGCGCGTTGCGCACTTCGAAAAGCAGGCAGGTCAGGACGTCCTTCGTTTCAACCGGCGGCATATGTGGATCGCCGGCAAGGATGTAGAACCGCGTCATGTTCGACGGAACATCCTCGATATTGCGCTGCAACACCTCGAGCCCGTATGTCTTTGCCGCCAACACAGAGGCGACAGCAGCCGCTTTGGGGTCACCACTGCGCGCCAGCTCTGCGGCAGCGGTAGCGGTGTTGGTTTCCTCAATCGGGGTCAGCGCGTGACGGCGAAGAAACCGGCGCACCTGGCGCAATGCGACCGGGTGCGAATGAACGCGCTCGATCTCATCCAGCCTGTTCCCCAAAGGGGCGATAAGATGCAACTCGATGGGCTGAAAGACTTCGCCCACGATGGCCAGCTTCATCTCGGACAGCATCAGATGAATGTCCGGCACGCGCCCGGCGAGGATATTCTCGCAGGGCAGCACTGCGACGTCGGCGCGCCCGCGCTGAACGGCCTCGGTTGCTGCAATCACGCTTTGACATGCAAGACACTGCGCGTCGGGAAAAACCGTGTCGCCCGCGATATGGGCAAAGGCACCGGGACTACCGGGATAGGCCACAACGCGCGGCGTGGACCCGCAGACGGCGCGACGGGCGGGCTTGCCTATCGGATCGCCATTCATCGGAATAGGGCGATGCGGGGCAGAGTCGTTTCTGACATGGGTCATCATGGGGCGCAGGCTCCCGCTCAGATATGCGCGGGTCGCGTCGTTGTCATGACCGTCATCGGCCACATCAATGCCCAACCACTGCCGGTTTCCGTCACACTTAGAAAATCATCCGCCGCATCTACACAATCGCCTGGGCTGTAGTCGTCGGTGGCGGAGAAAAGCAGATGCAGAAACTCACCAATATCGGCGCGGGTCTCGAACTCCCACGGGGTAATCATGTCGTGGAATTTCGGTGGCGCCCATCCGGTTAGCGCGCATAGGCTGTCTGCGAACTCCTTGGACAGGAAGGCCACTTCATGCCCGGTGGAGCAACTTCGCGCGATGAAACTATCGAAATACCGGGCCAGCGGTGTGCCCGCGAAGATGTCAGCGATGACCATCCGGCCACCCGAGCGGACTACCTCACCGCAGCGCGTGAACGTAGCGGTCTTGTCTAAGACATGATGTATCGCACCGCGGCTCCAGACGGCGTCGCAATCCTTCAATCCGATCTCTAGGGTCTCGGCAGGCGTGGCCATCACGCGGATGTTGTCATCTTGCGCATGCTGCTCAAGATCGGAAAGCTGATCGACGGATGGATCGCTTGCGATCAACAAGCCGTCAGGACCAAGCTCTTGCGCAATCGCCAGGCTGAAATAGCCGTTCCCGGCCCCAATTTCGAGGATACGTTCACCGCGCTTCGGGTTCAAAAAGCGCTTCATGCAGGCGATATCGGGGCGCCATGCATCTGCGTATTGCTGAAGGGCATCACGGTAGTCCGAAGACCGCTTACCCAGAAATTCTGTCGTATCATCACGTTGGTGTTCGGCAGCGTACATGGGGTTGGTCCCTCCACAGCGTGAATTTCTAGACCGATGTCGTCGCAAAGACCCGCAGGTCTTTGTCGCCCGCGCAACGCATCTTCCAGAGCGAAGATGTGGTGTCGTCATCAAGTGCATTCAGGTTGCAGGGTCATTTATTTGCATGTCAATTGCATATTGCAATTAATTGCTGCAGCGCAAAAATTATAAGCAGCTCGCCCCTATAATGTGAAAATTTAGACGGGTTGAGTACGGCCAAGCGATTTGATCTTCCGGGAGATCGCGTCACAGCACAGCGTTATTGCCCGCGCGTTTTGAAGACCTGTCAGGCTGTCAGCCTCGAAGGATGATGTGCGCGCATTTTGCCGATCGTCGGCGATGCGGCGACCGGCCTCTACCGCAAGAGATGGGCAAACTTTCAATAACTGCTTTGATTGTGAGCAATGACTTTGACCATGCAAACCGGATCATATCGTAAAAGAAGACCAGCTTTTCTGCCCGATGCAGCGCCAATAGCCCGTAAACGAACAGCCGTCGACACAGTCGTGATAGAACTCGCACAGGCAGAAAGATCCTGGGATTGCAGGCGGCTCCCTTCGGGCTATCGGATGATAGGCCTCCACCGGGGACGATCATGTGCACATATGGATAGTGCGTTACGAGAGACCCCCAAGTATGCAACACACTGGTCATGTCGCAGCGCGCCCATGCGCTTGGGATCAGCCGCATATCTGTGTCGGCCTCCAACAGATGCGTTGCAAAGATATGCGGAGCGAGTGCAATGTTACCGCCTTCTTGATCCCGGCCATGGATTTTGCCGGGTCAAAGGCGCGACTGAGCGAGCGCCGCGATAACGGCTCGACCCGGCTTTGCCATGGGAACAACCAACCCTGAGGACGCGCCTCCCGCCAGTAGTCGCTTCGCAACTCCAATAAAAACAGCGCGAGCATCACGTCGCGATCCTTGCCACCCTTGCCGCGCTCAACATGGATCAGCATGCGGTCATACTCTAT
>CAKZXZ010000220.1 GCA_937883775.1 uncultured Paracoccaceae bacterium
CCGCGCTATCAGGACGTGAAAGGCAAGGACATTCCCGAAGTGATCGACGATGACGGCACACGTGTGAAGGTGATTGTCGGTGCGTTCTGGGGCAAGTCCGGCCCGGTCGACGGCATTGCGGCGGACCCGCAATATCTGGACATCTTCGTGCCAGCGGGTGTGAAGAAGACGTTCAAGATCGATACGTATCGTCGGGCCTTTGCCTATGTCTTTGAAGGCGCGGGCGCGTTTGCCGATGCGTCAGACCCGCAGGGCGTACTGCTTGAGAAAGAAGTGGCGGGTGAAGAGCTCAACATCCGCGATCTATCGGGCAATCGGACGCTGATCCGCTTTGGCACCGGCGATGAAGTGACCGTGCAAGCGGGTGAGGACGGCGTGCGCTTTTTGCTGATCTCGGGCGCACCTATTCAGGAACCCGTCGCCTGGCACGGCCCTATCGTGATGAACACGCAAGACGAGCTGCAGACTGCCATGCGCGAGCTACGCAATGGCACGTTCATCAAGCCTGCGCATTAAAACAAGTGGCAGCGCCCTTTGCTGGGCGCTGCTGCCTCTGGCAGGCGTATTTGTGCAAAGATGAAACAGCGCCTCAGGCTGCGACCGCCCGGCGCACAAGCGTCCAGTAGAGATCGGCCAGATCGGTTTTGCTGAGCGGGCCGTCTTCGCGGTACCAGGTGTTCACGCCAGTCAGCATGGCGATAACCGCGAATGTCGTCACGCGCGCATCATCCAGCGCGAAATGGCCTGCAGCTTGGCCGTCTTTGAGGATCGCGTCGAGATGGCTTTCATAGCGGCGGCGCAAGGCTTCGATGGCGGCAAAGTTGTCGGCAGAGAGGTTGCGCAGCTCCATGTAGGAGATAAACACCTCGTCCGGGCGTTCGATATGATAGGCAATGTGGAACCGGCAGAACGCCTCGAGCCGGGCCATCGGAGTGCCGGTTTCGGGCAAGGTCCCCAGTGCGTTCAGCAGATGCTCCATATGCGTGCGCAGCAGATCAAACAGCAGCGTCTGCTTGTCATTGGTGTAGTTGTAAAGGGCGCCGGCCTGTACGCCGACCTCGGCCGCGATCTGGCGCATCGAGACGGCGGCAAACCCGTGCTGCGCAATCAGCCGCAGCGCAGCCGCCTGCACGCGCGGGCCGGTGATTTCCGAATGAGAGCCCGTTTTCCGTGCCATGACGTGGTTGATAACTGAACAGGCATTCACTGCAAAGCCCCGCTTTGCAAGCGCTGCGCAGAGGGGTAAGGTGCCCCCATGATGATGCGACTGATCCCTGTGGCCCTTGTGACGCTTGCCGGATGCGGTGAGTTTCCAAAGCTGGAAACGCCGCCCCCCGAAGACGCCCAGCAAGGATATCTGCAGCTTGCGCCGATCAACCAGCTGAGCGCCCGAGGCGATATTTTGACCGTGTCCGAGGACACGACAGAAACGCTGCAAGACCGGGTGCAAGGGCTGAAAGACCGCGCGGATACGCTAAGCGCACCTGTGTTGAGCGACGCGGAAAAGGATCGGCTGGACAGCGATCCTTTCGAAGGACTGCCCGAAGACGGCTAACGACGGTTGCCGCGTGCGCATGGACGCGGTAGACGCCCTGTGATGAAAAATGCAGTTGAAGGGCGCGCCATGACATCTCCGCTACGTTTGGGAATTGCCGGTCTGGGAACCGTTGGGGCCGGGGTCGTCAAAATCATTCGTGCCGAGGCCGAATTGCTGGCCGCGCGCGCAGGCCGCCCGGTGACGATTTCGGCGGTGTCCGCGCGTTCCCGCGACAAAGATCGCGGTGTGCCCTTGAAGGATTATGCGTGGGAAGATGACCCCGTGGCCCTGGCCAAGCGCGATGATGTGGACGTGTTTGTTGAACTGATGGGCGGCTCGGACGGGCCTGCGAAAGCGGCCACCGAGGCCGCGTTGGCGGCAGGCAAGGACGTTGTCACGGCGAATAAGGCGATGCTGGCGATCCACGGTCAGGCGCTGGCCGAACAGGCCGAGGCCGCAGACCGCGTGGTACGGTTTGAAGCGGCGGTCGCAGGGGGGATCCCGGTTGTAAAATCGCTGACCGAAGGGCTGGCAGGCAACAACATGACCCGCGTCATGGGCGTGATGAACGGCACCTGCAACTATATCCTGACGCGGATGGAAAACGCGGGCCTGCCCTACGCCGAGGTGTTCGAGGAAGCCAACAAGCTGGGTTATCTGGAAGCCGATCCGACGCTGGATGTGGGCGGGATCGACGCGGGCCATAAGTTGGCGTTGCTGGCCTCTATCGCGTTTGGGACCAAGGTGAATTTTGGTGCGATGCAGTTGGAAGGGATCGAACGGATCTCGATCGATGACATCACCCGTGCGGGCGATATGGGCTACAAGGTCAAGCTGTTGGGTGTCGCGCAGATGACAGGCCGCGGGCTGGAGCAACGTATGTCGCCTTGTCTGGTGCCTGCGACCTCTGCGCTGGGGCAGTTGGAAAACGCGACGAACATGGTTGTGCTGGAAGGCGATCAGGTGGGCCAGATCGTGCTGCGCGGTGCTGGCGCGGGCGAAGGGCCGACCGCCAGTGCGGTCATGTCGGACGTCATGGATATCGCGCGCGGCATCCGGGTCAGCACTTTTGGCCGCCCGGCGGACACGCTGGTCGAGGCACAAGCCGCCAATGAGCTACAACCCGCCGCCTATTATTTACGCATGGAGCTGCAAGATAAGCCAGGTGCCCTTGCAAAGATCGCGACGCTTCTGGGCGAGCACGGCATCTCGATCGACCGGATGCGCCAGTATAATCACGAGATGTCGACCGCTCCGGTGCTGATTGTGACCCATAAGACGACGAAAGACGCATTAACCGTCGCTTTAGACGGGTTCAGCGCCACAGGCGTTGTGGCTACGCCACCGGTGGCAATCCGCATCGAAGAAGTCTGACCCCTTCGCATTCCCGGCCCTGCACGGTAGATGTGGGGCATATTTTACTGACCACAGGATTCCCCCATGACTGCCACGCCCGATTTCAACGACCGCATGCTCTCGCTCGGTCTGGCCCGTGTTTCTGAAGCCGCCGCGCTGGCCTCTGCCAAGCTGATCGGGCGCGGGGATGAAAAAGCCGCAGATCAAGCAGCGGTGGACGCGATGCGCACGCAACTCAATATGCTGGATATCAACGGCGTCGTGGTGATCGGTGAAGGGGAACGGGACGAAGCGCCGATGCTTTATATCGGCGAAGAGGTCGGTACGGGCTCAGGCCCCGGCGTGGATATCGCGCTGGACCCGCTGGAAGGCACGACGCTGACCGCAAAAGACATGCCCAACGCGCTGGCTGTGATCGCGATGGGCCCGCGCGGATCGATGCTGCACGCGCCGGACGTCTATATGGAAAAGCTGGCCATCGGGCCGGGCTATGCGACGGATGTTGTCACGCTGGATATGTCCCCTGCCGAGCGGGTTGCAGCGCTGGCCAAAGCGCGCAACTGCAAGATGGACGACATCACCGTTTGCGTGCTGGAGCGCCCGCGCCATCAGGATATGATCGCCGAAATCCGCTCTACCGGGGCGGCGATCCGACTGATTACCGATGGTGACGTCGCTGGTGTGATGCATTGCGCCGAAGCCGACGTCACAGGCATCGACATGTATATGGGCGAAGGTGGCGCGCCTGAGGGTGTGCTGGCCGCGGCTGCATTGAAATGCATGGGCGGGCAGATTTACGGACGACTTCTTTTCCGCAACGATGATGAGCGCGGACGCGCTGCGAAGGCCGGGATCACCGATCTGGACCGGATTTATGCACGCGACGAGTTGGTGACCGATGACGTCATCTTTGCGGCCACCGGCGTGACCGACGGCTCGCTGGTCGCTGGCATCAAACGCGAGGTCGGTTACCTGACGGCCGAGACGATCTTGATGCGGTCGAAAACCGGGTCCGTGCGGCGGATGATCTACCGCAACCCGACCGAGTAACCTTATGACATCAAGCGCTTTTCTGGGCGTCGAGACATCGCTGACAGGCCGCCGTTGGGTAGGGTTGGATGCGAATGCCGACCGCTTGGCTGAAGCGATGATGCAAGCGACCACCCTGCCCCGCGCGCTGTGCAATGTGCTGGTGCGACGGGGTGTACCGGCGGAAGACGCGACGCAGTTTCTGGAACCGCAGTTGCGCGATTTACTACCCGATCCACGATCTTTGCGCGATATGGAGAAGGCGGCGACGCGATTTTTGGACGCTGTTCGGGGCAGACAGAAGATCGCCATTTTCGCCGATTATGACGTGGATGGCGGATCGTCGGCAGCCTTGCTGATCTGCTGGCTGCGCGCGCTGGGACGCGAGGCGACACTATATGTGCCCGACCGGATCGATGAAGGATATGGGCCCAATGATGACGCGATGGCCGAACTGGCCGCCGCGCATGATCTAATCGTTTGCGTCGATTGTGGAACGCTGTCGCACGGGCCGATTGCAGCGGCCAAGGGTGCGGATGTTGTGGTGCTGGATCACCATTTGGGTGGCGAGACCCTGCCGCTCGCCTTGGCCGTGGTAAACCCGAACCGACAGGATGAAAGCGGAGATCTTGCCCATCTTTGTGCCGCAGGCGTCGTCTTTCTGATGCTGGTGGAAGCAAACCGACAGCAACGGGAAAGCGGTGGGCAAACACCTGATTTAATGAGCCTTTTAGACTTGGTGGCCTTGGCGACCGTCGCGGATGTCGCGCCTTTGGTCGGCGTGAACCGTGCGCTGGTGCGCCAGGGTCTCAAGATCATGGCGCGCAGACAGCGGCCCGGGCTGGTCGCCCTTGGCGATGTGGCGCGGATGGATGCGGCGCCGAACTCGTACCATTTGGGGTTCATGCTTGGCCCCCGCGTGAACGCCGGTGGGCGGATCGGCAAAGCAGATCTGGGCGCCCGGCTTTTGGCCACGGATGACCCAAATGAAGCCGCGGCAATGGCCGAACGGTTAGACCTGCTGAACACCGAACGGCGCGACATTGAAAACGCGGTGCGCGCCGCCGCGATGGAACAGGCCGAGGCGCGTGGGCTGGACGCGCCGCTGGTCTGGGCCGCTGCCGATAGCTGGCACCCCGGCGTCGTGGGAATCGTCGCCTCGCGATTGAAAGAGGCCACCAACCGACCCGCCATCGTGATCGGGTTTGATGGGGATGCGGGCAAGGGATCGGGACGCTCGATCAGTGGCGTCGATCTGGGTGCGAGCATTCAGCGGCTGGCTGAAGAAGGCCTGCTGGAAAAAGGCGGCGGCCATAAGATGGCGGCGGGTCTTTCGCTGAACCGCGCGCAGTTGGAACCGGCAATGGCGCGGCTATCCGACCTGATGGCCAAGCAAGGAGCGGGCAACGCGGGACCCAAAGACCTGCGGCTGGACGGCATGCTGATGCCTGGCGGCGCAGGGATTGAACTTGTAGAACAGATTGAAAAGGCTGGACCTTTTGGCGCAGGCGCCCCTGCCCCACGCTTTGCCTTCGCCGATGTGCAAGTGCTGTTTGCCAAGCCCGTTGGGGAAAGCCACCTGAAGCTGAGCTTTGGCGATGGGCTGGGTGCAAAGCTTGACGCCATCGCCTTCGGCGCGTTCGACACCGCCCTTGGACCCACGCTTTCGAGCCTTGATAAAGGCGCGCGGGTGCATCTGGCGGGGCGGCTGGAAATCAACACATGGGGCGGGCGTCAATCGGTGCAGCTGCGCCTAGAGGACGCCGCGCTGGCCCATTCATAAATCGTCACGATTGGTGCAAAAACCCTCTTGCCACCGCCCGGCACTTTGCCTAGATAACGGCGCACTGAGAGTGGCCCGTTCGTCTATCGGTTAGGACGCCAGGTTTTCAACCTGGAAAGAGGGGTTCGATTCCCCTACGGGCTGCCACTTCCCTTACAGCGTTGCGTCGCCAAGCGATTTCAGAATCGGACAGTCTGGTCTGTCGTCGCCCGCGCACGCGTGCACAAGACTGGACAGCGTATCGCGCATCTCTTCCAGATCGGTGATCTTGGCTTCGATCCGGCCCAGATGATCCTGCGCAAGGCTGCGCACATCGGCACTGGCGCGCCCTTGATCTTCCCACAGAGCCAACAGGGTGCGGCAATCTTCAATCGTGAATCCAAGCGCCCGGGCGCGCCCCAGAAATGCCAGCTTGTGCATGTCTGTTTCCCGAAACGCACGGTACCCATTGACGTCGCGCGGAGGCGCGATCAACCCAATCTCTTCGTAATACCTGATGGTTTTGGCGGGCAATCTTGTGCGGGTTGCAACCTCGGAAATGTTCATGCGGGTACCTTTTTCAAAGCTGGCTGATCCGGATCAGCCGGACGCGCTGGGGCGGCTGCAAAGCGCAAACGCAAAGCGTTGCCCAAAACAAACAGGCTGGACAGGGTCATCGCCCCGGCCGCCAGGATCGGCGACAGCATCATGCCCGTTGCCGGATAAAGCGCACCGGCGGCAACCGGGATCAGCAGGACATTGTATCCAAAGGCCCAAACAAGGTTCTGGCGAATATTGGCAAGGGTCTTGCGGCTGATATCAAAGGCGTTCACCACGCCGTCCAACGCACCCGACATCAGCACCACATCCGCCGCCTCAATGGCAACATCCGTGCCTGTCCCGATCGCGATGCCGATATCAGCCGTCGCCAAGGCAGGCGCATCATTGATGCCATCCCCGACAAAGGCGACAGGGCCATGCGCCTGCAAGGCCTTAATTTGCTGCGCCTTTTGATCCGGGCGCACATCAGCGATAACGGTATCGAGCCCTAGTTCCCGAGCAACCGCATCGGCCACGGCGCGGGTGTCTCCGGTCACCAATGCGGTGCGCAGGCCTTTGGCATGCAACGCTGCAATCGCGGCTTTGGCGCCACGTTTGATCGGGTCAGACACCGAAAATGTTGCCGCAAATCGCCCGTCCACAGCCATGTAAACAGGCGTTTTTTCGTCCTGCACGCGCAGCGCGTCCGGGATCGCGATGTTCGTACGCTCCAACAAACGCGCAGAGCCCAGCAAGACGGACTGCCCGTTCACCTGCGCCTCAAGCCCGTAGCCTGGTATCGCCTGCACATCAGCATGGGGCGCGGGCGCGATATCATTTGCGGCGGCGTGGTCGAGAATGGCATGTGCAATCGGGTGTTCGGATCTGGCCTCGGCAGAGGCGGCGAGGCGCAAGATGACATCCGCTGCATGATCCGGCGCAACTTGAAGCTGGGTCACCGCCGGGCGTCCTTCGGTGAGGGTGCCGGTCTTGTCAAAGGCGATCAGGCGGGTTGCCTGCAGGCTTTGCAAGGCATCCCCTTTGCGAAAAAGAACGCCCAATTCAGCCGCGCGCCCGGTCCCTACCATGATCGAGGTGGGCGTCGCGAGGCCCATGGCGCAGGGGCAGGCAATGATTAAAACCGAAACCCCGGCGACCAGCGCAAATCCCAGCGTGGGCGGCGGACCAAGGATCAGCCACATCAGAACGGTCAGTGTGGCGATGGCCATGACCGTTGGTACGAACCACAGCGTGACACGATTCACCAATTCCTGAATCGGCAAACGTGCCGCCTGCGCCTGGGAAACGAGCCGAATGATTTGCGCCAGCGCGGTTGCGTCCCCCACCGCCGTCGCCCGGATTTCAAGCGCGCCTGCGCCGTTGAGCGTGCCGCCAGTCACTGGATCGCCCGGGCCTTTCGCAACAGCCGCGGGCTCTCCGGTCAGCATCGCCTCGTTGACAAAGCTGGTGCCGGTTTCGACGTCTGCGTCGGTGGGGATCGCGTCACCCGGGCGCACACGAAGCAGATCACCGACGCGCAGTTCTGCCACGGGCCGCTCTATGGCCTTGTCGCCCTCGATCACCGTCGCTGTTTTTGGGCGCAATGTCAGAAGCTTACGGATCGCTGTACCGGTTTGCCCTTTTGCGCGCGCCTCAAGAGTGCGCCCCAAAAGGATCAAGGTGACGATGACGGCGGCTGCTTCGAAATAGACCGCGCGGGCGCCGGGTGGCAGCACGTTTGGCGCGAAAAGCGCGACGGTCGAAAACCCCCATGCAGCCGACGTGCCCAGCGCGACAAGTGCGTTCATGTCAGGCGCACGGCGCAACAGCGCGGGCACACCGAGGCGGAAAAACCGGGCGCCAGGCCACAACAAGATCAGCGTGGTGAACACGAACTGGATCAGCCAGCTGGTTTGCTGGCCCAGATTGGCGAGCGTCCAGTGATGGAAAGACGGGATCAGGTGGCCACCCATTTCAAGGACAACGACAGGCAGGCTAAGTGCCGCAGCTGTCCAGGTGGCCCGGCGCAGATCGGCGCCTTCGTCGCGCGGTGCGGGTTGCGGCGCCTCTTCGGTTTGGGCGGGATATCCGGCCTGTTCCAGATGCACGGCAAGTGCCGTGGCATCAGGCCCGCCTGCCAACACGGTCACGGTCGCCGTTTTCATGGCAGGATTGGCCTGCGCCGACAGCACCATCGGAACCTCGGACAGCGCCCTTTCGATCCGGGCCGCACAGGATCCGCAATGCATGGCTGCGATGGTAAAGCTATGCGTGTTGCGGCGCGCGGGCGTGCCGGCTGCATCAAGCGCAGTCAGGATATCGCCCAAGGGCCGCGCGTTTTGCGTGGTGATCCCCAGCGTTGCAGTGGCCAGATTGACCTGAGCGGCCGTGACACCATCAAGCGCGCTGACCGCCGCTTCGGCACGCGCGGCGCATGCACCACAGTGCAATGCATCAAGATGAAGGGTGTGAGTCTGCTCAGCCATATCGTGCCACTTTTCTAAGACAGGACCTGATATAAGGCTTCCAGTCACTGGAAGGTCAAGCGAGAACCATGTTTATTTCTGTATTAGCGGTCCAACCGGCACTGATCTGCTATGCGGATTGCCGCGTTTCTGCTTCGCATGCCCCATCGCGCAGATCGGGGCTGTAGAATGTGTGGCATGCACGCCCCGCCCGTTTGGACGCGTAAAGGGCGACATCCGCGTCATCCATCATGACCGCCGCCTGCGGATCGTCATAATCGGCGCTGATCGTCGTGCCCGCGCTGGCCGATATGCGGCAATCCTGACCGTTGAAACGGATTGGCTTTTCCAATTCGGCAATCAGGGTTTGGGCGATGTCGGCAATGCGGGGGCGGTCTGTCAGATTTTGCATCAACAAGACGAATTCATCACCGCCGACACGGGCGATGGTGTCACCGGCCCGCGTTGCTGCAAGCAATGCACGCGCAACGACCTGCAAAACATGATCGCCAGCGGCATGACCTTTGGTGTCGTTGACAGCCTTGAAATAGTCCAGGTCAAGATGCATCAGCGCAAAGGGGGTTTTGTGATCTAGCGTGCGGTCCAAAACATGATCCATCGCGCGGCGGTTCTTAAGACCGGTGAGCGTGTCGGTAAACGCCTGCTCTTCTGCGGCGATCTTGGCGCCTTGCAGGCGCAGATTCAGATCGCGCGATTCCTCCATCACGGCGGATTTGGCTTCGACCAGATACAGCATCTCGACCGTCAGATCGGTCGGTGCAAAATCTGCGTTGGTCAGACTATAACGCCCCACAGCTTCAATCACCGAGATGCCGAAAGACAGGTTTATGATGATGCCCTTATTATCAGGTTGCGGCACAAGCACACCTTTGAAGCTGGTATGCTCCCCACCCCGGAACTGAAGATGCAAAGGCCGCCCGGCAAGGGACAACAATCCCGCCATGGACGGCGCCGAGCGCGGCCTACGGATGTCAAACACTTCAAGGAAGCGGCGCCCCACAAGATCTTCGTCGACAAGTTTACCCAATGTCGGACCCGCGTGGCTGATATGCCCGGTGGCCGCGACCAGCAGATGCATTGGCATCATCGTGTCGAGGAATTCGTTCAGATCGGCACTTTTCTTCATGAGGCACCTGCCGAAACAGTCACAAGTTCAAAACTGCGCCCTTGCGCAAAAGCGGCCTCCACAACGTCGATGGCAAGGGTTTCCATGGTGCCGTTCAGGCTTTGGTATTCCAGCAGCACCAGCGCGCCATAATCATCGGCCATGGCCCTTAAAACACCCAGCAAGACATAGCCAAACCCCGGCGTCGCGCCGTGACATTCCAGCGTGAAACGCGTCGCCGTGTGATCGCGCAGCACAAGGCGCGGCAAGCCCAGATCGGGGACGGCAAGGCGCGCCCGGTCTGGCAGATCGTCAAGCGAATGTATGAAGTCGATAAAGTCGGCACCGCTGAACCGTAAAAGCCGCCGAACAGCGCCTTGGGTCGGGTGCGAGACCAGATAGGTTCCCAGATCCTCAAGCAGTTCATTGCGCGGTTTGCCCAGCAAATCCACTGCCGCCTTCATCACCGCCTCCGTGATGCCCGGATCATATTGCAAAAGCGCCTCGAACGCGGTGAAGCCGAGATCGGCGCGGCGGGCAATATCTTCCCACGCCGCATCACCATAGGTATCAAGCACGAAACACTGGATCGCCCTGTTCACCAAACCATGCATACAGTCACTCCTTACCGGCCTGACACTGCGCATAGGAGTGTTAAGAAACGCTCAATATCTCTAATTGAAGGGATTAAATGTCATATCGCCGACGCGCAGCGCATTGACGTCTGCGGGGGTCACCTCAAAGCCCTGTTCAAGCAATTGCGCGACAACCGCAGCGCTTGAGCTGTCCAGACGCGGTTGTTGGCGGCGCAGGAAACCGGTCTCGGACAGCCAGTAAATCACAATGCGATCGCCCGGTGTGCGGGTCATCAGCGCGTATTCCGCACCCGGCTGCGCGGTTAGAAAATCGTCCTGCACGATAACGCAGCGCGGCGCAGCTTGGGCATCGCTTTGCGCACAGGCGGCGCGGATTTCACTAATTTGCCAAGCGGTCAACTGTAAGAAAGCAGCGTCAGGAAACGTCATGTCCTGCGGGCGTTGTGCGATATGCGGACGCAAAGCCGTGACGGCGGCCGCACGGCGCGCCTCGCTTGGGGCGCCGGTATTGTCCAGATCGGCGGCCGTCAGTGCAGCTTGAACAAGTGGATCATCGCTGTCCGACAAACGCGCAAATGCAGCGGCCCCGACCTTGCCCCAGTCATCGCGCAACTGCTTGAAAGGCAGCTCATCCGCGGTGATCGCACCGCGTTCAAACCGGGCCAGCTGCGAATGGGTCGACAGCTTTTGCGGGTGGATCAGCGGCGTCATGCACAGTGCCAAAGCAGCCATCACGCCCAAAGCCAGCCAAACATTGGCCC
Source organism: uncultured Paracoccaceae bacterium (assembly GCA_937883775.1). Classification (GTDB taxonomy): domain Bacteria; phylum Pseudomonadota; class Alphaproteobacteria; order Rhodobacterales; family Rhodobacteraceae; genus JAHTBL01. The sequence goes on from CAKZXZ010000220.1 coordinate 11,173, forward strand.
GCCGCAGGCTCGCCATCCAATCCGGGCCGCGCAGGATCGTCGTAGCATATGCAATCCCGTAGGCCAGCGTCACGCCCGCAATGAAAAGCGCGGCAAACCGCGAGGGTGTCACGCCGTATTCGATGATGCGGATCCCAACCGCGTAAACCGCAAGCCCCGTCAGCAGCACCAGCAAGCCACAGGCAATTCGGGTCACGATCTGCATGACAGGCCCTGCGACCGCATCCTCATCATCGCGTTCCACAGCAACAGAGATGAGCGAGATCAACCCAATTGCCGTTGCCATCATCACCAATGCAGGTGAAAGCGTGTCGAAAAGGTTCGACAATCCGCGAAACGGCAGTGCCAGTAGAAAGATGGTGACGATCACAGTCAGCGGGATCAGCAAAAGACGCAGAAGGCTCAGCACCAAATACGGCGAGATGTAGTCTGACAGCTCAAAGATCACCGCAAGGCCAAGGCCCACCACGATACCCGTGAACAAAAAGACGAAGACCGTTTCGTTGATAAGGTCCTCGATCAGATTGATGCCCACCAGATCAAGCAGCACATTCGATAGCACCAGCATCGCCCAGCACAGGCCTGCAAAAATCCATGCGGCGGTGAAATGCACAACCAACCGCCACGAGGTGTCGAAAAGCGCGGTGTACTCCCGCCAGCGCCCGTCGCGCAGCGCACAGATCACAAATGGCAGCGCCAATGCGATCAAGAGCAGCGTAACGACCACCAGATGCCCGCTTTGCAACGTGTCATCAAAGCTCGCAAAGCGCAGGCTGGCCAGGCTGACAAGGACCGCAATTGGCACGCTGACGATCAACCCGGTGGTCACTGACATGCGCGCGGTCAACGGCCCCATTGCTGTCATGGCACTGACGAAAAAGCTGACGGCGAGCGCCCAAAGACCCAGTACAATGGAATGGTCCAGATCAAGCTGCGGCAAGGGATCGCTGAGCGCCCAAAGCGTGAGCCCGCCCAGGCCCCCCAACCCGGCGAGGATGCTTCGGAAGACGGGTTTGGACGGCTCGGTCATGGGGGCCTCGTTGGACAAGCTGCTCTTGCAGATCAACGTAACCTGCAGCGATTGGCGATGCCAGCGCCAGGGCGATTTGGCCGCAGCACAGGCAGGTCAGGTCGGCAGGGCGGTGGTGTCTTTGATGTCGTCCATCACAAAGCTGGCCGAGATTTCCGCGACCGGCACGCGTTCGATAAGGCGCTGATAGAAGCGGTCATAGTCTTTGACGCTGGCCACACGGACGCGCAGGACGTAATCCAGATCGCCGCTCATCCGGTGCGCGCCGATTATCTCTGGCAGGGTTTTGACAACGGCCTCAAAACGCTCCAGCCACTCAGGTTCGTGCGAGGCCGTGCGGATCATCACAAAGACCGAAAGGCCAAGGCCAAGCGCGTCCGGGTCGACCAGTGCGACGCGGGCTTTGAGGATGCCCGCTTCCTCCATCTGTTTGACGCGGCGCCAACAGGCATTGCGCGACAGATGCACCAGTTCGGACAGCGCATCCATGCTGATGGTCGCATCCCGTTGTAGGACAGAAAGAATACGGCGGTCTATATCGTCGATAATTTGATTCATTCTTGAGATGATATCCCATACTATTCGTAAACTACAGTACCTTTGGGATATATTCTTTTGAGCGTCGTGCCAAATTGCACCGAGACAGATGAACAGGAGGCACCCCATGTCCGCATCCCAAACAAACTCAAGCCGCACGGGTTTTCTGGCATCGTTCAAAGCGCATCCGGCCAGCGTCGGAGAAAGCTATTTCGGCCATATGCTGTTCGCGGCACGCTTTGCGGCAAGGCTTTTCCTTATCGCCGCTGCCGCCTTGATCCACGCGATTGTGCCTGCGTGGTTTGAAACCACCGCGAGCGATCAGATCAAGGCCATGGCAGAAGAGATGGCGGCGCGAAAGGCTAGGTAGATCGCCTCCCGAATTGACAGAGCACAATTAAACTATTATTCTAGAATTATAGTTTAATAAGGATCTACGCCATGCTGTCGATCGAAGAAGCCTGTCAGGGATTTGCCGCCGTCGGGTCCGAGCCGCGCATGGGCGTGCTGTTGGCACTGGTTCAGGCGGGGCATAAAGGCCTGCTCTTTCGCGATGTGGCAGAGCGCACGGGGCTGCCCGGCTCAACCCTCTCGCACCATCTGCGCTTTTTAGCAGCCGCCGAACTCATCACGCAGGAACGGCGCGGACGCGAGACGATCAATCGCCCGAATTTCGAACGGCTGGAGCATCTGTCCTCGTTCATCCTCGCCACCTGCTGTGCTGCCGTTCCAAAGGCTGAGCTGACGGTGGAGGCGCGCGTCGATGACTGAGCTTCTGGCCCGCCTCAACACCTCTGTCACCCCGCGCCTGACGAGCGTTTGGGCGGTTCTGATCGCTTTATGCCTGCTGTTGGCGCTCGTCGCGCCTGACCAATTGCCCATATCGCTGCGGTTCACGGCAGAGGCCATCTGGGCCACCCTGCCCTTCATCCTCTTTGCCGTCGCCCTGATCGCGGGACTGGA
>CAKZXZ010000221.1 GCA_937883775.1 uncultured Paracoccaceae bacterium
GCTTCGGCTTCCAGATCAATCGCCTGCAGCATTTCGCGGATCGCTTCAGCGCCGATATTGGCGGTGAAAGCGTCCATGCCGAAGGCGTCCTGGGCGTCCATATACTCTTCTTCGGTCATCAGCTGACCGTAGGTGAGGTCCGTCAGGCCCGGTTCGATCACGACGTAGTTCTCGAAATAGAGGATACGCTCCAGATCGCGCAGGGTCATGTCCAGCATCAGGCCGATCCGGCTGGGGAGCGACTTGAGGAACCAGATATGCGCAACGGGCGCGGCCAGTTCGATATGGCCCATCCGCTCGCGGCGGACCTTTTGCAGCGTGACTTCCACACCGCATTTCTCGCAGACAACGCCGCGATACTTCATGCGCTTATATTTGCCGCACAGGCATTCGTAGTCTTTGATCGGGCCAAAGATACGCGCGCAGAAGAGGCCGTCACGCTCGGGCTTGAACGTCCGGTAGTTGATGGTTTCGGGCTTTTTGATCTCACCGAAGGACCACGACAGGATGCGCTCGGGCGAGGCCAGAGACACCTTGATCTCGTCGAATTGCTTCGGCGGGGTCAGCGGGTTGAACGGGTTGTTTGTCAGTTCCTGGTTCATTTTCAAATCCTTGAATTCGGGCAGAGGGAAGGTGGGCGGGACCGAGGCCCCTTATTCACCATCCTCCGCGTCCAGGAGTTCCATGTTCAGGCCGAGGCCACGGACCTCTTTGACCAGAACGTTGAACGATTCAGGCACACCGGCTTCGAAGTTGTCTTCGCCTTTGACGATGCTTTCGTAGACTTTCGTCCGTCCGGCAACGTCGTCCGACTTGACCGTCAGCATCTCTTGCAGCGTGTAGGCCGCGCCGTATGCTTCGAGGGCCCAGACCTCCATCTCACCGAAACGCTGGCCGCCGAATTGGGCTTTACCACCCAGAGGCTGCTGCGTGACAAGGCTGTAGGGGCCTGTCGAGCGTGCGTGGATCTTGTCGTCGACCAAGTGGTGCAGCTTCAGCAGATACTTGATGCC
>CAKZXZ010000222.1 GCA_937883775.1 uncultured Paracoccaceae bacterium
CGCACTGCGATGTATGGCCAGGAGTTTCCGAACCTGACCGGTGGCACAGCCGTCATGCTGCCCAACCATCATCTCGCCAAGCCGGTTCTGATTGGTGAAATCACAGCGGACGGTCAGTTCGACATCATCAGCCAGACCGAAGAGGTTCCCGGCGATGCGTGGACAGACTTCCTGCCTGAAAGCGCGGTTCTGAAGTCCGACTGGCAAGAGCTTGGCTGCGGCATGTATAATGTCGAGACCGAGACCTGCGTCCAGCTGACGTCGAACTACTAAGGGTTTCTCCCTCGTGGGGGCGGGGTTCGTCTCGCCTCCGCATCCTTTGATTTAAGGCTCCTTCTTCATGCGCTTTCTGGCTCTTCTCTTCGCGGCTGCGATCTCTCTTGGTGTGTCTGGTGCACAGGCGCAACCTACTGATCTGAAAGCGGTTCTTGAGGTTCACGCAGAGCAGATCGAACGGCCCAAACGGTTGCAAGTGGGCGAAGTGGTTAATGACCTGATTGCCCTCGGCACACCCGAGGTGACGGAGTTTCTACAGCGCTGGCAGAACCGCGAATTGCACATGCGCGAGGCGGACGGGCAGTTTTTCTATGTGGGCGAGGGGACGCCGATTGAGTTGATCGACGTCGTCAGTGGGCAGGTGGTTGGAACTGCGCAAGATTCAGAGCTGAAACAGCTCAGACCTAATGCAGGGGTGCGTCGGGTTTTGGGCTCGGCTCTGGTGCAGTTCCAACTGTCTGATCCCAATATCTTACGCCGCGTCGCTGCGGTGGATTCCATCGCGCGCCGTCCGCAAGCCGATCAGTTGGCGCCCTTGCTGGCCTCAATCCCGGACGAGCCGGACGCTGCCTTGAAAGAGCGTAAAGAGCGTTTGGCAGGCCTGCTGACCGCGCGGTTTGACGAAACGACAGACGCCCGCGTCGCTGCGATCGAGGCGCTATCGGGCGAGCTGTCGCTGGACGTGCAGGCCGTGATGAACCAGATCTTGGCGACCCGCGATCAAGTCGCCGTCGCTTTGCCCGAAGACGAAAATATCGCCGAGATCTACGAGGTCGGCGCCGACCTGGGCACGGTAGAGGCCTACGCCCAGCTTGTCAGCGCCGAACTGGCCCCTGCGGTGATCCCGAACGACGCCATCCGCAACGCGCTTGCCGCGAATATTGACGGCGGGTTTGTCGGGGGTGTCCCGGTTGCCCAACTCAACACCGACGCCGCCCGTGCGACTGCCTACACGGCTCTGGCAGAGGCGGGGACCGTCCCGCCGTTGGTGACGGACGCTGACATAAGCTCTGCCGTGCAGTCCCATGTTTTCTACGCGATCTATACCGAACCAGACGTCGCCGTGACCGATGCGGCCAACGATGCTTTGAACGAAATCACGACCCGCGTCGGTATGAACCAAGCGCTTGATCTGACGCTGGACGGGCTGTCGCTGGCCTCCATCTATTTCCTTGCGGCCATCGGCTTGGCAATCACCTTCGGCGTGATGGGGGTCATCAACATGGCTCATGGCGAATTCATCATGATGGGCGCTTACACGGGCTATGTCGTGCAACTGTTCATCCCCGATTACACGCTTTCGATCCTGGTCGCTTTGCCACTGGCATTCGCTATCACCTTCGGTGCCGGCGTCGCGATGGAGCGGCTGGTGATCCGCTGGCTTTACCACCGTCCGCTGGAAACTCTGTTGGCCACCTTCGGTATTTCCATCGCGCTGCAACAGCTTGCGAAAAACATCTTCGGCACACAGGCGCGCCCGCTGACGTCGCCCGGTTGGCTAGACGGCGCGTGGGTGATGAACGACGTCGTCTCAATCAGCTATATCCGCATCGCGATCTTCATTCTGGCACTGATCTTCCTTGGGCTTCTGCTCTTCATCCTTAACAAGACGCGCCTTGGTCTTGAGGTTCGCGCCGTCACTCAAAACCCCGGTATGGCCGCGTCGATGGGGATCAACCCTGACCGGATCAACATGCTGACCTTCGGGCTTGGCTCTGGCATCGCGGGCATCGCGGGCGTCGCGATTGGGCTTTACGCCAAGGTCACCTCCGAGATGGGCGCAGACTATATTGTCCAAAGCTTTATGACAGTCGTCGTGGGCGGCGTCGGCAATGTCTGGGGGACGCTCGCAGGTGCCTCGCTGATCGGCTTCCTGCAAAAAGGAATCGAGTGGTTTAACCCGGCCAACACGTTGGCCGCGCAGACCTACATGATCCTTTTCATCATTCTTTTCATACAGTTCCGGCCAAAGGGCATCGTTGCCCTCAAAGGCCGGGCGGCGGGGGATTGAGGCAATGGAACGCTCGTTCATCATGCGCAACCCGTCGGTTTTGTGGTTCCTTCTGGCGCTCGCCGTCTTCACGTTGGGCGTCACGATCCTGTCGGAAGCGTTCGGGATCGGGGGCCTTTCCACCTCGTTCATCAAGACGCTGGGCAAGACGTTGTGCCTGTGCCTGATTGCCGTCGCGATGGACGTCGTCTGGGGCTATTGCGGGATCCTGTCGCTGGGTCATTTCGCGTTCTTCGGACTAGGCGGATACGCCATCGGCATGTGGCTGATGTACGCGCGCACGGAAGAAATCGTGGTTAATTCGTTGAACGAAGCGGCGATCCCACCGACCCAGCAAGAGATCATCGACGGCATCGGCACGCAGATCTTCGGCGTCGTCGGATCGTCGGAATTTCCGCTGATCTGGGCGTTCTCCCATTCGCTTGGATTGCAACTGCTTATGGTTGTTCTGGTGCCGGGATTGTTGGCGCTGGTCTTCGGCTGGCTGGCCTTCCGCAGCCGCGTCACGGGCGTTTATCTGTCGATCCTGACCCAAGCGATGACGCTGGCGCTGGCGCTTTATCTGTTCCAGAACGACAGCGGTTTGCGCGGCAATAATGGGCTGTCGGGTCTGCAAAATATCCCCGGCCTCGATCACCTTGGGCAGGCGACAATCTCGATGTGGTTCTTTTGGGCCTCCGCCATCGCTTTGGGCGCGGGATACGTCCTGTTTGCCTGGGTGACATCCGGGAAAATGGGCAGCGTCATTCGCGGCATTCGCGACGATGAAAGCCGTGTGAGGTTTCTTGGGTATCACGTTGAAAGCTATAAACTTTTTGTCTTCACCCTAACCGCAGTTGTCGCGGGCATCGCAGGCGCGCTTTACTATCCGCAGGCGGGCATCATTAACCCAGCTGAAATCGCGCCCATCGCGTCCATCTACCTCGCCGTCTGGGTCGCCATCGGGGGGCGGGGTCGCCTTTATGGCGCGGTGATTGGCGCGGCTTTTGTGTCGCTTCTGTCCAGCTGGTTCACGGGCGGCGGCGCGCCCTCAATCCCGCTGGGCTTCTACACAATCCAATGGACGGATTGGTGGCTGGTACTGCTCGGGGTGTCCTTTGTCGCGGTCACACTCTTCTTTCCCAAGGGGATCGGCGGCCTCTTTGATTATCTGGTGAGGAAAGACCCATGAGCACGCTTCTTGAGGTCTCGGGCGTCACCGTCAGTTTCGATGGCTTTCGCGCGATCAACAACCTGTCGTTCCAGATCGGCGAGCCGGAGTTGCGCGCGGTGATCGGGCCGAATGGCGCGGGTAAAACGACCTTCATGGACATCATCACCGGCAAGACGAAACCCGATGAAGGCCGCGTGATCTGGGGCGAAAAATCGGTGTCTTTGCTCGATATGTCCGAAAGCGCCATTGCGCGCGCGGGAGTGGGGCGCAAGTTTCAGAAACCCACCGTGTTCGAGGATCAGACCGTGCGCGAAAACTTGGCCATGGCGCTGAAGAACCCGCGCGGGCCATTTGATGTGCTTTGGTACAAGAAGACCTCGCAAGGGGCCGAGAAGATTGAGGAAATCGCAGAGGAAATTGGCCTGACGGATGAGCTGAAACGACGTGCGGGTGATCTGTCTCACGGCCAAAAGCAATGGCTTGAGATCGGGATGCTGCTGGCCCAAGACCCGCGTTTGCTGCTGATTGATGAACCCGCCGCTGGCATGACCCCCGCCGAACGCGAGCACACGACCGACCTGATTAAACGCGCCGCTGAAACCTGTGCGGTCGTCGTGATCGAGCACGATATGGAGTTCGTCCGCCGCCTTAATTGTAAGGTGACCGTCCTGCACGAAGGCGCGGTTCTGGCCGAAGGCAGTCTGGACCATGTCACACAAAATCAAGACGTTATCGACGTCTATCTGGGGCGGTAAATCATGCTTAACGTCGAAAATCTGACTCTGCATTATGGCCAAAGCCAGATCCTGTATAACGTGAACCTGCGCGCGGAGGCCGGGCAGGTCACAGCCGTCATGGGCACCAATGGTGTGGGTAAAACGAGCCTTTTGAAAGCGATTTCCGGGCGGCATCCTTATAGTGGCGGGACGATCACGGTGGGCGACGCTGCGCTGAACCACCCCTCTGCGTTCGAGGCCGCGCGCGCGGGCATCGCCTATGTGCCGCAGGGGCGCGAGGTGTTTCCGTTGATGACGGTGCAGGAAAACCTGCAATCAGGTTTTGCGTGCTTGCCAAAGGAGGCGCATGGGGTCCCGGATAAGATTTTCGAGCTTTTCCCGGTGCTTGCCGAGATGAAGGACCGCCGGGGCGGGGACCTTTCTGGAGGTCAGCAACAGCAGCTTGCGATTGCGCGTGCGCTGATTACCCGCCCGCGCGTTTTGCTACTGGACGAGCCGACCGAGGGGATTCAGCCTAACATTATCCAACAGATCGGGCGCGTGATTGCACAGCTTCGGGACGAGGGCGAAATGGCCATCGTACTGGTCGAACAATTCTTCGATTTCGCTTATGATCTGGCCGATGAATTTGTCGCGCTGAACCGGGGTGAGGTTGTTCTGAGCGATCCTAAGGCCAAGGTAACGCGCGAGGCTTTGATGGAACGTGTATCGATCTGATCCTTGAAAGCCGCTTATATTGACGCTATATAGCGTCTAAATGAGCGTAAGGAGGTTCGGATGAGCCTTGTTGATTTCTCGGAAGATGGGCAGTTTGCCCCTAAGAAGATCGCCGCAGCCCTGCGCACGACCAGCGAAGAGGTCGCGCGCAGTGTTGGCCTTGGCAAGGATGCCGTGCAGCGGCGCGACCGGGTCGGGTCTGACCGAACGCAACGCCGTTTGCGTGAGATGGTTGAGATTATCAACAAGGTCGAGCCGCGCTTTGGCTCGTATCTGATGGCCTATGCCTGGTTCCGGTCCGAGCCTTTGTCAGGTTTCTCGAACCGTACGGCGATGCAGCTGGTACGGGCCGGGCAGGCGGGCGATGTGCTGGAGTATATCGATGCTGTCGATGCCGGTATTTTCGCGTAAACCTTGCGATATCAAGGACTTCTTTACCGTGCTTTGAATCCTGTCTGGGCGCGCGATCCGCTATCTGGCGAGGGCGCGCGGCGCTTTGGCGGGCGGTTCAACAAGGTTGGACGCGCTGCCCTTTACACTGCGCTGAGCCCTCAGACCGCGATCAAGGAAGCCAATCAGGTGGGCCATCTGCAACCCACAACTCTGGTCAGCTATCACGCCGAGATCGCGCGGGTGTTTGACGGCACAGACAGCGCCTTGCTTGCGGTCCATGCCCAGACGTTCGAGAGCCTTGCAGCACCCGATTGGCGCGACCGGATGGCGGCGGGTCTTGCGCTGACACAAGCGTTTGCCGAAGACCTGCTTGCCGAGGGTTATCAAGGGCTTTTGGTGCAAAGCTATGCCAGAGGGGCCACAGCGAAGGACCGAAATCTGGTGCTTTGGTCGTGGAAAGACGCGCTAACGCTTATCGACGATGAAAAGCGGCTTGGCTGACGACGCGTCTTGAGCGCGCTGTGTGTCTGTCTGGGCCTTGGTGGGTCATGGGAGAAAGCGCACCAAAGCCCACCCGGCCAACGCGATATGAACCAAGGTGATAATCACAGATGCTCCGTGCAGCGCTTTGAAACGGCTTTTGTTGCCACTGTCGGTTGCGGCGTTGATCGCGGGCATCAGCCATTGCCGCGTCGGCACAGTTGTCAGTGCGATCAGGCCCAGCATGGCTGCGGCGAACGGGTCGCTTGGAAAGCTCAGAAGCGCGGCGGCAGATGCGATGACGATCACAAACAGATAAAACCACGGGAACGCTTTGCGGATCGTTGCACCGGCTGTCTCTGGAGGCAGTGCAGTGAACAAAAACGCCGCAAATCCGAAGGAATAAAGCACCATTCCTCCGAATAGAAAGGCGGTCATCAGCAACGCGGTGGCGGTTAGCATTCCATAAGCTCCCTTGGGTTTGTGAACCTCGCTAATTGGGGCGGGCCTGGCAAAAGGAAAGCCCGCTGGTGCAGGCTGCGGCGTTGTGGCAAAACCTGCGTCTATGGCCGTGAAACTTTCCTCTTTGTCTGACCTTCAAACGCTTGGCTTCGATGATGTTATCGACGTCCGCGCGCCATCGGAATTTGCCGAGGATCATGTGCCGGGTGCGATCAACCTGCCGGTTCTCAGCGATGCCGAACGTGCGCAGGTTGGGACGATCTATGTGCAACAAGACCGCTTTTTGGCGCGCAAGATCGGGGCGGCTATGGTGTCGCGCAACGCGGCGGCGCATCTGGAAGGTCCGTTGGCAGATCGCGAGGGCGGCTGGCGGCCATTGGTTTATTGCTGGCGTGGCGGGCAGCGGTCGGGCTCTTTTGCGTCAATTCTAAGCCAGATCGGCTGGCGTGTTGAATTGGTTGACGGCGGCTATAAAAGCTACCGCAAGCTGGTGGTAGCGGCGCTTTATGATGCGTCCATTTCGCTGCAGATCATTCTGCTGGATGGCGGCACCGGCTCTGGCAAGACTGCGTTGCTGCAAGCTTTGCGGGGGCAGGGTGCGCAAGTGCTTGATCTGGAAGGCATGGCAGAGCATCGCGGATCGCTGTTGGGCGGATTTTCGGGCGGCCAGCCGTCGCAGAAAATGTTTGAAAGCCGTCTTGCCGGTGCGCTTTCCGCGCTGGATCCAACCCAACCGGTTTACGTTGAGGCGGAAAGTAACAAGATCGGCAACCTGTTGATCCCGCCCAGCCTTTGGGCTGCGATGCAAACTGCTCCGGCGCTTAAGATCAGCGCTCCGCTGCGGGCTCGCGCGGCGTTCACTGTGTCGCATTATGCAGACTTGACCCAAGATCTGACAGAGCTGCGCAACCGCCTTGCGCCGCTGCATGTGTTTCATGGGGCTGCCCAGATGGCGGAGTGGGACAAGATGATCGAGGCGCATGCCTTCGAAGAGTTGGCGGCATCACTGATCGAGCGGCATTATGACCCGCGTTACACAAAATCCGCGGCGCGGCGTGACCGTGCGGTGACCGAAGTCGCTGTGCCCCGGTTGGATGCTGAGACGCTTGACGCAACGGCGTTAAAGATCAAAGCGATGCGCGCGCGCTAAGCCCCGTGCCCGGTGGTGTGATCTGGCCGACTTGCGCCGCCGTGTAGCCCGCATTTTCGAGCGCTTTGAGAAGATGCGCCACGTCTGCCTGCGCGACGCTGGCAAGCAAACCGCCTGCGGTTTGTGGATCATGCAGAAGTGCGGCTTTGGGCCCGGCAACACCGGAAACCGGAGCAGAGGCTTGATTTGATGCCCAAAGCGATGACGCGATGCCAGAGGCGACCAACGCCTCTGCGCCGTCAAAGACCGGGAGCGCGTCAAGCGCGATGTCTGCGCTGACATTTGAGGCCTCGCATATCTCGTGCAGGTGGCCTGAAAGCCCAAAACCTGTCACGTCTGTCATCGCATGCGCGCCTTGCAAAAGCGCTGCGGCAGGTCCCTGCGGTCGGCGCAACTCGTCCAGCAGTGCCGCGATATGACGGCCTTTTGCATGCATCTGCATTTCGCCTGCCAGCAAAACGCCTGTGCCCAGTGGCCGGGTCAAGATCAGCGCATCGCCGACCTGCGCGCCAGCTTTCGTGATGGGAGAGTGCGCCGCAAGCCCGGTGACGGTGAAGCCAAGGCTCATTTCAGCGCCCATTGTGGAGTGACCGCCGACCAGCGCGGCGCCAGCCTGCGCCAGAACGCGCTGTGCACCTTCAAGGATGAGCGCCATGGTGCGCTGCTGTAAAACCTCTGACATGCGCGGCAGTGTGACGTTCATGACAGCCACTTGCGGGGCTGCCCCCATCGCCCAGATGTCACCCAAGGCATGCAGGGCTGTAATCTCGGCAAAGGTGGTGGGGTCATCGGTGAACGCGCGTAGGTGATCGGTGCTGATAACCTGCGTCTGCCCACCGGTTTGCACGATTGCAGCGTCATCGCCGGGCCCGCTTTGAACATCTGCACGGGGGCTTGCGGGCAACGCCGCGAGCGCATCTTTCAGCACATTGCCCGACACCTTGGCGCCACAGCCACCGCAAAGCGGTGTGCCGTTGACGATATCGGTGACACCTTGCGCGGCGTTTTTGACAGATGGTGCGGGCATTGGGGGGAAATGGGTGAACCTCGTCATAAAAGTGCGATCAATTCGGTCTTTCCAAAGCCACAGCAGCCGCCCTGAAACCGCCCGGCCGCCGCGCTCGGCAATGGCTGCTTTCTTGCCAAGCGAAATCAGCTTGAGATAGCGCTTTTGTGGTGTGAATGGCTTGGTCGGCTGACCTGCCAGAACCGCCCGGAAATTGTCATGGAGCACAGGGGCGGAACGAACCGCAAAAACCCCCGCTTTACTGCGGGGCGATGCGGTCATATGCGCACAATCGCCCACGGCAAAGAGATCGTCATGGCCCGTGACGCGCAAGTCGGCGGCGACGTCGATGAACCCGTCTGTCAAGGGCAGATCAAGCTGGCGGACCCACGCATGCGGGAACGCTCCGGCGGCCCCAACGGTCAGCGTTGATGGCACGACATCGCCATTTGCAAGCGTGACCTGATCTGCGGTGATCGTCTGCGCACGGGTGTTGAAATGACGCGCAATCCCGGCCTTGTCCAACGCGCGTTCCAGCCGTGTGCGGCTTTGTGCACTGATACCGCTGATCTGCGGCCCGGCCTCGATGATCGCGACCTGTGACGCGGATCCTTTGGCGCGAATGGCATGGCTCATCGCGAGTGCAAGCTCGACCCCGGCGATACCGCCCCCGATCACAGCAATCTGTGCGCCTTCGGGAGGGAGATTGCGCAGATACGCCCGCCACCGTGCGGCAAAGACATCCAGCGGTTTGGCCCCAACGGCATGTTCTGCAAAACCGGGGATCGCCGGCATTTGCGCCGTGATCCCCACATCGAAAGAGGCAACGTCATAAGGCACCGGTGGGTGCCCATCGATCAGGACATTCCGGGCCGTTTTGTCCACGCCATTGGCTTTGCCCAGCACCAGACGCGCGCCAGCGTGACGCCCGAGTTTGACCAGATCAATCTCAAGCTCGTCACGTTTATAATGACCCGCGACATAGCCCGGGAGCATACCTGTATAAGGCGCTGTCGGGCCGGGATTGATGACGGTGATCCGCACGCCTGGCATCGGGTTCATGCCCCATTTGCGCAACACCAGCGCATGAGCGTGCCCGCCGCCGATCAGCACAAGGTCTTTTGTGAGGGGAAGGGTCTGCATTGCGGGGTCCAGTGTCTTTTTTCAAACCCTTACAGCGCGGTGTCTACGCAGTCCAATGGGGTTTGCGTGATGGGTTTGCCCTGCGAGGGGTGGACATGTCGCCGCTCCCCGATGATCCATTGTAGACGACGGTATACAAACGCGCTACTCCGCCTTCAAACATTGCAGCGATTCCGACGGAAAGGCCTTAAAAATGGCAGATATCATCTACACCACAGTCGACGAAGCACCGCAGCTGGCCTCTGCCTCTCTGTTGCCGATCATTCAGAAATTCCTGTCCGAGGCAGGATTGAGTGTCGAGACGCGCGATATCTCTTTGGCGGGTCGGATTATTGCCGCCTTTCCAGAAGCCCTGACCGATGCGCAGCGCCAATCCGATGCGCTGGCCGAGCTGGGCGAGTTGGTCAAAACGGCTGAGGCGAATGTCATCAAGTTGCCTAACATCTCGGCCTCTGTGCCGCAGCTTGTGGCCGCGATCGAAGAGCTTCAGGCCCAAGGCTATGCGCTGCCCGATTACCCCGAAGACCCTGCGACGGACGCCGAAAAAGATGCCCGCGCGCGCTATGACGGGATCAAGGGATCGGCTGTGAACCCGGTGCTGCGCGAAGGCAACTCGGACCGCCGCGCGCCTGCTGCCGTCAAGGCGTTCGCGCAAGCCAATCCGCACCGGATGGGCAAATGGGTCAGCGACAGCAAGACCCGCGTGGCCACGATGGGTGCTAATGATTTCCGCTCGAACGAACAATCGGTGACGCTGGGTGCGGATACGACGTTGCGGATCGAGCATGAAGGCGCAGGCGGTGTCAAAGTGCTTAAAGACGGGCTGAGCATGCCCGCGGGCACCATTGTCGACAGCACATTCATGTCCGTAAAAGCGCTAAAAGCCTTCTATGATAAGACAATTTCGGATGTTGCTGCCGAAGGCACACTTTATTCGCTGCATATGAAGGCGACGATGATGAAGGTATCGGATCCGATCATCTTTGGCCATTGCGTGCGCCAGTATCTGGCCCCGGTGTTCGACAAATATGGTAGCGATTTTGAAGCCGCTGGCATTGATCCGAATGGCGGTCTGGGCACCATGCTTGAGAAGATCTCCGAGCTGTCCAACGGCACCGAGATCAAGGCCGAGATCGACGCAGTTCTCGCGGGTCGTCCGCCGCTTTACATGGTGAATTCCGATAAAGGCATCACCAACCTGCATGTGCCGTCCGATGTCATCATCGACGCCTCGATGCCTGCAGTGATCCGTGCAGGCGGCAAGGGCTGGGGCCCGGATGGCGAGGAAGACGACACCACTTGCGTGATCCCCGACAGCAGCTATGCGGGCGTCTATGCCGAAACGATTGATTACTTCAAAGAAACCGGCGCGCTGGACCCTGCCACATCTGGCACGGTGCAAAACGTGGGCCTGATGGCCCAGAAGGCCGAAGAATATGGCTCGCACCCGACCACGTTCGAGGTGCCGG
>CAKZXZ010000223.1 GCA_937883775.1 uncultured Paracoccaceae bacterium
TCATGGACAGGTAGCCGGTGTAAAGGATGAACCCGTAGACAAAGAGCAGCACCAGAAGGAAGCTTGGTGCTAGGACCAGTCGCGGCACCCATTCCTGGAGGCGGTCTTTCATGCCTTGGCTTTCATTGGGGGGCTTCCTTTAGTGCGGACGGCGAGATCACACCCCGCCGTCCGCAAGCAATTTACATTGCGGCTTCGACGGCGTTCACCAGCTCGGCAGCTGCTTCTTCAGCCTCAAACTCGCCGTTGAAGTGGGCTGTGACGACGTCATAGACAGCATTTTTCACGGCAGCGGGTGCCGCGTGGCCGTGCGCCATGGAGCCGAAGAGGCCACCGTTGGACCCAGCCTCTGCCAGATCGGCCATGCCTTTCTTGCCGCAATAGCCGAACTCATCGTTCGGCACGTCAGTGCGTGCAGGAACCGAGCCTTTGACCACGTTGAACGCGGACTGGAAGCCCGGATCCATGACGGAGGCGGCCATCGCCTGCTGGGCGTCCTGGCCTTCGGTCACGTCAAACATCACGAACTGGTCGGAGTTGAAGGTGACGGAGCCTTGGGTGCCGGGAAAGCGGATGCAGACGAAGTCTTCTTCGGCTGTCAGACCCGCTTTCAGGAATTCACCCTTCGCCCAGTCGCCCATCATCTGCATGCCGGCTTCGCCGTTGATGACCATGGCGGATGCGAGATTCCAATCGCGGCCCGAGAAGTTGTCATCGACCATGGAGCGGAGCGTGGCCATGCGGTTGAAGGCTTCGACCATCGTGTCGCTGCCCAGCGCTTCGGGGTCCAGATCGATCATGGAGGCTTTGTAGAAGTCATTGCCCATCGACAGCACGACCGCGTCAAAGAGCGTGGCGTCCTGCCAGGCCTGACCACCATGCGCCAGCGGCGTGATGCCGTTGGCTTTCATCGCCTCCATCAGGGCGACCATTTCTTCCCATGTTTCGGGCGCTTTGCCGCCAGCGGCGTCAAGTGCGGATTTGCTGATCCAGACCCAGTTGGTCGAGTGGACGTTCACGGGTGCGGCGATCCAGTTGCCGTCATGCTTGGAGAATTCCTGCAACGCAGCGGGCACCACGGCATCCCAGCCTTCGGCAGCGGCGACGTCGTTGAGGTTACCCAGGACGCCTTCGTTTGCCCAGTCTTTGATGTCAAAGCCCAGCATTTGAACAGCGGTCGGTGCGTTGCCAGCGGTCACACGGGCGCGCAGGGCGGTCATGGCCGCTTCGCCACCGCCACCGGCGACTGGCATGTCCTGCCAGCCGACGCCTTTGGTGCCGAGGTCTTCCTTGAGGACGTTCAGCGCGGCGGCTTCGCCACCTGCGGTCCACCAGTGCAGCACTTCCACGTCGGATGCAGCTGCGGTTGTTGCGGCTGCGGCCATGATGGCGGCAGACACAGTCAGTTTAAGTCCGCGTACGGATTTCATATTGGTATTCCTCCCTTGGTGCCAATTTAGATTTGGCTGGCGTTGTTATCGCTAACGGTTTTTCACAAGTCAACGACTAGACTTCGTTGTCCGATTGTCATTTTCACTAGGCCCTGACTTATTGGTCAATAGAATTTTAGCGGATAGGCCAAAGATGACCGACAATATGCAAACCACGCATGATGCCGAAGAAGATGTGCGCAATGCCAACCTGAAATACTGGCTGAACGGGCGTGTTGTTGGACGTCAGGACGCTGTTGTGTCGATCTATGACAGCGGGTTCATGCTGGGCGACGGCATGTGGGAGGGGATGCGGCTGTATGACGGGGTCTGGGCGTTTTTCGACGATCATATGGACCGGCTGTTTGACAGCTGTAAGGCGGTGTCTTTGGACATCGGGATGACGCGGGGCGAGGTGCATGACGCGCTGATGGCCTTGGCGGAGGCGAATGGGATGCGCACGGATGTGCATTGCCGTCTGATGGTGACACGCGGAGTGAAGGTGAAGCCGTTTCAGCATCCATCGCTGTCACGCTCAGGGCCGACGGTGGCGATTATCATGGAGCATTCGAAGCCTGCCGAGCGCGTGCAGGCGCGTGGTATTCGGTTGGCGGTGGTGCCTCAGGTGCGCGGGCTGCCGATGGCGCAAGACGCCAAGTATAACAGCCATTCCAAGCTGAACTGCGTGATTGCGTGTTTGCAGGCGGAACAGGCCGGCGCGGATGAAGGGCTGATGCTGGACCCGCATGGGTTCGTGAACACGACCAATGCGTGCAACTTCTTTATCGTGAAGAAGGGGGCGGTTTGGACCTCCACCGGGGATTACTGCATGAACGGGGTCACGCGGCGACATGTGATTGATCTGTGCCGCGCGAATGGCATTCCGGTGTTTGAGCGGAACTATTCGGTTTTTGATGCCTATGCGGCGGATGAGGCGTTTTTGACAGGCACGTTTGGGGCGCAGACGCCGGTGGCCGAGATTGATGGCAAGCCGATTGGGGATGGGGGTGCCGGGCCGGTCACGCAGCGGATCAGGGCTTTGTATAAAGAGTTGATCGCGGCGCATGTGGCGGAAAGACATCCGCTGCGCTGAGACGCGCCTCATTCAGTGGCTTTTTCATGATCTGAATCGGTCAGGGCTGGCTTTTTTGTGGCTATTTGATGAAGAACCTCAAAAAAGCCATAAAAATATACGATTTTTGTCTGATTTCCTCATACATCATACAACTATGGCGCGATAAGAAAGATCGCTTACCACCTGAAGAACCACGGTGATGAGCCCTCTGCAAAGCGCCCCCTCCGCGAAAGTCGCGGGCCAGTTTGTGAACGTACCAGTGCGCTAATTGTGGCCTGTTTTCGAGTGAAGCCAAAGGGTGAAATACCCGGCTTATCGTATGATTACTCCCGTGAAAATACGCGAGACAGGCCATCCTGATCTGATGAACGTATGAAACCGAGGGTCCTAAAATGCAAAGCACCATTCTACACTTTCCATCACGCCAGACACCTGTCCGTCACGCGGCACCGCGCAATCAATCCGCCGAAGTGATCTCGCTTTCCGAGTATCGGAACCGCGCTCGTAAATTACGGACTGCGACCGGCGTTTACTTTGTTTCTCGCGTCCTGGCGTACCCCGACGGATGCACTGCGGCGTGACGATCGTCCCGCCATTCACGACCACACTCAATTTGCTCATCACTCACCTGCCAAGGAGACCAAAAATGTCTGCAACCAACCTTGTTGATCTCGCCCGGGAACGCCGTATCCGTGCTTTGGCCACCCTCGAACATCGCGTGGATAACCTGTTCTACATCGCGGATCAAAAAATGCGCCGCCAAGAGCGCCGGGTTCGTCCGACCCCGCTTTTCGTAACCGTGCGAAAGACTGCACCGGTCATATCTTTGGTCTACGATATGGATCGCAAGGCCGCCTGATACGACCACTGGGTGGGGATCTGCCGTGGGGGCAGGCAGGGGCACGGGCTGAGAAATCGGCCCGTGCCTTTCTTTATCTGACGCGAAGTATAGCTGAACGAGATGGTTTACATTTATGTAAGGCTCTCTAACTTTATCCAAAGCCAGGGAGGTTGCCATGAAGCTGAAGGTCAACGGAACCGAGCATGAGGTGGATGTCGAAGAGGACATGCCACTGCTTTGGGTGCTGCGCGATGAATTGGGAATCACGGGGCCGAAATACGGTTGCGGGATTGCGCAATGCGGGGCGTGCACGGTGCATCTGGACGGCGTCGCGACGAAGTCCTGTCAGGTTTGGGCTGTGGACGCGGTTGGCGTCGAGGTCACCACGATTGAAGGATTGGGCACGCCGGAGGCGCTGCACGCAGTGCAGGCGGCATGGGTCGAGCATCAGGTCGCGCAATGCGGCTACTGTCAGTCGGGACAGATCATGCTGGCGGCGTCTTTGCTAAGCGATAGTCCCTCCCCCACGGACGACGAAATTGACGATGCGATGTCGGCGAACCTGTGCCGCTGCGGGACGTATCCCCGGATCAGAGCGGCTGTGAAGTCGGCAGCTGCGAAATTGCAGGAGGCGTGAGCATGGGACGTTTGAAAACCATTGCGCGGCGGACATTCCTGATTGGGTCAGCGGCTGTGATTGGGGGTGTGGCGTTTGGCGTTTACACCTACCGCAAGCCAGCCGCGAACCCGTTGGAGGATGGGTTGGCCCAAGGCGAAGCGGCGCTGACGCCTTATGTGAAGATCGACGCGGATGGGATCACGCTGATTACGCCGCGCGCGGATGTGGGCCAAGGCGCCTACATGGTGCAAGCCGCGTTGATCGCGGAAGAACTGGACGTGCGGCTGGACCAGATCACCGCTGATCCGGGCGTGCCGTCGGCTGCGTATTATAACGGCACCGTGGCGGCAGAAGGCTTCCCGCTCGCGGCAACCGATGACGGGCTGATCGCGCGCACCGGGCGCGGGGCGGCGGATGTCGCGGGCAAGTTGCTGGGGCTGCAGCTGACCGGCGGGTCATCGACCGTGCCGGATGCGTTTGAGAAATTGCGCGTCGCGGGTGCTGTGGCGCGGGCGACGTTGCTACAGGCGGCGAGCGCGGAGACAAGCGTTCCTGTAGACCAGTTGAGCACCAAGGACGGGGCTGTTGTGCTGCCCGATGAAAGCAGTTTGGCCTATACGGCTTTGGCAACAACGGCTGCCGGGATTGAGCCGGTGCAAGAGGTTGCGCTAAAGGACCCGTCAGAGTGGCGCTATATCGGCAAGGAGATGCAGCGGCTTGATATCGTTGCGAAATCCACTGGGACGCAAGAATATGGTATTGATCTGCAAATGGACGGGATGGTCCATGCAACGGTGAAATGTAACCCGCGGATAGGCGGGGAGATGATCTCGTATGATGCGACTGAGGCGGAGGCCATGCGCGGCGTGAAGCGGGTTGTGCCGATCACCGGCGGTGTCGGTGTTTTAGCCGACAACACGTGGCGCGCGTTTCAAGCAGCCGAGGCTGTGACATTTGAATGGGGGGAGGCCCCCTACCCTGCGGATGATGCCGCGATGTGGGAGCAGGTCGCGGCGAGCTTTACGGCGGATCATCAGGACAGCCGGTTCAAGGACGAAGGCGATGTCGATGCGATGGAGGTTGCCGTTGAGGCAGAGTATCGCATCCCGCATCTGGCCCATGCTCCGCTAGAGCCGATGACTGCGACGGTGCTGTTGGATGGCGGGCGGCTGGATATCTGGACGGGCACGCAAATCCCGCGCTTCATGCAGGTCAATGCGGCCAAGCTGGCCGGGTTGGATGCCGCTCAGGTGCATGTGCATGTGCTGGTGTCGGGCGGGAGTTTCGGGCGACGGCTGGAGGATGATTACGTGCTGCAGGCGGTTGAGTTGGCAATGGCGGAACCAGGTGTGCCGATCAAGCTGACATGGTCGCGTGAAGAAGACATGGCGCATGACTTCCCGCGTCCCTTGCAGATGGCGCGGGCGCGTGGGGCGGTCTCGGGCGGACAGGTGACGGGCTTTGATCTGGGGATCGCAGCGCCGTCTGTCGCGGCGTCCCAGTTGGGGCGGTTGGGCCAGCCTGCGATGGGGCCGGATGTGGCGATTGTGGCTGGGGCGTGGGACCAACCCTACCGCATTCCCGATTACCGCGTGACGGGCTACCGGGTGCCGCCGATGGTACCGATCAGTTCATGGCGGTCGGTGGGGGCGTCGGGCAATGGGTTCCTGCATGAGGGTTTTCTGGACGAGTTGATCCACGCGGCGGGGGCGGACCCGTTGGACGAGCGTCTGCGACTTTGCTGGCATGAGCCGTCGCGGCGGGTGCTGGAAGCGGTGGGCGAGATGTCGAACTGGGGCGACGCGTTGCCGGAAGGGCGCGGGCGCGGTTTGGCGTTCACGCTGTCTTTCGGTGTACCGACAGCCGAAGTGGTCGAGGTCACGGCGACGGAACGGGGTATCCGGCTCGATCAGGTTTATGTTGCATGCGAAGTGGGCCGCGTGATTGATCCGGTGAATTTCGACAACCAGGTCAAAGGCGGCGTGATTTGGGGGCTTGGTCATGCGATGATGTCAGAGGTGACGTTCTCGGACGGGATGACCGAGCAGCTGAACTACGATGGCTATCCGGGGATGCGGATCTATCAGACGCCCGAGATTGAAGTGCGCGCGCTGGAAACGGACGCGCTGCGCGGGATCGGGGAGCCGAGCGTACCGCCGGCGGCGCCTGCATTGGCCAATGCGATCTTCGCCGCAACAGGGCAGCGGATCCGGGAGCTGCCGCTGAACAAATCGGTGGATTTCATCTAGCGCGCAGCAGGTGTGGTCTGGGCGGCGCGATCGTTGATCCATGTTGTGATCCGATCCAGCGCGCCCGGCGCGTAGGCGTACCGCCCCGCAAGCATAAAGCGCAGCTGCGCATGCCAGGGCCATTGCGCGACCAGTTGCCAGTTATAGGGACCTGATCTGAGAAGACCGTGGGTCGCGTTCGGCAGAATGTCGATTTCTGTTGCCGGATGCGGGTTCTGCATCGTCTCGCGGTAGAGCGCGGCGTCGGTCTGGGCGTCCACGTTAAGATCCTCTGCGCCCCAAAGGGCAAGAAACGGGAGGGTCATCTCAGCAATCTCTGCGCGTGCATCCGCAGCGCGGTTGCGTTGGATAAATGCCCAGCGCGGCGGGGTCAGGTTTGAAGCCGGATCATAGGATGCGGTGGGGGCAAAAACTGCATCGTTCTGCGATGCAAGATCTGCGACTATCTGGGCGCTCTCTTGAGGTGTCATGCCTTCGCGCATCAGACGGGTGCGGGTGAAATACGCGCCCTGCTCTTGCCAGGAAACGGCAGCCCCGATGAGAACCAAAAAATCCGCGTCTTGCTTCGTCAGCCCCGGCAGCACCCAGCCTGCTTGAGAAAAGCCAAGCGCCCCGGTCGGGAGGTTCAAACGGTTTGACAGGGTCGCAAGCGCCGCACGGGTTTCGGCTTGTCGGTCTTGCATGGATTGCGCAAGCCAGTCGCCCTCGGACCCGCCAATGCCGGGCTTGTCCCACGCGGCAACTGCAATCCCGGCCTCTAGCAGCACATTGATGAACGGAGCGTATCCGTCGGCTGATGTGCGGTCTTGCGGGCCATCGCCATGAACCAGCACAACCGCAGCTGTGGCGGGCCCATCCGGCAGCCAAAGCGTGCCTTCAATCCGGGTGTCGCCTGCTGAAAACACAAAGGGCTCTTGCGCGGGTGCGTTCAGGTCGTGGTCTGCCAGACGCAGGATCACACCAACGACAAGCAAGACAATGCTTATTGCTAAAAGTGTCAAAGGCCTGCGCCAGTCTCGTGTCATGTGGGATCCTGCCGCATGTGTTGTCTTTGGACATATGGCGCGCCGACAGGGCGATTTGAATATGTGCGCCCCAGTTTGCGGGGATCCAGCACGGCCCTAGCGCAAATCGCACGCAGCGCGGCGCAGTCCTTGAGCGCATATTTTGCGGCTTTTTCATTCCAAACCCACGCTTTCTCTGCAAGGTTAACGCCTGATTAACCGTTCTGACCGAAGGGTTAAGCAGCGAAAGCAAAGGTGCGCGCGGACGATGCAGACGATTTATCCAGTTCTTTTATGTGGTGGCTCGGGCACGCGGCTGTGGCCGCTGTCGCGCAAGAGCTATCCTAAGCAGTTTGTGCGGCTGGTGGGCGATGAAAGCCTGTTCATGGCCTCGGCGCGGCGGTTTTCCGGACGGGCTGAGGGGCTGCATTTTGCGCGTCCCACTGTGCTGACCCATTCGGATTTTCGCTTCATCGTGACCGAGCAACTGGCCGAGGCCGGGATTGACCCGGGTGCTGTGCTGATTGAGCCGGAGGGCAAGAACACCGCCCCAGCGATCTTGGCAGCGGCGTTGCATCTGGCTGAGAAAGACCCCTCAGCCGTGATGCTGGTGGCCCCGTCGGATCACGTGGTGCCGGATGTAGAGGCCTTTCACCGGGCGGTTGCCAAAGGGATGGCGGCTGTGGATGACGGTGCTTTGGTCACCTTCGGGATCACGCCGGAACATCCTGAGACAGCCTATGGCTATCTGGAATTGGCGGAGGCCTGTAATGGGTCTGGCGACGCGATGCCTTTGACGCGCTTTGTCGAAAAGCCGGATGCGGAGGCGGCGGCGGCGATGTTGGCCGAAGGGCGGTATCTGTGGAACGCCGGAATTTTCCTGTGTGCGGTCGATGACATTATCGCCGCGTTCATGGCCCATGCGCCGGATTTGATGGCGCCGGTCAAGGCGGCGGTGGCACAGGCCGAGGTTGATCTGGGCTTTCTGCGCTTGGCGCCGACCGCGTGGGCGGGCTTGCGCGATGTGTCTGTGGACTATGCAGTGATGGAGAAGGCGGACCGCCTGGCAGTCGTGCCGTTCGATGCGCATTGGTCCGATCTGGGCGGCTGGGACGCGGTCTGGCGCGAAAGCGGTGGCGGGGTTGTGACAAGCGGTCCGGCAGAGGCGATAGATTGCGCGGAGACGTTGTTGAGGGCGGAAGCCGAAGGCCAAGAGGTTGTCGGGATCGGGCTTGAGAACATCATGGTTGTGGCGATGCCGGATGCAGTTCTGGTCGCCGATATGCGCCGCGCACAGGATGTGAAGCGCGCGGTTGAGGTGCTGAAAGCCAAAGGGGCCTCCCAAGCTGAGCAAGCCGCCAAGGATCACCGGCCCTGGGGCTGGTTTGAGTGCCTGATGGCGGGGCCACGCTTTCAGGTGAAGCGGATTTCGGTGCATCCGGGGGCAGCGCTGAGTTTGCAAAGCCACGTGCACCGCTCGGAGCATTGGATCGTGGTTGAGGGGACCGCGAAGGTTACGGTGGGCGACGAGGTCAAGCTGATTACAGAGAACGAGTCTGTCTATATTCCGGTCGGCGCGAAGCACCGGCTGGAGAACCCCGGCAAGGTGCCGATGGTGCTGATCGAAGTGCAGACGGGCGCTTACGTGGGCGAGGATGATATCATCCGCTATGAGGACAATTATGCGCGGGGATGACCTTGCGCTCCCGCCCGTCTCGGCGCGCGCGGCGATTGTGCATGACTGGTTG
This sequence comes from uncultured Paracoccaceae bacterium, assembly GCA_937883775.1. Classification (GTDB taxonomy): domain Bacteria; phylum Pseudomonadota; class Alphaproteobacteria; order Rhodobacterales; family Rhodobacteraceae; genus JAHTBL01. Next base: position 8,967 of record CAKZXZ010000223.1, read on the forward strand.
CCGCTGGTCGGTGGGGCGGAGCGTGTGCTGGCGGATATGGTGCGGGTCTGTCCGAACTCGGAGATATTTACCACGTTTGATTTTTTAAGCGAGGCAGAGCGCGCGGAGGTGTCGCTGGGCGTGCCGGTGCATGCGAGCGGGTTGAACCGGTTGCCGATGGTGCAGCGGTATTATCGCAATTTGCTGATGGGCTGCACGCGGGCTGTCGAGGGGTTCGACGTGACCGGGCATGATGTGGTGCTGTCGTCGTCGGCCGCCTTTGCGAAGGGGGTTATTACGTCTCCGGAGCAGATGCATATCGGATACGTGCACTCCCCTGCCCGCTATGCGTGGGATTTGAGCCATGCGTATATCGGGGCGATGGGTGGCGTTGCTGCGCCTCTGAAGCGCGCGATTGCGCGGCGGATGATGCATCGGTTTCGGATGTGGGATGCGCGGACGGCGGCGGGGGTGGACACGTTTGTCGCGAACTCGGCGTTTATCGCGAAGCGGATCAAGAAGGTGTATCGGCGCGAGGCGGTGGTGATCCATCCGCCTGTGGATACGGCCGCGTTTACCATGGGCGGCGCGCGGGAGGACGTGTATGTGACGGCCTCGCGGATGGTGCCTTACAAGAACATCCCGATGATCGTGGCGGCCTTTGCGGAGCGTCCACATTTGAAGCTGCGCGTTCTCGGCGACGGGCCGGATATGGCGCTTGTGCGCAAGCTGGCGGGGCCGAATGTTGAGGTTTGCGGCTATGTGGATGCGGAGCGGATGCGGGCCGAGATGCAGCGCGCCAAGGCGTTTGTCTTTGCGGCGAAAGAGGATTTCGGGATCGTTCCGGTGGAGGCGCAGGCCTGCGGAACACCGGTGATCTGTCTGGATGCAGGCGGTACGGCAGAGACGGTGCGGCCCTTGGGGGAGACGGCTCCGACAGGGGTCTGGTTTTCGGAACAGACGCGGGAGGCGTTGCTGGGTGCGGTCGATATGTTCGAAGCAGAAGGCAATGCGATACGCGCGGAGGATTGTCGGGCGAACGCGCTGCGGTTCAGTGCAGAGCGGTTCCGCGAGGAGTTGCGCGGGCTGATCTATGAGGTGGCGGGCGTTTAGGCGCCGACCACCTCGACCGTTTTACGAGACAAGGCTTTCACGGTTGGAAGATGCAGATCGATGCGGTCGGCCAGTGTTTCACGCGCGTCGAGATGCTTGGCGGCGGCTTCGGCGAAGGCTGTTGCTTCGAGCAGATCGGCGGGGGTGAAGGCAAGCTCGGGCAGCGAGAAGAGACCCAGCAGACCGCGCACCTTGCCTTGGTAGTCGAGGATCATGGCGGGGGTGCCCGCGCCCAGCGACGCGATACCAAGATGCATCCGGCCTGTGATGGCGAGATCGGCAAGGTGGCACAGGCGCTTGATATCGGTGGGGCGCACTGTTTCGGGGACGAAATGGTGCGGGATATCCTCGGGCAGATGGGCGGCGATCTGGGCCATGAATTCAGCATCGGAATGGGCGGGGCGGTTGTCATGGGTCAGCAGCAGGATGGCCGCACGGGTCTTGCGCGAGAGCGCGGCCATGGCGGCGGCATAGGCCCGCGCGGCAGTGGCGAGGTCGATATCGGGACGCTCGGCGATCAGGCTGAGGGGATTGGCGTTTAGGATCACGACACGGCGGCCCTGCTCTTTCCAATCGGCCATCAGACGCTCGGCCCGTTGGGCGGCGGAGATGTCACAATGGGCAGGCAGTGGCAACAGGAAGGCGATGTCGGCTCCGCTTTCGACAGGCTTGCCGATGATTTTTGCAACGCGCGCGGCTGAGAGCGGTTCGCGGCAAAAGATTTTGAAATCGCGGCCATGTTTGGCGAGCCAGGTGACGATGCGCGGGTTCGCGGCCTCGGCGAAGCTGAAGCCCGTGATGTGGGTGCGCACGCCGAGGCGGTGGGCCATGTGGGCCAGATAGAGACGGCGAAAACTGCGAGATTCGGAGTAGCGGCCGTCGAGGAT
>CAKZXZ010000224.1 GCA_937883775.1 uncultured Paracoccaceae bacterium
CGTTCCGCATTTGGCGCAGATGAACCGGGTTTTTGCCATTACCAGATGGCCGCCGCAAACTGGCGCAAGAGACCCGGCAGGATGCCCATCATCGGCAAGAAGCTGACCAAAACGAGCGCCCCAAGCCATTTGTCCCATTCGGGCAGCGGCACGTTCGGCGCGGATTTACGCAGGAAAAGTGCGATCCCGATGGGCATGAGCCAACTGACGGACCAGGCGAACGCCTCCATCACCGACCCACCTGCGATGGCGCGGGTGTAGCCGAAAAACACCATGAAGAAGGCAAAGATCGAGCTGAGCGCCCAAGCCTTGGACTGGCCCTGCAACTCTTTCGCGCGAAAGACCGTGATTGGCAGCCAGATCACACTGGCCCACAGAAGAAAGATGCCCAGAAGGGCCACGTAATTCTGCATACTGCTCCCCTTTTTGCTTCTAATGCCCTAGCTGTCTGGCTTTGCCAAGCGCGGGCTGAGCAGGGAAATGGCCAGGGACGCCAGGATGCAGGCGGTGAACAGATAAAGCCCCCATGCGATTTCGACCCGACCGACGCCAACGCCTTTTATGACGACGATATAAAGCGCGATCAAAAAGACATCGGCCATCGCCAGTTTGCCCAGCCACGCCAGAAGGGGCAGGAACCGATCTGACAACTTGCCGAAATGCAACGCGGCCAAGGCGAGTGTTTTCAGAAACGGGGCTGCGAGCGCAAGAAACACCACCAGGCTGGCCAGCAGGACATCTTCGTCCCACAGGGCTGCGATACCTGACAAGATACTGATCTCGTTCAATTTAAAAAGCGGTAGTAACCCCGCACGGATCAGCGGCGCTGACCACGCTATGGGAAAAAGAACCAGCAAAGCGAGGTTCGCGGTGATGAGCGCCATTCGCATAGCTGCGACACTGGCATGGCCGCGCATCCGTGGCCAGAGCGTCTAGGCTTTGCTTGCGCGTTCCGGTTTGCTCATCGTCACCACTTTCGGATCATCCTGCATCAGATCAAGGCCCAACGGGGCCAACACTTCGACCAGATCATCTTGTAGACGGCGCAGTTGCGAGGCGACGATGCTTTCGTCCATCTCGACCTGCTGCTGCCAATGCTTGATCTCGCGGGTGATGATCTTGGCATTTTCGATCCGCTCTTCGAGCTTGCGCACCTCTTGCTGGCGCTGGCGCAGGAAGTTGCGCGCGCGGTCGACCTTTTCGTCGGAATAGAGCGCGGCGAGCTCTTGCGACTCGTGGCTCATCTGGGCCGCAATTTCGAGGATTTCTGGCTCAAGCTCTTCGAGATCGGGATGGTTCTTGAGATGCATGATCCGCTCTTTCACGCTGTCAAACTCTGAGCTGAGCGTGAAAAGCCCCGCGCGATCTGCGGTATGGGCTGCGTGATAGGCCCGCGCGACATCATCCATGCGCAGTGCAAATTGACGATGCGATTTCTCGAGCGCCATGATGCGACTGTTGGCAGGTAGATAAAAACAAAGCGACAGCGCGAAAAGCGTAAAGGCGATCTGCAGGGCCATACCTGCCTGTGGATAGGTGATCTCATCGAAGGTGAGCGTCAATTGCAGCCAAGGCAGCACCGAGAGCGCCGACAAAGCAGTAATGCCAATCACCGAAAACGCTAAAATAAGCATCAAAAACAATGAGATGCGTTGCATGAAAATCTGCACGTTAAAAAGCGCAGAACGTTGCGTGTCCATCGTACTAAAGCCGTCCTAATTGACGCCTCACAAAACCAAACCCCACGGGGGACGCTGCATTGGACCGATACCCGATCTCTTTTCCTGACAACCCCTAACGCACAGGTTAACGTATCCAGCGCATCTGGCAAGTAACTGATTTTACCTAGGAACTTTATTGTCTACCGGACAGCTTCAATTGGCCCTTCGGCGCGACCATTGATGAATTGCTCGACATACGGGTCGCCGCAGCTGTCCATCTGCTCCACATCGCCGGTCCATTGGATCACCCCGTCATGAAGCATCGCCACATCATCCGCGATGGCGCGGACGCTGGACATATCGTGGGTGATTGTCATGGCGGTCGCGCCCATCTCGACCACGATCTCGCGGATTAGGTCGTTGATGACGCCGGCCATGATCGGGTCGAGGCCGGTGGTGGGCTCATC
>CAKZXZ010000225.1 GCA_937883775.1 uncultured Paracoccaceae bacterium
CGCCGTGCCGCGAAGGCACCGGCTGGATGATGCGCGTGATGGACCGTCTGGTGAAAGGCGAGGCCGAGGTCGAGGAAATCGACATGCTGCTTGACGTGACCAAACAGGTCGAAGGCCACACCATTTGTGCGCTGGGCGATGCGGCGGCGTGGCCCATTCAGGGTCTGATCCGTCACTTCCGCGACGAGATCGAAGACCGGATCAAACATAAGCGGGCCGGGCGGCCTGCGGTGGCGGCAGAGTGATCTGGCGGGCCGCAGCGCTTTGTCTTTTGGCGGCACCTGTTTGGGCCGAGGATGCGGTAGCCCCGGACTACTTTGTCGACACTGTCATGGCGACAAGCGTGGCTCAGCAATTGGCGCGCGCGTGCCCCAAGCTGAGCTTGAACCCGCAAACGGTGGCCAAGGACAGCGATGATCTGATGAACCAGCTGGCCTCTGACGGGATTATGTCGCCTTCGCAGATGCCTTGGGCTGCCGATGCCAACACGCGGATCGAGATCAAAGTGCAGGCGTTTTTGACAGAATACGGCCTTGATGCGCCGTCCGAGGACAAGGTGTGTGAGGCGGGTTTGGCCGAAATCTCTGCCGGGTCAGAGATTGGCCGTTACTTGCTGGAAGTGCCAGCCTAGCCGGTGTTCATCTGGCATTCCAGGCCGCAGATCGCTTGGGTTTGGTCCAGTCCTACCCAGAGGTAAAATGTGGAAAATAAGAGATTTTCTTGGGTTTTCTCACTTGATATTGAATAACATCGGCGGATTTTCCCATAGTCACTCGGGTAACGCATGCCTATCTACAAGGCATGGCACTGCTGAGGACCGAGCAATGAAAACACTGATATCTGCCCTGATGCTAAGCGTGATCGCGACAAGTGCGACTGCGCTGACGCCTTTGCCTGAGGAAAAACACATCAACGATCAGCTTTTGGCGGCCTCGATCGGCGACAAGATCCGCAAGAGCTGTCCGAAGATTTCGGCGCGGATGTTTGTGGTCTGGCAAAAGGCCAACGCGCTTGAGGATTATGCCCGCGACAAGGGCTATTCCGAGGAAGAGGTAAAGGCGTTCCTCAAAGACAAGGACGAGCGCAAGCGGATGAAGCGCCTGCGCAATGCCTATCTAGAGCAAAATGGCGTCAGCAAGGATAATCCCGAAAGCTACTGCGCGCTGGGCGAGAAAGAGATCAAGGCCAAGTCCCTGATTGGAGAGCTTTTAAGGGCAAATTAAGGCTTTCATGGTTGCTCCACAGGCGGTGCAGGGCTAGATGTTCTAAAGCCAAATATGGCGGGGCGCTAGTGGCGTCCCGTTCGCCATGAAAGGGAACCCATGAGCGACCTGCGCAAGATCATCATCGATGACAAAGAGCTGGAAGTTGACCCCGCGATGACGCTGATCCAGGCCTGTGAAGAGGCCGGCGTTGAAATCCCGCGCTTTTGCTATCACGAACGCCTGTCGATTGCGGGCAATTGCCGGATGTGTCTGGTGGAAGTTGTGGGCGGTCCGCCCAAGCCTGCGGCGTCCTGTGCGATGCAGGTCAGGGATCTGCGCCCCGGTCCGGAGGGCGCGCCGCCGCAGGTGCGTACGAACTCACCGATGGTCAAGAAAGCCCGTGAAGGGGTGATGGAGTTTTTGCTGATTAACCACCCGCTTGATTGCCCGATCTGCGATCAGGGCGGGGAGTGTGATCTGCAGGATCAGGCGATGGCTTACGGCGTCGACTTCTCGCGCTTCCGTGAGCCGAAACGCGCGACGGAGGACCTTGATCTGGGGCCTTTGGTTGAGACGCATATGACGCGCTGCATTTCCTGCACCCGCTGCGTGCGCTTCACCACAGAAGTCGCTGGGATCACGCAGATGGGCCAGACGGGGCGTGGCGAGGATTCAGAGATTACGTCTTATCTGGGCGAGACTTTGGACAGCAACCTGCAGGGCAACATCATTGACCTGTGCCCTGTCGGCGCTTTGGTCTCGAAGCCTTACGCGTTCACCGCGCGGCCTTGGGAGCTGACCAAGACCGAAAGCATCGACGTGATGGATGCGCTTGGCAGCAACATCCGCGTGGACACCAAAGGCCGCGAAGTCATGCGGTTTTTGCCGCGCAACCATGACGGCGTGAACGAGGAATGGATCGC
>CAKZXZ010000226.1 GCA_937883775.1 uncultured Paracoccaceae bacterium
TGTTCGAGGATCAGGTCGCTTGTGCGGACATGATCGTGGTGAACAAATCGGACCTTCTGGGCGAAGACGAAGCGGGCGCTTTGGTTGGCAAGCTGAAGGGCGAGGCGCGCGATGGTGTGCAGGTTGTGAAAACCGCGATGGGGCGGATGCCTGTGGATGTGCTGCTGGGTCAGGGCGTCGGCGCAGAAGGTGATCTTGAGAGCCGCCACGAGGTGCATCATCACCACCATCACCATGACGAGGATGACCCTCATGACGACCACCATCATGAGCATGAGCACGGCCATGACGAGTTCGAAAGCTTCGTCGTCACCCGCGCGGAAGTGGCTGACCCCAAGGCGTTTGCCGAACAGATTGCAGACGTGATCCGGGCGCATGATATCCTGCGTCTCAAAGGCTTCGTTGCGGTAGAAGGTAAACCGATGCGGATGACTGTGCAGGCCGTCGGCCCGCGTGTGGACAGCTATTTCGATCAGCCGTTCGGCATCGCGCCACGTGAGACGCGGCTTGTCGTGATCGGTCAGTCCGGACTGGACCGCGCCGCGATTGAAGCGGCGCTGGCCGCATGAAGATCGCCGTTGAAGACCCGCTGACAGAGGACGCGTTGAAGCTGATTGACGGATCTGAGGCAGCTCTGCGGGCGGTTTACACCCCCGACGAGTGTTTTGCCTATTCGCCCAAGGAATTGGCGGAGCCCAACGTGCGGTTCTACCTCGCACGCGACGATCAAGGCGCGCCGATGGGCTGCGTCGCGGCGGCGGATATGGGGGACTATATCGAGGTGAAACGCTTGTTCGTTAGCCCCGACGCACAAGGCACCGGCTTAGGCCGCGCCCTGATGGCGCATCTGGAGGCGGAGGCGAAAGCGGCGGGGCATAGCATGGTGCGGTTGGAGACAGGCGATCTACTGGTCTCAGCTTGTGCGCTTTATGAGCGGATTGGCTATGTACGGCGCGGGCCGTTCGGTGACTACGAAAAGGCCGAGGCAAGCACCTTCATGGAAAAGGCGCTTTAGATGCACCTTCTGGCCGCCACGCCCGGTGCGATTGACGACGGATCAGAACCGGTTGATCTGGGGCAGACGCCTGCGGATGTCGTGGTCATTTCGGCAGCTGATACCGAGTTGGCGGCGCTCTCGGAGGCGCGCTCCGAGATGGAGGACGCGCCGACCTTGCGGTTGGCCTCCATGATGCATTTGCAGCACCCGATGTCGGTTGATTTGCATATCGAGGCCTGTGCTACGAAGTCCCGTTTGGTCATCGTGCGCGCTTTGGGTGGCGCGGGATATTGGCGATATGGGGTAGAGCAATACGCGGCACATTTGCATGAGGCAGGTGTGCCGTTGGCTTTGCTGCCCGGCGACGACAAACCGGATCCTGAGTTGCGGGACCTCTCTACTGTCGCAAGCGAGGATTACGACGCACTTTGGGCCTATCTGGTCGAAGGCGGGCCAGAAAACGCGGCGAATTTTTTGCGCTATACCAAAATGATGCTGGATGGGGGCGAGGCGCCGATGGCGGCCTCTCCGCTGTTGCGGGCGGGGGTGTATTGGCCCGGTGCAGGCGTGGCCGATATCGCAGCGGCTACGGAGGCTTGGACCGAGGGCGCGCCTGTCGTGCCGCTCGTGTTCTATCGCGCGCTGGTGCAAGGTGCGGGGCTGAACCCGGTGAATCGGCTGGTGAAGGCTCTGCTGCGCGACGGGTTGAACCCGCTGCCCATCTTCGTGGCGTCCTTGAAGGACCCGGTGAGCATGGCGACGCTGGAGCGGCTGTTCGAGGCCGCGCCACCATCTGTGATCCTGAATTGCACCAGTTTCGCGGTCGGGTCAGCCCATGGCGATGATGGCCCCGCGAACCCGCTCGCAATGGACGCTGCGAACGGTGCGCCAGTCTTTCAGGTGGTCTTTTCGGGATCAACCGAGGCCGCTTGGAACGACGGCCTGACCGGATTGAGCGCCCGCGACATCGCGATGAACGTGGCCTTACCCGAAGTGGATGGCCGTGTCCTGACCCGCGCTGTCAGCTTCAAAGGCGAGGCGTTTTTCGACGAGGCCACAGAGTGCCCCATCGCCACCTACCGCGCGCGCGGCGACCGGATTGCGTTCGTTGCAGCGTTGACGAAACGCTGGGCCACGTTGCGCGGAAAGGCGGCTTCAAACCGGAAGGTCGCGCTGGTCCTGGCGAACTATCCCAACAAGGACGGGCGACTGGCCAATGGCGTCGGCTTAGACACACCGGCGGCAACCGTGCATGTGTTGGAGCTGCTGGAGGCGAGCGGCTATGTAATCAAAGACGCCCCGATAGACAGCGCCGCGTTGATGGACCAAGTGATGGCCGGGCCGACGAATTGGCTCACGGATCGCGCGTCGAAATCAGGCGGCGTGACGCTGCCATTGAGCGCTTACAAGACCGCCTTCGATGCGCTGCCATGGGACGTCAAATCGCGCATCAATGACCGCTGGGGTGCGCCGGAAGACGACCCGTTCTTCGACGGCACCGGCTTCAAGCTGAGCGTGCTGGAGTATGGAAATGCCGTCGTCGGCATCCAACCCGCACGTGGCTATAACATCGACCCGACGGACACCTATCACTCACCCGATCTGGTCCCGCCGCACAACTATCTGGCCTTCTACATCTGGCTGCGCGAAGCCTATGGCGCGGATGCGATTGTGCATATGGGCAAGCATGGCAATCTTGAATGGCTGCCCGGTAAATCTGTTGCATTGTCAGAGACTTGCCTACCCGAAGCCGTTCTTGGCCCAATGCCCCATATCTATCCGTTCATCGTCAATGACCCCGGCGAAGGCACGCAGGCCAAGCGCCGCGCGCAGGCGGTCATTATCGACCACCTGACGCCGCCGCTGACCCGCGCGGAAAGCTACGGACCGCTACGCGATCTTGAGGCTTTGGTGGACGAATATTATGAGGCGGCGGGCGTGGACCCTCGCCGGATAGACCACCTGCGCCGCGAGATCCTGTCGCTATCGCAGGTGACCGGACTGGCAGCTGACGTTGGCATGGGCGGCGCAAACGAAGAGGCCGATATGGCCAAGCTCGACGCCTATCTCTGCGAGTTGAAAGAGGCACAGATCCGCGATGG
>CAKZXZ010000227.1 GCA_937883775.1 uncultured Paracoccaceae bacterium
GGCGTCACGCTTTGCCCGCTTGGCCCGCTGACAAACATCGCGAGCGCGTTGCAAAAAGCGCCCGATATCGCCTCGCGCATCCGCGAGATTGTCCTGATGGGGGGCGCCTATTTCGAGGTCGGTAACATCACACCTTCTGCGGAGTTCAACATTTACGTCGACCCGGAAGCTGCTGATATCATTTTTAAATCCGGCACTCCTATTACAGTGATGCCGCTGGATGTCACCCATAAAGCGCTGACCACGCAGCCCCGCGTGGATGCCTTTCGCGACATGGGCACACCTGTGGGCGAAGCCGTCGCCGCGTGGACCGATTTCTTCAATCGGTTTGATATGGAGAAATACACCTCCCCCGGTGCGCCGCTGCATGATCCGTGCGTGATTGCGTATCTGATCGACCCGGACCTGTTCACTGGCCGGCATGTGAATGTCTGTATCGAGACGACATCCAATCTGACCCTCGGCATGACCGTTGCCGATTGGTGGGGCGTCACGGATCGTGCGCCTAACGCGATGTTTATGGGCGATATCAATGCGGACGGGTTTTTCGATCTGCTGACCCGTCGGATCGCAACCCTATGACCGCGCTGCACCTTGCCGGGCCAGAGGATGCCGCCCGCATCCTGCCGCTCATGGCGCAATTTCACGCGCATCATGGGTTGGATTATTCCGACGACCATCGTGCCGCGGCGCTTGATCCGTTGTTGAACGGTTCGCCCTTGGGGGTCGCTTATCTGATCGGTCCGCAAAAGGCGCCCATCGGCTATGTTATCCTGTCTTTTGGCTGGTCTATCGCCTTGGGCGGCATGGACGGGTTCATCGACGAGATCTATATCAGAGAAGGCGTGCGCGGCCGTGGCATCGGCTCGGAAGTGCTGATCGAATTGCCCAAAGCGCTAGCGGGCGTGGGCCTTAAGGCGCTGCATCTGGAAGTGCAAAAGAACAACACACGCGCACAGGATCTTTATCGCCGTTTGGGGTTTGAACCCCGCGATGGCTATCACCTTATGACACGGACGCTATGATGGATTTCCCTTTCGAGAATAGCTACGCGAACCTGCCCGAACGCTTGTATACCAAGCTGGCGCCGACACCGGTCAAAACGCCGAAACTAATCGCATATAACACCGCATTGGCTGCGGATTTGAACATTAAAGGTGCGCCGGAAGCAGCTGTTTTTGCTGGAAATATCATACCAGAGATGGCCGATCCTTTGGCGCAGGTTTATGCGGGCCATCAGTTCGGTCACTGGAACCCCCAACTGGGCGATGGCCGTGCGATTTTGCTGGGGGAAGTGGCGGGCCATGACGTCCAGCTCAAAGGCTCTGGCCCAACGCCCTATAGCCGGATGGGCGATGGCCGCGCCTGGCTTGGCCCCGTGCTGCGCGAGTATGTGGTGAGCGAGTTCATGCACGCCGCCGGAGTGCCCACCACCCGTGCGCTGGCCGCTGTCACCACCGGCGAGACGGTCCTGCGCGAAACGCCCCTTCCAGGCGCGATCCTGACGCGTGTGGCGGCCAGCCATATCCGGGTTGGCACATTTCAATACTTTGCCTCGCGCACCGATGCGCCCGCTTCGCAGGCCCTCGTCGATCACTGTATTGCGCGGCACTACCCCGATGCGTACGGCCCGCAAGGCCTGCTGGATGCGGTGGTGCAAGCACAAGCGACGCTCATCGCGAAATGGATGTCGCTGGGCTTCATCCACGGTGTCATGAACACAGACAATTGCGCGATTTCCGGCGAAACCATCGATTACGGCCCCTGCGCCTTCATGGACGCCTATCACCCGGAAACCAAGTTCAGCTCTATCGATCAGTTCGGGCGGTATGCGTATAACAATCAGCCTGATATCGCGGCGTGGAATTTGGCACAATTGGCCACCAGCCTGTTGCAACTGATGCCAGATCGCGACGCGGCGATTGAAAGCTTCACCGAAAGTGTGAACAGCTTTATTCTCGCATTTCAAAAGGCTTATGGCGCGATCTTTATGTCAAAGATCGGTATTTCCGAGGTTCAGGAGGGCGATATGGCGTTGGTCACCGACCTGCTGGACCGGATGGCAGCCAATCAGGCGGACTTCACCAACACGTTCCGAGGCCTGTCTGAGGGCAACGCACGCGATCAGTTCGTCGATCCCACGGCCTTTGACGGCTGGGCCGACGGGTGGACCACGCGCATCGCCTCGGAGCCTGACCCACAAGCCGTCATGCGCGCGGCAAATCCGGCCATTATTCCGCGCAACCACCGTATTGAAGAGATGATCCAAGCGGCGGTCGCGGGTGATTATGCCCCATTCGAGCAGCTGAACACCGCCCTTGCCACGCCATACACCCTGGACCAAAGGCATCATGATCTGACCACCCCACCGACCGAGCAGGAAATCGTGCATCAAACCTTTTGCGGCACCTGACGGGGTTTTCGGTTGATGAGGATCAGACCAAGCGCGACCAGCGCCAGCGAGGTCAGCACAGATAGCCCCACCTCTTCGCCCAGCAGCGCCCATCCCAGCACAACGCCAAATACCGGCGACAGGAAGCTGAAAGACGCCACCGAGGATGCGGGATACAAGCTGAGAAGCCATAGCCAGAAGATGAAACCGCCGCTGACCACCAAGATGATCTGAAAAGCCAAACCCCATAAGTGGATTGGTGCTAGATCGCGTATCAACGGGCCGAACAAAGGTGCAGCGATCAGCAAAAGCGGCGCCGACACAAGCACCTGCCAGAAAAGCTGCATTTCGGGGCTGTCGTCCTTCAGGCGTGTGGCGCGCACGCCAAGCGCGCTGCCCGCCCACCCCATCGCAGCGCCCAGCGCACATAGATCGCCCACAAGGCTGGCATCGGTGTCATCGGTTCGCGAAAAGATCGCCACGGCGACACCGGCAAAGGCCAGCATCAGCCCAAGGGCCTTGCCGCGCGTGATGCGTTCGCCCAGCAGAAAATGCGCGCCAATCGCCATCCAGACAGGCATCGAATAGAAAATCACCGCGCTGCGTGACACGCTGGTCAGATCCAGCGCCAGAAACAGGCAGACGAACTCGGCCGCGAAGATCGCACCAACCAGCAGGCCCGGCCCCAGCGCGCCGAAATTCAGTTTGATGCCGCGAAAGCGCATCCAGGCATAGATGCAGATGATCGCCCCGAGAGAGCGCAGACCCGCAAAGAATACCGGCTGCAAGCCCCCATTGGTGACCTTGATAACCACCTGATTAAACGCCAGAAAAATCGCAAAACCAACCAGCGATATCGCCCCGAAGGCGTCCATGTGATCCTTGCGCTCCATGGCGGCCACAAAGGCAGTGTGCCGCAGCGCCGTCAAGCGCGCATTCATGCTAGGGCTGCGCAAAAGACCAAACGGACAGTGCTATGAATTTCCTACAGATCACCTCGCTGCTGATCGTGCTTGCGGGCGCGTTCGGTGCAATCAATTACCTTTACCTCAAGCTGCCTTCGGCGATCGGCATTCTGGTTGTTGCCTTTGCGGCCTCTCTGGGCGTCATGGGGCTTGATCTGATGGTGCCAGCGCTTGGCGTGGCCGATGTTGTCCGCGAAACGGTGACGGGCCTGCATTTTTCTCAGGCACTGCTGGAAGGCATGTTGGGGCTGCTGCTTTTTGCAGGGGCTTTGCATGTCAAACTGCGTGATCTGAAAACCGAATGGGTGCTGGTTTTCCTGATGGCAACCATCGGCGTCGGTTTGTCGACCGCGATCATCGGTACCGGGTTTTCATGGCTTACGGGCATGCCATTCATCGTCGCGCTGGTCTTTGGCGCGATTATCTCCCCCACCGATCCCGTTGCCGTTCTGGGTGTGCTGCGCGAGGCCAACCTCAAGACGTCGCTGGAGACGAAAATTGCAGGTGAAAGCCTGTTCAATGACGGCGTGGCCTATGTTGTGTTCCTTGTTCTGGTGGGCATCGCCTTTCCGGGCGACGATCACCATGGATCAAGCCTTGCCGATGCTGCCATGCTGTTCGTGCAAGAAGCCGTCGGCGGTGCGCTTTTGGGCATCGTGCTGGGCTGGCTGACCTTCCGCGTCATGCGCCTGATCGACGACTATGCGCTTGAGGTTCTTATCACGCTCGGGCTTGCATTTGGCGGCTATGAGCTAGCGATCTGGCTGCATGTGTCTGCGCCCATCATGGCGGTCTGTGCGGGGCTCCTGATCGGCGATATCGGCGCGAAACACGGGATGAGCGCGCAAACACGTGACTACGTAGACGCCTTCTGGAAGTTGATTGATGAAATCCTGAACGCGGTTTTGTTCCTGATGATCGGGTTCGAGGTCTTTGCCATCGTCTTTGATGCGTCTTTCCTGATGGCAGGCGTTCTGGCGATCGGGCTTGCGCTGATTGCGCGGCTGGCCGCTGTTGCCGTGCCTGTGCTGATGCTCAAGCCGTTTCGCGACTTTTCCCAAGGGGTTGTGCCGATTATGACGTGGGGCGGGCTGAAGGGTGGCATTTCGGTCGCGCTGGCGCTGTCGCTGCCCGAAGGCGACTGGAAGCCACTGATCCTGACGGCGACCTATATCGTCGTGCTCTTCTCGATCATCGTGCAGGGCCTAACGATCGCACCGCTGGCCCGACGGGTGGGCCGCGAGCCCGATTTGATGTAGCGCAGACACCCCTGCGCGGTTTTTCCCCCTGCTCAGAACGGTTTGGCTGTGCAAGGGTGCTTTATCTGGAACCTAAAACAGGGGGATAACCCATGGGATTGATGGGCACATTGGCAAAAGTTGCCATCGGCTATGCAGCAGCCAAAGGCATGGACAAGATGCGCGACAGCGGCGGCTTGCAAAACATGATGCAGCAGATGTCGGGCGGCGCACAGACGGGCGCTGGCGGCCTTCAGGACATGATGGGCCAGATGATGGGCGGCGCGCAAGGCGGCGCGGCCAACCTGCAAGACATGATGGGTAAAATGATGGGCGGCGCCGGTGCAGGCGCAGGCAGCCTGCAAGACATGATGAGCCAAATGATGGGCGGTGGCACGGCGACAAGCGAGCCCGAAAAGGGCGGCTTGCTGTCAAACCTGGGCGGTGCGGGCGGTGCAGGCCTTGCCGGGATCCTTGCTATGGCAGGCGGTGCAGCCGCTATGGGCGGTGACGGCGTCAATGATATGCTGGCCTCGGTCGGGCAGGAAAAAGCCAGTGACGAGATGGAGCGGAATGCAGGCGTCATGCTGCGCGCCATCATTCAGGCCGCCAAGGCCGATGGAGAGATCGATGCCGACGAACAGGCCCGCATTATGGACACCGTGGGCGAGGATGCCGATGCCGAAGACATCGCCTTTGTGCGCGAACAACTGGCCGCACCCGTGAGCGTCGAAGCGCTGGCGGCTGACACGCCCAACGGTGCAGAAGCGCAGGTCTATGCGATGTCGCTGATGTCGATCCGCGTCGATACCCCGGCCGAGGTCGCGTATCTGACCGATCTGGCGGATGCGCTGCGGCTGCCCAAATCGGCGCTGGATATGGTGCACGCGCAAATGGGCGTCCCACCGCTGCCTGCCTAAACCCGGACCAAGGGGGCTGCATTCGTGGTTCCCTCCCCCGCCGGGGCGCGCTACACCTCGAACCCAAGATGACTTCGGGGGGCATGATGACCGACACAATTCTGTCGCGCTGCGACGCCAAGGGCCTGCGTATGACCGAACAACGCCGCACGATTGCGCGCGTTCTGGAAGATGCCCACGACCACCCCGATGTTGAAGAGTTGTATGCCCGTGCCTCGACTGCCGATCCACGGATTTCGATTGCAACGGTCTATCGCACCGTGAAACTCTTTGAAGAGGCCGGGATCCTCGACAAGCATGATTTCGGCGATGGCCGCGCCCGATACGAGACGACCGACCGCGAACATCACGACCACCTGATCGACATGAACTCGGGCGAGGTGATCGAGTTTGTCGATGCCGAGATCGAAGCGCTTCAGGAAAAGATCGCGCAAAAGCTGGGGTACACGTTGAAGGGCCACAAGCTTGAGCTTTATGGCGTTCCGATCAAGAAATAGCCTTTAGATCGGGATCGCCTCCCCTTCTTTGGCGATAGTCAGCAACAGATCCAGAAGGTCGAATTCATCCTCGGGGATCTTGCTTGGATCACTGTTCCAGGCAATCGACAGCGCGCATTTCACAGCCGCCCATTGCATCAAACGGCGCGATGCCACGTTGAACGGTGCGCTCCAGTGATCGCGAAGGGCGCGAACGCGGTCCGGGTTGCGGATAAGCGCCGCAGCACCTTTGGGGTTTCGAAATGCGTTGGCCAACTCGTAGGCGCGTTCTCCGATGATGCCCTTCGCATCAAACGCGCAATAGCCGCGATCGCCCAGGCGAATATTGTCGTGATGCAGATCGCCATGCAAAGGGCAGACATCTTGCGGATCGGCCAAAAGGCGGCTCGCCAACGCGCGGCAGTGTTCCAGATTTTGCCGCGCAGCAGGCGGACAACCGCGCGGGATCTGCAAAGTGAGCAATCCGCGAAACCACCTTTCGAGCGTGGGCAGATCGGTTTGCGGCGTGACGCCTTGGCGATGCAATTTCAGAGCGACGCCCAACAGCTCCTGGGTTGCCAGATCATCTTGTCCGCCCCGGCTAAGATCCCCCAAAGAAGGGCCAGCAAGCCATTCGGTCAGCGCGATGGACGAGGTGCAGGCATAAACCCGGGCCGCGCCTTGGCCGTTCAACGCCTCAAGATAGGCAAAACCGGCGCCCTCATTGCCCATCGTGGAGCCGTGATAGACCTTGAGCGCGGCCTCATCACCGGTTTGGCGCATCACCTTCCAGATCGACGCAATCGCCGTCCGTTCTATAAAAACTGCGTCCGAGAGGCCGTGCTCTTGAAGGGCGCGCGCAGGCGGTTGAGGATTTGATGTCATGGCATTTGTATATCGCGGGGACTGACCCTGACCAAGGCGGGCAAGATATCGCGGCCTGCTGGTGCAGTCCCTTCTCAGCGCGCCGCTGGAGTGATAGCCAGCGTCAGGCACATCACGCGGTCTTGCCATGCTCACCACAGATCCCTCCTTTGCACCCGGTCAAACGCGCGCCATGCAACGCGTGATGATTGTCGGCCAACCCGGCGCAGGCAAAAGCACACTGGCGCGGTTGCTTGGCGCGCGCACAGGTTTGCCAGTGTACCACATGGATCATATCCACTGGAAAGCTGGCTGGGTTGAACGCCCGCATGACGAGAAGACCGCGATGACCCGCGCCATTCATCGCAAGCCGCGCTGGATCTTTGAAGGGGGCCATTCCGCGACATATGCCGACCGGATCGCCCATGCGGACACGTATATCTGGATTGATATCGGGCTTGGCCTGCGCGTCTGGCGTGTTCTCAAACGCAGCTTTGTCTATCGCGGGCGCAACCGTCCTGACCTGCCCAAAGGCTGCCCCGAACAGTTCAATGCCGGAACCCTCGACTTTCTGGCCTTCATCTGGATGAGCCGCCACATCGCCCGCGCGAAGATGAAAGCGCTTTATGACGCCACGCCGCCGCATGTCACGGCCATCCGCCTGACAAACCGAAGGCAAATCAACGACTTCCTTGCCAATATTGAGGCTTGACCTTCCCCCTGCTGGAGCCTCTAGACCGGGCGCATGAGCTTTTTCGCACAGCATCAACGCCTGCTTTTGATATTCGGGACGGTCTACGCGATAGGCCTGATCGTCACCCATGCCACCCTGCCTTCTGCCCATGTCTGGTGGATCGCTGCGGCTTTTTCGATCCTGATGAATGCGCCCTACGTGATCGAGGCCCGCGCACAGCAATCGCATATTGGCCTTGAGACCACACTTGCCATCACGCTGATCGCGATGTCGCTTGCTGGCCCCCTTGTTGCGCCGCCTTTCGTCATCGCCGCAATCCTGTGCCATGCGCTTTGGGATATCGCCAAACTGCGTGGCGCAGGCGTGCCTTTTGTCAGTTGGTACATGCTGGGCTGCGCGGTGATTGACGTGGCATATGCCAGCGCGCTGACGCTTTACTGGCTTCGCGTTTGAAGACACGGTAGGCTGCCAGCCAAGCTGCAAAAGGCGCTGACGTGACCAACCCTATCTTTCAAGAGATCGAAGACGTCGTGAAAGAGATCGCCCGCGACATTGATCCCAATGTTCAAACGCTGACAAAATATGGCGGCACCGTTTTTGCGCCCGACCCCAGCGATCCCAAGAAGATCGTCGGCGGCGTCTTTTCCTACAAAGACCATGTGTCGGTGGAGTTCTCGGAGGGTGCAGGTTTTGACGATCCGGATGGCCATCTTGAAGGCGGAGGTAAAGCGCGCAGGCACGTCAAATTGCGCAGCCTTGGCGATATCGCAGACAAAACGGTCAAAGCCTTTCTGGAACAGGCGCTGGCGCGCTAGCCGATTGCAGGCGCCGTCGGCGTCCAGGGCCCTTCGACGAACGCGGCCTCGGTATCGCCCGGCCAAGGCGGCATCGTGATGCAGATGAATTTGAGCGGCACATCCCCGTCACAGCGGTACTGAAACGCGACGCCAACGGGAATGTCGATGGACACACCCGGGAGCAGATCAACAACCCGCTCACCGGTCTCATCGCGACGCCAGATCCGCCCGGCACCTTCCAGCACATGCCAGAACTCGGACACGGTTTCATGAAGCGTGGCGCGGTTCACCTGCCCAGGCGACACCGTGCTGTGGATCATGTTGCCTGTGGGGCCATCCATGATGAAGCGAATTTCGGCCCCCGCCGGCGAGCGTGCATCCGGCTTTGCCTTAAGTGTCGTTTCTTTCATCACAAACCTCCCCTTAGAGCCTTTCAAAGAAACCCATTCCGCTTACCCTGCAAACCCCCTAAAGCAGCGTTATGGAAAACGTCCGCGCCATATTGCTGATGATCGCCGCGATGGCGGGCTTTGCCCTTGAAGACATGTTCATCAAGTCGGTGGCAGAACGCCTGCCTGCCGGGCAAATCCTTATCATCCTTGGCGTCGGGGGCGGAGCGATCTTCGCGCTTTGGGCGCGCGCGCAAGGCCATTCAGTGTTTACGCGCACGTTCGTTGCGCCGACCCTCCTGCTGCGCAATGCAGGTGAAGCCATCGGCACGATGGGCTTTGTGCTGGCCATCACGCTGACCCCGCTCGCCGAAGCCTCTGCCATTTTGCAGGCCACACCCCTCGCCGTCACGCTCGGCGCAGCGCTGTTTTTGGGAGAGGCCGTCGGCTGGCGACGCTGGGGCGCGATCCTTGTGGGCTTTTGCGGTGTTTTGCTCATCATCCGCCCCGGTCTTGACGGTTTCCAGCCAGCTTCCCTCTTCGCCGTTCAAGGCGTCATCGGTCTGGCCATCCGCGATATCGCAACTCGGGTCGTGCCCAAAGATATCCCGACGACACAGCTGTCCGCCTACGGCTTCTTTATGGTCGTTCCGGTGGGTTTCCTGATGCTCGCCTTCCAACAACCGCCCGCGATGCCCAACGCATGGGAAAGCACGCAGCTTGGCCTTGGCCTCATCATCGGCGTCGTGGCCTATTATGCGATCACAGCCGCGATGCGCATCGGGGACGTGGCCGTGGTCACCCCCTTTCGCTACACGCGGCTAATCTTTGCGCTCATCATCGGGTATTTTGTCTTTGCTGAAACACCCGATCAAACGACGCTGATCGGCGCTGCAATCATCATCGCCTCGGGCCTTTACACGCTTTACCGCGAACGTAAGGCCGCGCTGGCCCGCAGGCGCACCCTTTCCACCATGGGGCCCCCGGTGTAGGAAACCCGCAACTCAGATTCACTTGACGTAAGGACGCCCTTCATGAGCACGATCATCGACATCCACGCCCGCGAAATTCTGGACAGCCGGGGCAACCCCACGGTCGAGGTCGATGTGATCCTTGAGGATGGCACAATGGGCCGCGCAGCTGTGCCCTCTGGCGCCTCAACCGGTGCGTATGAGGCCGTGGAAAAGCGTGACGGCGACAAAGCGCGCTACATGGGCAAAGGCGTGCTGGAGGCTTGTTCGGCTGTGAATGGCGAGATTGCCGAAGCGCTGGTGGGCGTGGACGCGACCGAACAGGTCTCGATTGATGAGGCGATGATCGAACTGGATGGCACCGAGAACAAGGCCCGTCTGGGCGCGAATGCGATCCTCGGTGTCTCCATGGCGGTCGCGAAGGCCGCCGCTGATTTCACCACCCAGCCGCTTTATCGCTATATTGGCGGCACGTCTGCGCGCATTCTGCCTGTGCCGATGATGAACATCATCAATGGTGGTGAGCATGCCGATAACCCCATCGACATTCAGGAATTCATGATTATGCCCGTGGCTGCGGGCAATATCCGCGACGCGGTACGCATGGGCTCAGAAGTCTTTCACACGCTGAAGAAAGAGCTTTCGGCCGCTGGTCTTTCGACCGGGATCGGCGACGAAGGTGGCTTTGCCCCCAATATCGGCTCCACCCGCGAGGCGCTGGATTTCATCCTGAAGTCGGTTGAAAAGGCAGGCTACAAGCCAGGTGAGGACATCTATCTGGCGCTGGATTGCGCCGCGACCGAATACTTCAAGGACGGCAAATATATCCTTGCGGGCGAAGACAAATCCCTGACACCGGAGGAAAACGTCGCCTATCTCCAAGCGCTTGTGAACGACTACCCGATCATCTCCATCGAAGATGGTTGCGACGAGGATGACTGGGACGGCTGGAAAGCCCTCACCGATGCCATCGGCGACACTGTGCAACTGGTGGGCGACGATCTTTTCGTCACCAACCCCGCGCGTCTGGCGATGGGGATCGAGCGCGGTTCGGCCAACGCCATGCTCGTGAAGGTCAACCAGATCGGCACCCTGACCGAGACCCTGCGCGCCGTCGACATGGCCCACCGCGCGGGCATGAACAACGTCATGTCCCACCGCTCCGGCGAGACCGAGGATGCGACGATTGCAGACCTCGCCGTCGCCACGAATTGCGGCCAGATCAAAACCGGCTCGCTCGCGCGCTCTGACCGGCTGGCGAAATACAATCAGCTGATCCGGATCGAGGAAATGCTGGGCGAAACGGCCGAATATGCCGGCCGTTCGATCCTGAAGTGACGAACGTCACGATCGGTGAGCCACAGACGGCGGAGGATATCGCCGCCGTCCGTCAGCTTTGCTGGGCCTACCGCGATCACCTGATTGCGCATTCGCCCGAACAGCGCGACATCATCGAGCTGTTCTACCCCGAAGACGCCTATTCCGACCTCATGGACCGGCTAGACCAAGAGCACGCCCGCCCGGACGGCGTCATCCTGCTGGCCAAAAAAGACGGCACGCCTGTTGGGTGCGGCATGTCTCACCGCCTCTCCCCGACGGAGGTTGAGCTCAAGCGCATCTATGTCGATGACGCCGCCCGTGGCACGGGTTTGGGCCGCGCGCTTTGCGAAGGCCTGATCGCGCAGGCACGCACCGATGGCTATCAGACCGTCTTGCTCGACACATCTCAAAAGCTGACAAGCGCTCGCGCGCTCTACGCAGCACTTGGCTTCAAGGAACGCGGGCCCTACCAGCCCGTGCCTGAGATCGCCCTGCCGCTTTTGTGCTTTTTCGAACTGAGCCTATGAATGTAGACGCGCTGATCCGCGCCATTGGCCCGCGCGTCGCCCATTGCACCGCGTCCGAGAACATGCGCGGCATCGAAACGCACGGCCTGCAATCAGGCGCCGATCTTGCAACACGGCTGGGCCATCCCGCCCCCACGATTGCGCTGCGCGATGACAGGCTGCGGCTGGTGCACGATGGGCAAACCGTGCGGCTCAACCACCAACGCCCAATCCTTTATGGCCTTGAGGCCGCGAACCGCATCGTCGACGGCTATGATGCACAAAGCTGGGCGGAACAGCTGGACCGACGCATTTTCTTCTGGCCCGAACGGCGCGGCAAAGCCTTCATGGCGAGCGTAAAGCGCGATGTGCCGATCAGCGTGCTTTGGTTGGATACGCGGGGGCTTGTTGAACACTTCGCAGACCACCTTTGGCTCTCCCCGCTCAACAGCGGCAACTTCACCCAAGGCGGCGCCCGTGCGATCCGCGGTGATTGGCTGTATGTTCCCGTAACGGCGGGTCTGGAAACCTTTCGCGAGAACCGCCGCAAACGCGGCCTGAAAGGCACACCAGACAGCGTTGTCGAGCTGTCCCTGACCTGTCCATTGCCCGCCACCACCCTGAAAGCGCTTCGCCATGACCCCTGACGAGATCATCGCCCATCTGGGCCTGCAGCCCCACCCCGAAGGCGGCCATTACCGGCAAACCTGGATCGGTGAGAACGCTGGCCGTCCCACCGGCACCTGCATCTATTTCCTGCTCAAAGACGGTGAGGCCAGCCATTGGCACAAGGTCGATGCGACCGAAATCTGGCTCTACCATTCCGGCGCACCGCTGATCTTGTCACTCAGTGAAACGGAACAGGGCCCCGCCACCGATCATATCCTTAGCCCGACCCTGCCCGACCAACAGCCGCAGATCATCGTGCCGCAAAACCACTGGCAGGCCGCACGCACCACGGGCGCCTATACGCTTGTCAGTTGCACCGTGTCCCCCGGCTTCCAATTCGACGGCTTCACCCTCGCCCCGCCTGCATTTGATATCCCACGCTAGGGCTTTCATCTTTGCAAAAATATCCAAAGAAAAAGGGCACCTCACCGAAGCCCCCTTTTGCTAATTTTAGTTCCAGATAGCCCCGCTATCCACCATAAGCCTTCGCAGGTAACCACGTAGTCAGCGCCGGGAACTCAAACACGATGAAGAGGCCCAGAAGCTGCAACAACACGAACGGGATCACCCCGCGATAGATATGGCCTAGCGACACGCCCGGCGGACACACGCCTTTCAGATAGAACAGCGCAAAGCCCACAGGTGGCGTCAGGAACGACGTCTGCAACGTCACCGCCACAAGGATCGCAAACCACACGACTTGTGGGTCTCGCACCTGATCGAAGCCCGGCACCGCCAGTTCCAGACCCTGCACAATCGGCAGCATCAGCGGCATGATGATGATCGTGATCTCGATCCAATCCAGCAGGAAGCCCAGCAAGAACACGATGAACAGGATGAACAGCACAATCATGTAAGGGTTGTCGAACGAGTTGCCGACCATGTGCTGCACGATCTCATCCCCGCCATAGCGGCGCAGAATGAAGGCAAAAAAGTTCGCGGCCAAGAAGATACCGACGATGTAACCGGCGGTGTTCAATGTCGACCGGCTCACCTCTTTAAGCACCTTGAAGCTGAGCTTGCCGTTCATCGCCGCGAGGATCGTTGCCCCCAAAGCACCCAGACCGGACGCTTCTGTCGGTGTCGCGATGCCCGCAAAAATCGACCCCAGCACCAGCAGGATCAGGAACATCGGCGGCACAACTGCCTTCAGCACATCGATGACCACGTCCCAACCGACCTCTTCGGTCTTTTCAGGCGCAGGCATCGAATTGGGGCTGATGACGCCGTAAAGCACGATGAATACGATATAGAGACCGCCCAGGATTAGGCCCGGGAACAGCGCCCCCATAAAAAGATCGCCCAGCGAAATCGCCAACTGATCCGACATGATGACCAACATGATCGAGGGCGGGATCAGAATGCCCAGCGTCCCTGCCGAGGCAATCGTCCCCGTGGCAATCGGTTTGGAGTAGTTCTGCTTCATCATCGCAGGCAGCGCCATAACGCCCAGCAGCGTGACCGACGCGCCGATGACGCCCGTGGAAGCCGCAAGGATGATCCCGATCAGCAGAACTGTCAGTGATAGCCCGCCTTTCAGGCCACCGAACAGCTTTTGCATCGAATGCATCATCCGCTGCGCCACGCCGGACTGGTCCAGCATCAGCCCCATGAAGATGAACATCGGCAGAGCGACCAGAACCGGGTTCTTGACGATATTGCCGAACAAGCGTCCCGACAGGGCAGACAGGCGCTGATAGTCGATGCCGGTGCGGTCAAACTCGATGATGTCGCGGAAAAGCGACCGATACGGGTCAAGCAGGGTTTCTGCCACGAGGATGTAGATCAGCGAGACACCGACCAGCGCCATCGCCACCGGGATGCCGCGGAACAGCATGTAGATGAAGGTGAAGAAGATCGCGAGAACGGCGAGCTCGTTCAGGGTCAGAAACTGACCAATGAATTCCAGTAGAAACATCGCTTAAGCCTCGCGCTTGCGGCCGAAAAGCCATGCAACAAAGATGACAAGGAACGTCGCCACAATCGTCAGAAGGATCGTCGGTTCGATCTCATACGCGCCGATCTCAATCTCGTCGAAAATCGGCATCCGCCCGATCTGGCGATTGACGACATCGGACGGCGTCGTCAGGCGCAAGAACCACCAGATGCCGTAAAAGATCGTCAGGTTCAGCACCATGAATGTCGTGGGCAGTGCCCAAAGCAGTTGACGCCACAGCGTCGGTTCGACCAGACGCGACAGCACGCGGTAATAGGCGGCATAGGTCGCTACACCGATGAAGATGAACGCAAGGTTCATGATAACCTTAAGGATCCACAGATTGTGCAATCCGTTGGGGCTGTCGGACCCTTCATCCGCGATCACCGACGCGATGGCATAGTGGATCGTGAAATCCCAGCACATGATGATGAAGGGCAGGAAAAACCACGCCAATGCCGCAACATCCGTGCGGTCTTTCTTGGCCTGGGGGAAATTGTCATAGCGGATATCCACCCGCACATGGGAGTTCGTCGTGACCGCATAGCCAATGCCCACAAGGCAGGCTGTGCCGTAAAGCCACCACTGGAAATCATCGAGCCAAGCCTGGTTATTGCCCAACTGCCGGACAACGACCTGCGTGCAGATTGCAATCATCAGGATCGGAAAGAGCCATGCGGCCAGATTGGAAATGGCGACGATCAGACGGTCGCCTCTGTTATGCTCTTCGCGTCCGATCTCACCGGGATCGTAAAGCGCGACAGACTGCTCGGTGTCATCCATGACGACTGCCCCCAAATTTTTCGCAAGTGTGGGAAAGACCGGCGCGAGAAGCCCTCGCGCCGGTCAAAATCATGACCTCAAACGGTCCTTAGTTGCGCGGACGCGGCAGGTAGATCGAGTTGCCCCAGGTCTTGTAACCTTCGCGATACTCCGACAGGTCAGCCCAGACCTCGGCAAAGAATGCGTCTTCTGCAGCCAGTTCTTCGGCCACTTCACTCCAGGTGCTTTCGAACGTGTCGAGCATTTCCTGCGGCCATTGCTTGATGGTCACGCCGTTGTTCTCGACGTTGTCGACCATAGCGGCGAAGTTCGTGGCTTCCCCTTCGGCAAGGTTCGTCGTGACGTTGGCAAGGCAAGCCACTTCGATTTGCTTCTGGCTACGCTCGTCCAGATCGTTCCAGCGGTCTTTGTTGACCAGCAGCTCGAACATGGTGGCGGGCTGGTGCCAGCCGGGGAAGTAGTTGAACTTCGCGATGTTGTGGAAGCCCAGACGCGCGTCGATGCGGGGCATCGAGAATTCGGTCGCGTCAATCGCACCACGCTCAAGCGCAGGGAAGATGTCGCCAGCAGCCAGCAGCGAGGTCGACACACCAAGGCGCTGCATCACTTCGGCACCCAGACCGAAGAAGCGCATGTTCAGACCTTCGAGGTCTGCCATGGAGTTGATCTCGTTCTTGAACCAACCGGATGTTTCCGGCGCGATGATACCGCACGGCAGGACGTGCACGTTATAACCTGCCTCGTCATACATGCGCTGATACAGTGTCAGACCGTCATCATAAAGCATCCAGCCGATGAACTCGCCGGCTTCCGGGCCAAACGGCACAGCAGCAAACAGTGATGCGGCGGTGATTTTACCCTGCCAATACCCAGCGGTCGCGTAGGATGCGTCCACCGAACCGTTGGAAACAGCGTCGAGCGCTTCCAGCGTCGGGACCAGCTCACCGGGATCGAAATGCTCGAACTCGACGCCTTCCGAGATGCCGTTGATCTTTTCTACAAAGTCGATGGCCGCGGTGCCGAGGATCGGCAGGTTCTTCCCGAAGGAAGAGGTCATCTCGATGGTTTCCTGTGCAGATGCCGCACCGGCAAACGCCATGGATACGCCGGCGACAGCGCCAAGCAGTTTCTTAGTCATGTGGGTCCTCCCTTAGATCTCGCGTTTGGTAAGGAAACCTAACCAAACTGCGCCACGTCTCCCATATTATCGAGTCATTTGTAAATAACCAGAACTGGGTACGCCCTCGCGCGACATTATTTTTCGGCCCGCGTCAAAGCCTTGGAAGTTTCTTGCGCGCTCAGGGGATACGACAGGATTCCCCCACCAACCGCGGATGGCACACCGGTGGTGCCCGGCGCGCTTGTCGGCAAACCGCGCATCACCCGAACAGCAAGGTAGGCAAAGGCTTGGGCCTCAAGCATGTCACCGTCCAGACCGATCTGCTCAACCGGCATCACGGAGCAATCAAGGCCAGCCGCTAGCATCGCCATCAGGGTCGGGTTGTGACGCCCGCCCCCCGTGACGAAAACCTGCGCTGGCGGTGTGGGGCAATGCTCCATCCCTTGGGCGACACTTGCAGCAGCGCAGGCTGTCAACGTGGCGGCCGCATCTACATCGCTCAGGGTCTTGACGGCATCGGACAACATCGAAAAATCGCCGCGATCCAGTGACTTAGGAGGTATCTTGCGAAAATATCCGTGTTCCAAAAAGCGCTCCAGCACAGCCATATCGACCTGCCCGGCGGCCGCAAGCGCCCCCGCCGCGTCATAGGGCTGGCCCGTGCGCATCTGCACCAGATCATTCAACGGAGCGTTTGC
>CAKZXZ010000228.1 GCA_937883775.1 uncultured Paracoccaceae bacterium
GTCAGCGTCTCTTTTTCCGTCGGGCGCGCCTCGCGCTTGAAGAAACCACCGGGAACTTTACCGGCGGCATAATATTTCTCGTTGTAGTGAACGGTCAGCGGAAAGAAATCCTGACCGGGCTTTTGCTGCTTGGCAAAAGTCACGTTGGCCATGACCGAGGTCTCACCAAGCGTTGCAATCACAGACCCATCGGCCTGACGGGCAACCTTGCCCGTTTCCAATGTGAGGGTCTCGTCCCCCCACTCCATCGTTTTCGTCGTTACGTTAAACATCACGTTTCCTATGTTGGCCCCTCGTTGAGGCCGTTTGCGTAGGGGCCGGATGCCCCTGGCCTTATCGTATCCAATCTGCCCGTCAGGCCCGGCGATGCAGATTTTCGGATGCAGGTAAGGTAGCGCCCTTTCGGCGGAACCCCATGTGAAAACCGCGCCCGATGGGGCGCGGTTTCAGTGTCTTAGCGACGCAGGCCGAGCTTTTTGATGAGGTCCTGATAACGGGCCTCTTCTTTGCCCCGCAGATAGTCCAGCAGCTTACGGCGCTGGGCCACCATCTTCAGAAGGCCACGGCGACCGTGGTTGTCCTTCTTGTGGGTTTTGAAATGCTCGGTGAGCGTTGCAATCCGCGAGGACAGAATGGCGACCTGAACTTCGGGCGACCCAGTGTCGCCTTCTTTGGTGCCAAACTCTTTCATCACGCGGGCTTTTTCTTCAGCAGTGATCGACATCGGGGTCTCCTTCAAAGGTTAAGGGTGATGGCGCAAGCCGGGATGTCGTCCAGCAAGGCCCATGGAGAGGCTCTGCCCGTTGCCAAGCAGATGCGCGCGTATAGGAGGATTCTGCTTGAAAAGAAAGCCCTGTTTTCCTTAGCTGAAACCCCTCTGGCAGCAAGAATGCCGCCAAAGGGAACGAGCGCGTGCTCTTACGTTTCGCGCGTCTTCAGGCTTCCGCGTGCCGACTTGTCGATGCGGTATTCCTGCATCAGGCCCATCACGATCGCCACGCACATCAACAGCAGCAAGGCTGCGAACGGAAATCCGGTTGTCACAGCCATCGCCTGCAACGCGCCAAGGCCGCCGCCCAGCAACAATGCAATCGCTACGAGCCCTTCAAAAGTGCACCAGAACACGCGCTGCGGGACGGGGCCATCAATCTGACCGCCCGATGTGATGGTGTCGATCACCAACGATCCGGAGTCCGACGAGGTGATGAAGAACACCAGCACCAGAATGATCCCGATCAGGGATGTAATCCCGGCCAAAGGCAATTGTGACAGCATTTCAAACAATTGCGTGGGCAGCGCGGCATCTGCGGCACCCGTGAAGCCATCATTGACGACCTGCATGATGGCCGTTCCGCCAAACACGCTCATCCACAACACACAGACCAGCGAGGGTATCAACATCACGCAGATCAGGAATTCCCGCACGGTGCGCCCGCGGCTAACGCGCGCGATGAACATGCCCACGAAGGGGGACCAGCTGATCCACCACGCCCAATAGAAGGCCGTCCAGCCTTGGCTGTAGTTCGCATCTTCGCGGTTGAACGGTTGGCTGAGCGCGGGCAATTCGGTGATATAGGCTCCCAGTGAGCCGAAGAAGAGCGAGACAAGCTCTGCCGTCGGGCCAGCGATCAGTGTGAAGACCAACAGCAGAAACGCCAGCACCATGTTGATTTCAGACGCACGTTTTACGCCACCGTCCAGACCTGCCAAAACGCTGATTGTTGCGACGCCGGTAATGGCGACGATCAAGCCGACCTTGGTTGCATCGCTTTGTGACAATCCGAAAAGATAGTTCAGCCCGGCAGAGGCTTGCTCTGCCCCGAAGCCCAAGGACGTGGCCAAGCCGAACAGCGTGGCAAAAACGGCGACAACGTCGATGATATGGCCGGTCCAACCCCAGATACGATCGCCGAAGATCGGGTAGAAAGCAGACCGGATCGAAAGCGGCAAGCCTTTGTTATAGCAAAATAAACCAAGGGCCAGGGCAACTACTGCATACATCGCCCAAGGGTGCAGCGCCCAGTGATAGATCGTGGCAGCCATGGCCAACCGGGTGGCAGCCTCTGCATCGCCCGGCGCGCCCGCAAGCGGAGCCCAGCTTTCGGGCGATCCGGCCGTGTTCGCGAAAGAGCTGGAGAAATGACTCAGCGGTTCTGACACGCCGTAGAACATCAAGCCGATGCCCATCCCCGCTGCGAACAGCATCGCGAACCAACCGGGATAACCATAATCGGGTGTCGCATCTGCGCCGCCCAACCGGACCGAGCCAAGCGGTGACACGATCAATGCGAGCCCGAACAAAACGAAGATGTTGCCCGCAAGGATGAAGAACCAGCTGAAATTGCCGGTCACGTAATCTCTTGAAGCGGCGAACAGGGCCGTTGCCTCCTCCGGCAACATGAGTGTTCCCAGAACAAAGGCCACGACACCCAGACCGGCAATCAGAAAGACCGGGTTATGGATATCAAGCCCAAACGGTCCAATCTTGGCCTGCACATTATCCTGACCGATCTCGTAATCGATCTCGTCAATCAACTGTGTTGGTTTATCCCTATCAGACATAAGCCTTCCCCTTTTATCGTCTTTTTGTTGCGGCGCGCACAGACACGCGACAACCGTTCAACGATGAAAGGATCGGTCAGGTTCCTGACTATTTGGAATCTACCTTGAACAAACCGCCAAGCAGCGCATTGGCGGCTGTGCGTCGAGGGACAAAAAACGCTTCTAGCCGACCTGTGCTGCCAACAACTGCTGCACCTGCGCATAGGCCAGCAGCTCTACATCCGCCGCGCTTAGTCCGTCTGGCGCAATGACATTCGCAACCAGATCGCCATCGGCTGTAATCTCGAACATGTTGGGGTTGTCGGTTGAAACCTGCACGGTGACTTCCGCCGGAGGACCGTCATCATCGTGGATCAGCACAAGCCCGTCATCCTGTGAAAAGTCCATCACCTGCGCGGGCGGGCCGCTTTGCCGGATATCGAGCATGAATGTATCTGCACCTTGCCCGCCATGCAGCGTGTCCGCATGCCCGCCGATCAAAACATCGTCGCCGCTGCCTGCATTCAGGTGATCGACAACATCGTCGTCAACCAGTTCAGGCAGCGCATCTTCGTCCTGCTCTTCTTCCGTCTCATGCTCCGCGCGCAGCAAATCTGGGCTGACGCCCGCCACGACACCCAGCACCGGATCAAGGGCGGCATCCAGAACCGTTTCGATCTGGTCGGCGATTTCTTCTGCAAGATCAGGACCTTCCTGCACCAGATCGCCACCGACCAACCAATCGTCACCGGTGCCACCCATCAATGTGTCGTGCCCGGAGCC
Organism: uncultured Paracoccaceae bacterium; assembly: GCA_937883775.1. Lineage (GTDB taxonomy): Bacteria > Pseudomonadota > Alphaproteobacteria > Rhodobacterales > Rhodobacteraceae > JAHTBL01. The sequence continues at coordinate 3,325 of CAKZXZ010000228.1, forward strand.
CCCGATCATCAGATCGTCGCCGGCGACACCTTGAAGGCTGTCGTTGCCTGCATCGCCCGCCAGGACGTCATCGCCCGCGCCGCCGACAAGTCTGTCGTCACCGTGACCGCCGGAAAGAACATCATCACCGTTTTGCCCAAAAAGGCCATCTGCGCCGGTTTCGCCTGCCAAAAGGTCATTTCCGTTCTCGCCGATCAATTCATCGAACCCGTCACCGCCAAGCAGCCCATCATCACCGTGACCGCCCCAGATCTGGTCTGCGCCATCGCCGCCATCGACCAGGTCATCGCCCGCCCCGCCATTGATAAGGTCGTCTGCAAGATCGCCTTGAAGCAGATCGTCACCGGCGCCGCCAGCCAAGGGCGTCCCGTCAAGAACGCTTGCCAGAAGGTTGGGTGCATCGGTCTGTTCGGGGCCCGCGACGTTGTCTTCACGCTCGATCTCTGTCTCGGTGTCATCCATCATGAGCGAGCCGACAGTGCTCCCCGCCACCAACAGGCTGAACAGTCCCATCAAACCAAGCATCTTGAATCCCTTTTTCCGTCACGACCCCAGCATCTGGCCCCGCATCTGGGTAGTCCTTAGAAATGAAGAAACGCTTTTTTCAGAGAGGTGTGTGAGCCCTAACTTGGTTAACGCTATCGCTAAGGTGGTAAACTGTTTCTTAAATCTAAACGATCAGTAGAAAAATCCGGATTGATCCGAATATAGCAACAAAACAATGCCGAATTTTCTATGACATACTGCGATTTTAGCGTAATTTTTCCTTGTGTTTTGGGGGATTTAATATGTTCGAATTGGTCGCTTTGCCGATCCTGCTGATGGCAGGATTGGGCTTTATTGTTTTCGGGGAAAATGACGATAACGACGACGATAATCGGGATGACGACAGCACGCAAAACGATGATGTCGCTGATGATACGGATATCGTTTCGGACCCTGTGCCCGAACCCGATCCAGAGCCTGAACCCGTACCCGAACCGACCATCACCGTCACCGCGACCGGACTGAATATCGAGGGTACATCTTTGGATGACACCCTGACCGGCGAGGACGGGGATGATGAGATCACGGGCGGCGACGGAGACGACACAATCGATGGACGCACGGGGAACGATACAATTCTTGGCGGTCCGGGCGATGATACCCTGCAAGGCTGGGGCGGTGATGACACCATCGACGGTGGGCCGGGGGATGACCGGATTGATGGACGCAATGGGAATGACACCATTCGCGGCAGTGCCGGCAACGACGTGATTGATGGCGGAATTGGCGACGATGACATCGACGCCGGTGGTGGCAGTGACACTGTCTTCGGCGGCAATGGCGATGATACGATCCTGGGCGGGTCCGGCAATGACGTGATCCGTGGCTCTACCGGGGAAGACACGATTGATGGCGGCACCGGGAATGACCGTATTCATGGTGGCAGCAACGATGATGAAATCCGCGGCGGTGCAGGTGCGGACGTGCTTGAAGGCGGTACGCGCGATGACATCCTGCGCGGCGATTCCGGCAATGACATCCTGCGCGGTGGCGAGGATGATGACGACCTCTTTGGCGGGGCTGGAAACGATCAACTGGATGGTGGTACTGGCAACGACACGCTCAGCGGTGATCTTGGCCGCGATATGCTCGAAGGCGGTGACGGTGAGGACAGCCTTGCAGGCGGTGTCGGCGCCGATACCCTGTCTGGTGGCGACGGGTCTGATTTCCTGGATGGCGGTTTCAGCAATGATACGCTGGATGGCGGCGACGGTAACGACATCCTTTACGGGGGCCGCGGATCTGATGCGCTGGATGGCGCACAGGGCGACGACATCCTGATCGGCATGGACACCGCAATCGACGAGGACGCGTTGCGCGCAGATCCTCTGTCATTGCAAACCGACGGCGTCATCTCTGCCGATGATCTGGACAATGCCGACACCCTTTTGGGCGGTGAAGGCGATGACGTCATTTACATGGGTGAAGATGATATTGCGACCGGTGGCGACGGGGCGGATACCCTGATCGGCGGCACGTGGAACGAAGCTGGTGAAGCGCCAGAGATCACCGACTTTGTCAGTGGCGATGACAGCTTCGTCTATCTGGTCCCTGCAGGCTCTGCGTCGCCGACCATGTCGATCAACGATCTTGGTAGCGGCGATTTCGAGATCCTGGCGGACGGAGTCGTCGTGGCGACCGCTTCCGGCACACTCGCGCTCAGTGACATTTCGGTTGCGAACTTCACACCTGCCTAAGACACGCGATACGGGAAGATATTTCACTCCTTCGGGTCATAGTTGCGCCATGATCGGCATTTAAATCAAACCCATCATGTTAACGCGCCTCGCGCAGTTTCCCCGGGGTAGTATCTAAGATGGATTCCGTATTTTTGTCGCTCTTGCTGTTGGCAGGGCTTGGGTATGCGATTGATGCAGTTGTTGAGGAAGAGGAGGAGGACGACGACGACGATGTCGAGATCACCACGACCAAGACGACGATCCCACTCAACAATCTTATCGAAGGCTCTGACGGCGATGACGCGCTGACCGGCAGCGCCGCAGCCGATCTTATTGATGCAAAGGATGGCGACGATACCGTCAACGCCGGAGACGGTGATGACAGGGTCAGAGGTGGCGACGGCGATGACCAGCTTTTTGGCGAGGAAGGCAGTGACGGCCTTTTCGGCGGCGAGGGCGATGACACGCTTGACGGGGGTGACGATGACGACGGTCTCTCTGGTGAGGCAGGCGCGGATGATCTCTTTGGCGGCGATGGCGATGACCAGCTTGAAGGCGGCGATGGCAATGACGACCTGAATGGCGATGCCGGCGACGACCTGCTCTTTGGTGGCGAGGGCGACGACACCCTCAACGGCGGTACCGGAGAGGACCAGCTTGTCGGCGACGCAGGGGCCGATACGCTTAACGGCGGGGCGGATGACGACACTCTTTTCGGTGATGAAGGGGACGACACGCTTGATGGCGGCACTGGCAATGACTTCCTGAGAGGCGGCCTTGGCAGCGATATTCTGAACGGCGGCGATGGCGAGGACGTTCTGGTCGGCACCAGCACTGTGACCTTGCCGGATGGCACCGTTTCGCCTTTCCCGGCTGAGGATCAGGACGAGGCAGATACGCTGAATGGCGGCGAAGATGATGACCGCATCCTGATGGGCGAGAATGATACAGCCACGGGTGGGGATGGCGCGGACCAATTTGCCACCGGCACCTTCGTATCCCCGGGCGAAGCTCCAACGATCACCGATTTCAGCACCGGCATCGACAATTTCGTCTACTTCTACCCAGACGGCACACCAGCCCCCACCTTGACGCTCAACGATCTTGGTGGCGGTCAGCACGAGGTTCTGGCCGATGGCGTCGTCGTGGCCGAGGTGACCGGCACGATCTCTCTGGTCGATTTGGCGGTCTCGCCGGTCTAGGAGGCTTCTTTAAAGAACGGCAGGAAAGCCCGCAGCACCGCTTGCGGGTTTTCCTCCATTGCAAAATGCCCGCTTTCGCAAGTCGCCGTTTGCACATCCTCGGCCCAGGCTTTCCACAACTCTGCCGGATCCCCTGTTTTCGCTGGAAACCCACCTTCCGCATACAGGAACATCAAGGGCGATGTGATCTTCCGGCCTGCCGCCTTATCCGCCTCGTCCAACGCCTTGTCGAAAGTCGCACCCGCCCGGTAATCCGCGCACATGGCATGAAGACGGGCCGCATCACAGGCCTGCTTTCGGTATCCCGCCAAAGCTGCTTCAGAAAAGACCTGCAAATCCTCTGACAGGGTCCAACTTTTCAGCGTCCAGTCGATATATGCGGCTGGATCTGCCGCGATCATCCGTTCGGGCAGCGGCGCGGGCTGCGCCAGAAACGTCCAGTGATAGGCCTTCATCGCCAGATCCGCGCCCCAGGCTGCCCAGAAATCCCCGGTTGGGACGATTTCGATGATGCCCAAACGGTCCACCTTGTCGGGATGATCCAGCGCCATGCGATACGCAACACGCCCGCCACGGTCATGGCCCAGAACATGGGCTTTGGGGATCCCGAAAACCTCCATCAGCCCGACAATGTCCTTGGCCATCTCGCGCTTGGAATAAACCGAATGGGTCGCGTCATCCGCAGGCGCATCGCTGTCTCCATAGCCCCGCAGGTCTGGAACAATGACATCGAACTGCCCAGCCATCACGGGCGCGATATGCTCCCAGCACATGTGATTTTGCGGATAGCCATGCAGCAAGATAAGCGGAGCCCCCGTGCCACCGCGATGCACGCTCAGCTCAACGCCGTTCGTCGCCACGCGGGTTTGCGTAAAACCGTCGATCATCTAAGCCTCCCACGGCACGGGTTGCACATGATAGCCGATATAGAGCGGGTGTTTGGGATGCCCTGCCTTGCTAAGCCCCAGATGATACAGCGAATGGCCCGCGTCTCTCAGCAGATGCTCCACCGCGGGTCCCCGTCCCAGATGCGCCCCATGTGTGCCCCAGGCCGTGACTATTCGGTCAGCCCAATCACAGCCCTCAAGGATGGCGATATCGTTCTCAGGCCCGACGGGTTCGACAGCCTTGCGCATCTTGCGCGGATCGGTGTCGCGCCACGCGAAAATATTGGTCACCCGAAACGCGCCAAATCCAAGCGCCCGCGCGCGCCGCTCGCAGCGCTCAACCGTCGGATCGTTCTGTACCTCGGTCGCGGTGGACGGGTTCAGCATGATGAAATGCGCGCGGGGGCCAGCGTCGTCCCAAATCCTTGTCAAAGCGTAGCGATAGCGTTCGCAATCCGAATAGATCGCGACCGAGGGCGCATCCCCTTTGGTATGACTTTTCGTAATCATCCTGCGTTCCATCTGCAAAAACATGCGTATTCAATACATATCCAATACATATCGAACCCGCATCGAAACCATAGCCGGGATCAGGTGTTGAACACCCGGCTTGGATGCAATTCTCCGGCCTTGTAAACGCCCACCGCGACAGCTTTTCCATCATAGGAAGCCCACGCCTCATCGCCGTATTCCGCGTCGCTTGCGATCACCATGCCGGGGTTGCCATTGCGCAATCTGGCGGCGCCTTCTGCGGTACATTTCAGCTCTGGCAGATCGTCGAGACCTTGCTCGAGAGGGCGCAAAAAAGCATCTAACTCCAATGACTTGGACATTTCGTCCAGCGTTTCCAATCTGATCCCGTCGTTGGCCTCGAACGGTCCGGACCAAACGCGTCGCAGCTCCCGCACATGGCCATGACAGCCCAGCGCGTTGCCCAGATCCCGCGCAATCGAGCGGACATATCCCCCCTTGCCGCAGACCATTTCCAGCGTGACGTGATCCGCGTCCGGACGCTCAATAAAATCGAGGCTTTCCACAAACAAATCCCGCGCCGCAATCTCAACATCCGCGCCATCCCGCGCCAGCTTATACGCGCGTTCGCCGTCGATTTTCACGGCCGAGAATTTCGGCGGAACCTGCTGAATATCACCGATAAATTCCGGCAACGCGGCGGCAATCTCTGCATCCGACGGACGGGTATCGCTCTCGGCAATCACCTCCCCTTCGGCATCGTCCGTGTTGGTCGATTGCCCCAACCGAACGGTGAAGACGTAAGCCTTTAACGCATCGGTAATATAAGGCACCGTCTTCGTCGCTTCGCCTAATGCAACCGCCAAAACGCCTGTCGCTTCGGGGTCCAACGTGCCCGCGTGGCCCGCTTTCTTGGCGTCAAACGCCCAGCGTACCTTGTTCACAACCGCGGTCGAGGTGATCCCAGCCGGTTTGTCCACGACCAACCAGCCCGAGACATCGCGGCCCTTCTTGCGTCGTGCCACTTAGTCGTCACTTTCCACGTCACGCCGCACCGCGTCTTGCGCGAACATGCGGCGGGTGTCGTCCATCCGGTCGAAGGTCTCGTCGATCTTGAACCGCAGCTCCGGCGCGTATTTCAGCGTCAGGCCTTTGGCAACCAACCGTCTGAGTTCATGACGATTTTTGCGCAACGCCGACAGCGCCAGCTCAGCGTCGCCGCCGCCCAACGGCAGCACATAGGCCGTTGCGATCTTCAGATCGGGAGAGGCCTGAACCTCCCCCACGGTGATCGACATGCGTCCCAGATCTGGGTCGTGGTGATCGCCACGGTTCAGCACATCCGACAGCGTGCGCCGGATCAGCTCACCGACGCGCAGCTGTCTTTGGGACGGTCCGGGACCAGTATCAAAACGGTTCTTTGCCATAGGGGCGACTTACGCCTTTCGGCCCGCGTTGCCAAGCATCCGCCGCATCGCTAGTTAAGCGTGACGTAACGGAGAACGATCATGACTGACCTGCCTGGCATTGTTATCACCGGCGCTTCTGGCCGCATGGGTCAAATGCTTGTGAAGACCGTCAGCGAAAGCCCGCGCGTCAAGCTGGTCGGTTGCCTTGAACGCCAAGGCCACGACTGGATCGGGCGCGATATTGGTGAGGCCATGGGCGGTGCGGCATTGGGGGTTCCCGTGTCTGACGATGCGGTCGAGGTCTTTGCTAAAGCCCAGGCGGTGATCGACTTCACCGCGCCCAATGCCACTGTGGAGTTTGCAGCCCTCGCAGCACAGGCCCGCGCCGTGCACGTGATCGGCACCACAGGGCTGACGGACCATGATCTACAAAAGTTGAATGCTGCCGCGCGCCATGCTGTCATTGTTCGTGCGGGCAACATGAGCCTTGGGGTTAACCTATTGGTGCAACTGACGAAAAAGGTCGCCGCGGCGCTGGATGATGACTTTGATATCGAGGTGATTGAGGCGCATCACAATCAGAAAGTAGACGCGCCCTCCGGCACCGCTTTGATGCTGGGAGAGGCCGCCGCCGAAGGGCGTGGCGTATCGCTCAAGGATGTGTCTGACAGTGGCCGTGACGGTATTACGGGCGCCCGAAAACGCGGTGATATCGGTTTCACGGCGATCCGTGGCGGCGATATCGTCGGCGAGCATGACGTGCTTTTCGCCGCCACCGGTGAGCGGATTACCCTGCGCCATGTTGCCTCTGATCGGGCGGTCTTTGCACGCGGTGCGCTGAAAGCTGCCATCTGGGGCCAGGACAAAGCGCCCGGTGAATATGACATGCTGGATGTGCTTGGCCTGTGATCCAACTTGCGCTTTGTTGCGTATCAAATGCATCACAACCAAATGGAGCCGGATATGCTTCGCTTTGCTGCTGCCCTTATTGCCATCTTCGCTGTTGCGCCCGCCACGGCGCAGGCCTTTCAAAAGCTGACCGAGAAATCAAATTTCGTGCAGGCCGTTCAGGACAAAGAGCTGACGCGCATGGGGATAGGCCTTGATGTGACGCCCGATGGCAAGATCATCGGCCGCGCCTTTGGCCGTGACGTGCGCGGCAACTGGACATGGCAGGATGGCTACTTTTGTCGCGATCTGTACTGGGGCAAGCGCGATCTGGGGTACAACTGTCAGGAAGTGAAGTTGCACGGTGAGACCATTCGCTTCACGTCCGATAAAGGCACAGGGCAGTTCGCGGATCTGACGCTGCGCTAGGATCCAAACTCTTTTGAAGAGTTTGGACAGAGTTTTCTGAAAACTCTTGGTGCTAGAAGTCGATCGCAAGGCCTTTCTTTTCCCAATCACCATACCGAACGGGCTCAGGCCCGTCGCGGCCGCCCAATTCGGTTGGCAGCTTCTTTTCCTTGGCTTTTTTCCTGCGTTCTTCGGCCTCCGCCAAGGCGCGTTGTGCTGCAGGGGGCAGTTCGGGCTTGTCGCTCATGGTGTGGTCCTCGGGTCGTTCCTTGTGTGCCGGTTATGATTGATATACGCCCGCAAGGCCTTCCGACAAGCCAGTTAAAGGACCGCAGATGAGCGACGCCGGACTTGCCCCAAGACGCGCTGCCGTGCGCCTGCTGACCTCAGTCATCGACGAGGGCCGTCAGCTGTCCGAGCTGACAGGCGGACTTGATACGCTGGCCCCCGCTGATCGCGCGCGTGCACAGCGTCTGGCGACGGAAACCCTGCGCCATCTGGATCGCGCAGACCGCGCCTTAAAGCCGTTCTTGAAGAAAACGCCGCCTCTC
>CAKZXZ010000229.1 GCA_937883775.1 uncultured Paracoccaceae bacterium
GCGGCGCGCCGGTTACGGGATCAGGATCGGTGAATTGGCGGTAGGTCAGGGATTTGTCGATGGCAGGTGCGTCGACCTCTGCGCTGGCATCGTCGCTCAGCCCACCTGCAGGGACGCGGTTGATGGGGGTCGGGCTGTTGGGATCGTTGGGATCAACCTCGAACGCGGTGAAATTGGAGACGTTGGCTGTGTTATTGAACGTCTCACGCGGGACGGCATCGGCATCGACGGTCACGTCATAGGTGATGATCGCGATATTGTCGCCGGCTGTGCTGTCAAAGGCCTTGATCGCGCCAACGGGCAGTCCGGTCGAGGCATCAACCCCATCCGTCAGGATCAGGCCCGCGCCGAACAAATTACCTGTGAAGGGGATCGTGTTTCCGGCGCCATCGGTGACGAAGACGGATCCCGGCACGAGTGTCATACCCGCGGGCAGCGAATCCTGCACGGTGACGTCAAAAGCACCGTTTGGCGCGCGCCCGGTATTTTCGACGACAATCGCAAAGCTCAGCGTGTCACCAGCGTCAATCCCGGTGATATTCGCGTCGATTGGATCATTTTCCATATTCGACGAATTCACCAGCCCCGTAACGCGCGCACCCGATGTTCCGGGGGCGTTGAAGCTGACAGGGCCGGTGTCGCCAAGGCTGACATCGCTGTTGGGCGCAGGGGCAAAGGCCACGACGCCTTTGGTGATATCCAAAACCGGCTCGGCATAGGTGAATTGGGCAATAGCGGTGGTGTCCACCGGATCGGGCAATGCGTCATTGCCTTCAAACGCTGTCGATTGGTTGGTCAGAAACAGGTCCTCTGCGAAAAGCGCATCCTGCACCGTGACCGTAAACAAAATCTCCAGCACCACCGGTTCGCGCGGAGTAATGGTCAAACCGTCGAAATCATATTCGATCTCGTTGTCTGATACGGTGACCGACACAGACGGCAAGCCCGTGCCGGACAAGCCCGAGGCCTGAAATTTGGAAAAGAAAGTATCGCTTGGTCCATAGGTCGATTGCCCGGCGGGCGGGATCGTCGGGCCACTGCCGGGTGCGTAGAACGAATTGGTGCCCACTTCGGCTGCGGTGAACACGTTTTGCGGCAGGTTATCGACAAGGCGCAGATCATCGAAAGAGCCAAGCGGGCTGTCATAGATGATCGAGAACGTCACCGTATCACCCGCCGCGATAACAGGGTTCGCGCTGGGCGTTACGCCGTTGATCGCAAAGATGGTCTTTTCGCGAATAGAGCCGACGTCGATGCTGACAGAGGCGCTGCTGTCATCCGTGATTGCATTGAAAACCGAAGGATTGTTCGGGTTGCGCACATCGCCAAAGATATCGACATCGTTGGACAGAACATCGCCCTGACCAATTTGGGGCAGGCCAAGGCCTCCGTTATTGGTAAACGCTTCGCGCACTGTCGCACGATAGGTGATTGTCACCGTTGTGCTGATCCCGTCTGAGATGCCATCCCGAGCGATATCGCCTGTCAGCAAACTGTCTTGTCCAGCAGTGGTCATCGCCTGTGACAGATCAAAGGTCAGCCCTGTGACGCCGGTGGTGTTGAACGCAGCTAGATCGACCTCTAGATCCCCGGTGGTCGCATTTTCGTCAAACCCGGTCGTGCCGATGGCCTGCCCCTGTTCGGTTGTCACGAACGTGGCGGAGCCTTCGACATAGTCCCAGCCATTGCTGAGAACGTCTTCGATCCGCAGATTGTCGATATCCGAATAATCAGCGACCTGGATGTTGAGCGTAAACACATATTCATCGCCCGGCGTCGCGCCTGGCTGCCCGGTATCGTTGGGCAGCGAAATACCCTTCTGGATGTTCAGCGCCGAGGCATCGGTGGTCAAAATTGCGCCGTCCGAGACATTGTTCTGTGTCGCGTCGCGCGGATCAAGCGGGGTCCAGTTGCCGGTGCCGGTCACGGTGTTTGTCACCTGGCCCAAACCGGTATTGGGGTCCAGAACCGGGGCCGCGCCATCGGTTTCGGTGATGTAGTAGTCGAAGGTCACATTCACCGTGTCCGAGATCTGCGCGAAGGTGACATCAAGCGTGTTGTTTGCGCCCGTGACCTGCGCGCCGACAGCGGGCTGGTTTGCAATCGTCGCACCCGGCACGGCGTTGCCGTTTCCATCGGTGATCGTTACGCCGCCCAGATACACAATGCTGGTCGGCAACGTATCCGTCAGCGTGAACGCATCCAGCGTCTGCCCGGCCGCCACATCAACTGTCAGCGTATATTGGTACGGATAGCTGGGGCCGGTGGCCGCTTCCTCTTCGGGGACATTGCTGGCCTTTGAGACCTCAAACAGCGTTTGATCGACTGTGTCCGTGGCGATAGGCCCACGGATCGGGGAATCCGCCCCCGGGTTGTTGAGCGCGTCCTCTCCCAGCGCAAAGCCACCCAGCGCTTTGATGTCGAAATCCTGCGACAGATCTGCATTGGGTGAAAAGTCGAGGACGACATCAATGTCCACAGGTGGATTGCCCGGCGAAAACGACCCGTAAGGCAGTTGGAACACAACCAGCGTGTCACCCGCCTGCGCGCCGAAATCGGCGGCACTGATAACAAGCGGGTTGCCAAGCGTGTCTGTTGCGTAGGGGTGGACGGCCTCTCCGGCAGTATCAAAGACGATCTCTTCGGTGACGATGGGCGCGCCAAGGAAGGTGGCGCTGTCAAAGGTGACGCCATCATCGCCATCCGTTCCGGTGGTGGGAATGACCAGATCGACATAGGGCGCATAGCCGCTGTCATTCGTGCCTGTGTTGTCAAAGGTCAGCGTGACCGGAACGTCTTGCGCGCCGATCTCGATCTGATCTGGTGCATCAATCGTGACGGTCGGCGCCGCATCAAGAACGATCCGGTCTTCAAGCGCTTCAAATCGGGGGATTTGCACCATGACGGAACCCTTTTGCTACGTTACCCAAGCACGTTACTGGCGCACGATCTTATAGGTTGGCTGGTTGCGGATATCCTTGCGAATGTCTGTTTTCAGACCCCACCGCTTCAGCAGAACGCCGCGCGCGCGGGCCAGGTTTGCCGCTGCGATCTCGCGCGTGGCGCGGGCTGTTGCGACGGCCTGTTCAGCGGCTTGTGCCTGCTGGTAGCTGCCCAGAAGTGCGGACAGCAAGGCGATGCCATTCTCGCCGCCAACACCCTGGTTCCAACGCTCTTGCACGGTGTTCAGATCGCGCTGGGCCGCGCGCAAAGCTTTGCGCTGGGCGATCAGATCGTTGCAGGCGACGACAAATTCATTGGCCGATACATCGACCTCAAGAATGATCGTCGAGACGACCGACATCACCTGACGCTCTTGCTGGATCGTCTCAAGGCGGCGCCGCTTGTAGCGCGCATCGCGTTCGTCAAAGCCAAGCGGGACCGAGAATTTCAGACCGACCAGATGACCGCGTCCGTTATTGTTGGAATTGAAAGCCTCCGAAAAGCTGGATCCATCAGCGCCCGCGTCCTGATTGGCCTCGAGGACCAGATCAAGTTCGGGCAGGCTTTGGTTGGCGGCGACGCCCTCGCGTAGCAAAGAGGCCTCGTATTGCAGGATCGCCTGTTGCAATTCGGGGCGGTTGACGAAAATCTCTTCGATCGTGTCGTTGGTTTTCAGAGCGGAAAGCGCGCCGTTCGGGGCAGAGCTTGGCACCAGTTCGACGCCCGCAGGCCCCATCCGGCGGTCATTGACAAGCGCTGCCAGCCGGAATTCCGCGTTGTCCATCGCAGCTTTGGCGCGGATCGTATCGGCGCGCCATTGTTCGGCAAGCGATGCCGCCCGATTGACAAGCAGCGGGTCGGCATCAATTTCGATCCGGTTGCGGACCTGGCCTGCCAACTGGCCGCCTGCCCCTGCCAAACGCCGCTTTTGGACGTAGACAGCACGCGCGACATAGAGGTTCCAATAGGCCCGTTCGACCTCCATCAGATGCGCTTCGGCCTGACGGCGAAACTCTTCGGTCGCGACTTCGGTGTCCATGTTGGCGATGCGGCGCGGCGCGTCATTGGCGCTGACACCTGAGCCACGCAACAGCGGCTGCACCAGCGCAATGGTCGTGCGCGATGTGGATTGCTCACCGGGGATGTAGCTGGTGTCGTTGGTGTTGACCGTCTCGAACCGCTGCGAGACGGACACTTCACCACCCGTCAGCAACCGTGAGCGGACGCCAAATTCAAACTGGTTCTCATCGGTGATCTCGCGTTCATCGCCACCGGCGCTGCCGGGGCTTGTGGCGCGGATGTTTTCGCGGCTGCGCGAGGCTTCGGCGAAAAACTCGGGCACGAAACGGCCGCGCGCCTCTTGAATGGCCGTGCCACGGATCGCGGGCAAATCGCCAAAGGCGGCGATCTGGTTGGCGTTCTTGATCGTCGAATTGATCGTGTCCGGCAACGATATCTTGCGGGCGCGGCCTTCGGTCAGATCGCCCTTATGCACGCTGTTGGCCCACCATTCCCCCGCCGTCGAAGGCGATGCGATGCCGGCAACCTTGCGGACCTGCGACAAGGATGTGCCCAGCCCACGCTCTTTCGCTTCAACCAAGGCATAGCGCCCCAGCGCCCGGCGCAGGTAGATGGCGCGGTCTGTCGTATTCTGGAAGCGCTTGTAGGTGATTGTGTCGACAGGCCAATTCCGGCGCGTCTGGCCCGAGGCGACATTGAATTCGGTTTCACTGTCGTTTGAGGTCAGAAGATCAACGCGGGCGCGAGCTTCTTCCGGTGTGAGAGTTTCGCCTGCGCGGCGCGCCTCGCTGTCTTCGGCCACCGAAGGCGAGAAGCCGCGCGGCTGTGGCAGATCGCGATCCCCTGGAACCAGTGAAGGTTCTTCACAGCCCGACAAAATAGCGGCGGTCACACAAATCATCAGAGCCTTTTTCATCGCAACCTGTCCTTCGTTACATCGCAACATCGTGGAAAGTGTTTATCTATCGGAAGGGTTTTTTTCGACAAACCTTCCCCTTTCCATTCGTGAAAATATGATTAACCGAAAGAGAGGTTTTTGCCGACAATTAAATTCTCGGATGACTTGTAAAGCGTCATCAAGATACAACACGTCAAAGACCAACCGACGCGGACGACATTTGTTGGAGACGAGTGAGTGAATTACCGAAGTGTCCTGTTTGCCAGTTTCATTGCGCTTACTGTTTTCAATGGATCGGTGTCTGCCTCGCCGGAACCGCGGGTGTTCACACAGATTGATGTGCGCGGAAACGACCGCTTTCGTGATGGCGATGTGATCGCCACTTCAGGTTTGAACACCGCCGCGCCCATTGGTGAGCCTGAAATTATCGACGCTGTTGAAGCGCTTGATTTCACCGGTGAATTCAAAAGCGTCCGGATCTTTTCGCAAGGCCAGACCTTGATAATCGAGGTGGATGAAACCCCGGCCTATTCGGGCGGGCTGACCTTTGCCCTGGGCTATGACAGCGATGCAGGTGTGCTGGGTCAATTGGGTTTGACCCTGACGGATCCGTTCGGCCCCGGCACTGGGATCAACGGATCCATTGATGTCGCCGAAGAGAGCCAGCGTCTGAAGTTTGCCGTCACGTCGCAGAGTTTCTGGGGCGAAGGGCGCAGTGGCGGCGTGCGGCTGGGGTGGGAAAAATACGCCTACGACACGGCCTCATTCGACTATAGCGTTGCAAAAATAACACCATACCTTAACTTTGCCCTTGGCCCGCGCACCGGCGCCGAGCTGCGTTTCACCTACGCGGTGGACGATATTTCCAATGTTGATGATGACGCGTCGAACATCCTGCAGCAAGAGGAAGGCGCGCGCACTTCATCCGGTTTAGGTTTTTCGGTGATGACGGGGTCTGAACCGCTGGAAGACGCGACGATGGCGCCGCGCGTGGCATGGTCGCTGCGTCTGGATCAGGATTTTACCGGTTTGGGAGGCGACACCGAGCTGTCGCGCACCAAGCTTGCGCTTTATGGCCGCGCGCCGATCACCAGCAGCGGATTTGCCATTCGCACGCGGGTAGAATTGGGCCAGGTTGTGGGCCGCGGAGGGGATGAGCCCACGGCGGTGGACCGTTTCTTTCTGGGCGGCGCAAGCCTGCGCGGGTTTGAGCGCGGCACCGTTTCCCCTCGGGACATCTGCGAAGGCTGTGACAGCGATGGCGATGATCTGGTGACCAATCTGGGCGGCAACCAATATGCGGTTGCCCGGACCGATCTGTTGATCCCGCTTTTCCCCAATCGTCCGGGCCTTGAAACCTTTATCTTTGGCGATATCGGATCTGCGTGGTCTGTCGATACTGCGTTTGATCCGTCCGGTATTCTGGAAGACGATCAGGACTGGCGCAGCTCGTATGGGTTTGGCGTGGCGTTCCGCACGCCCATCGGCATATTCGAGAGCTATTATGCGCTGGACACCGATGGTGAGGCGTTTGACGAAGAGCAGGCTTGGGGCCTGACCTTTCGCGCAGAGTTCTAAGACCCGACCGTTCAGGCGCTGGGTTTGGCCCGGCTGAACACCGGGCCAAACCCGTTACTTAGCTGTGGATCGGGCCGTCGCCGCAGGCAAGGGCGGCTTCGCGCACGGCTTCCGAATAGGTCGGGTGCGCGTGGCAGGTGCGGGCGAGGTCTTCGGCGGCGGCGCCGAACTCCATCGCGACGCAGATCTCGTGCAAGAGGTCTCCGGCCATAGGGCCGATGATGTGGGCGCCTAGGATGCGGTCGGTGGTTTTATCGGCGAGGATTTTGACGAAACCGTCGGCGGCGAAATTGGCTTTCGCGCGGCCGTTGCCCATGAAGGAGAACTTGCCGACTTTGTATGCACGGCCTTGTTCTTTCAGGGTTTCTTCGGTCTCACCAACGCTCGCGACCTCGGGGTGGGTGTAGATCACGCCGGGGATCACGTCGTAATTCACGTGGCCATGCTGGCCTGCGATAGCCTCTGCCACGGCCATGCCTTCGTCTTCGGCTTTATGGGCCAGCATCGGGCCCTCGATGGCGTCGCCGATGGCGTAGATGCCTTTGACATTGGTGTTCCATTGGGCGTCGGTCTTGACCTGACCGCGCTCGGTCATGGCCACGCCGAGGGCGTCAAGGCCGAGGCCGTCAGTGTAGGGCTTGCGGCCTGTTGAGACGAGGACGGTGTCGG
>CAKZXZ010000230.1 GCA_937883775.1 uncultured Paracoccaceae bacterium
TCGTCCGACATCGGCAACAACTGTGCGATCGGCAACGCTTATCCGGATTTCGATGAGGGCCGGAAATATCTGGCACCGGGTCTGTTTGGCCCGTGCGGCTATGGTCTGCCGTCCATCGTGGGTGCGAAGATCGGCAAGCCCGATGTGCCGGTTGTTGGTTTTGCAGGCGACGGTGCGTTTGGGATCGCCGTGAACGAGCTGACGGCGATTGGTCGCCCTGAGTGGCCCGCTGTGACGCAGATCGTTTTCCGCAACTACCAGTGGGGCGCCGAGAAGCGGAACTCCACGCTGTGGTTTGACGACAACTTCGTCGGCACCGAGCTGGACATGCAGGTCAACTACGCCAAGATCGCTGAGGCTTGTGGTTTGATCGGTGTTCAGGCCAAGTCGATGGATGAGCTGACCGAGATGCTGAACCAGGCGATCAAGGATCAGATGGAGAACAACAAGACCACGTTGATCGAAGTGATCCTGAACCAGGAGCTGGGCGAGCCCTTCCGTCGCGATGCGATGAAGAAGCCGGTCAAGGTGGCTGGTGTCTCCAAAGACGACATGAACGTCGCGGCTGAGTGATCTTGGCTGGGACGACGATATGGGAAGCGGCGGCATGAGTTCGCCGCTTCTTGCGTTACGGGAGCGCGCCAAGGCGGCGCGTCACCCTATCGTGCTGTCCGAAGGCGTGGATGCGCGGGTTTTGGAAGCGGCGGGCCGCGCGGTGGCGGATGGCTTGGCGCAGATCACGGTGCTGGCCCCTGAAGGCACGCCCGTGCCGGATGGCGTGCTGTTGGAGGACCCGGCGACAAGCCCGCATCGCGCGGCCATGATCGAAGGCTTTCTGGAGGCGCGGGCAAAGAAGAACCCGACGCGGGCGCAAGCCGAAGAGGCGGTGAGCGACCCGCTGGTCTGGGCCGCGCTGATGGTGCGGATGGACCGCGCAGGCGGCACGATTGGGGGCGCGATCAACACGACCTCCAACACGGTGCGCGCGGCGCTCCAGATGATCGGGACCGCGAAAGGCGCGCCGCTGGTATCGAGTTTTTGCCTGATGGTGCTGCCGGAAGATCACCCGACACGGCCCGGCGCATCGCTGGTTTATGCCGATTGCGGATTGGTGATTGACCCCTCGGCCGAGGAGATGGCGGCGATTGGTGTGCAATCGGCGGGATCGGCGCGGGCTTTGCTAGGGTTGGATCCGAAAGTGGCGATGCTGAGCTTTTCGACCAAGGGGTCAGCGCAGCATGAGGCGGCGTTCAAGGTGGCGCAGGCCACGGAGATTGCGCAGAAGAAATCGGATTTCGCGATTGATGGCGAGATGCAGTTCGATGCGGCTTTTGACGAGGCTGTGGGTGCCAGCAAGGCCCCCGGAAGCCCTGTGGCAGGGCAAGCGACGGTGTTCGTGTTCCCAAGTCTTGAGGCAGGTAACATCGCCTACAAGATCACGCAGCGCATTGGCGGGGCGATGGCGATTGGGCCGGTTCTGCAAGGTCTGGCGAAGCCCGCCAACGACCTGAGCCGGGGCTGTTCGGCGGATGATATCTATGAGATGATCGCGGTCACTTCAGCACAGATTGACGCGCTCGAACAATGAGCGCGCTACTGGGTCTCTCATCGATAGAGATCCTTGCACTGATTGCGATCACCTCTGTGGCGGGCCTTGTGCGCGGTTTTTCGGGCTTTGCGCTGTCAGCGATGGTCATGGCGTCGGCGGTGCTGATCCTGCCACCTGTTGAACTGATCCCAATCTGCTGGTGGCTTGAAATGGGCGCCTCGTTGCTGATGGTGCGCGGCGGCTGGCAAGACGCGGATCGCGGCGTCGTCAAAGGGTTGGTGATCGGGTCGGCCATCGGGGTGCCGTTGGGACTTGCGTTAACCACATCGGTGTCGGTCGAGACGTCGGCGCTGATTGCGCTGTCGCTGCTGATCGTGCTGGCGGGCACACAGCTTGTGAAGCTGCGCTTGCCGTTTCTCGCAACGACGCCGGGATTGTACGGATCGGGGCTGCTGGCCGGGATCGTAACCGGGTTGGCATCCGTGGGCGGCATGGTTGTGGCACTTTATGTGCTGGCACGCGATGCACCGGCCCGGCAGATGCGCGGATCACTGGTTTTGTACCTGTTCTTTTCATCGCTCGTGTCGATGGGAATGCTGTTGGCCTACGGGGTCATGGACCTGACGGCGACGTTGCGCGGCTTTGCTTTTCTGGTGCCGACACTGTGCGGTGTGCTGCTGGGGCAGCGGTTGTTCACGCCGAAATATGAACCCTATTACAAGCCGTTCTGCCTTTCCTTGTTGATCGCGCTTGCGTCCATCGCACTGGGTCGTACCCTGCTGACATGACTGGAAAAACACCGTTCATGCCGGGCTTTGATCCGCGTTGGGAGAGCGTCGAAGATTACATCCTTGGCATCACGGAAGGCATCTGGGAGAAGCGCGGGATCGACATTCTGCATCGCTATTACGGCGATGATCTGATTGTCCGCTCGCCCGCGTCGGTAGTGCAAGGCAATGACGGGATCATTGCGGCAACGATGGCAACATTGGCAGAGTTTCCCGACCGCGAATTGCCGGGCGAGGACGTGATCTGGTGCGCGACGGGGGCAGACAGTTTTCTGTCGTCGCATCGGCTTTATTGCTGGGCGACGCATACCGGGCCGGGGGTGTATGGCGCGCCGACGGGCAAGCGATTGGAATACCGGATCTTGGCGGATTGCTGGTGTCAGGACAACGCGGTCAAAGACGAATGGCTGGTGCGCGATCAAGGGGCGATTGTGCGGCAGATGGGCGGCGATCTTGTGGGCTGGACGCGCGATCTGATTAACCGTGAAGGCGGGCCGGAGCATTGCGTGAAACCGATGACGCCAGCGACGGATATCGCGGGGCCTTATACGGGGCGCGGGAATGAGAATGCGTGGGGCGGCAAGCTGGCCGGCTTGCTGGAGCGGATCATGGAAGCGGAGTTTTCCGTTATTCCGGCAGCATGGGACCGCGCCTGCGAACTGGCTTATCCGGGGCATGTGAGTGCGCATGGTCCTGCAGCGGCGGACCGGTTCTGGCTGGGGCTGCGGTCGGCCTTTCCGTCAGCCGCGTTTCGGATTGAACACCAAATCGGTCGCGAAGATGCGCTGATGCCGCCGCGCGCGGCTGTGCGCTGGTCTTTGCACGGCAAACACGATGGCTGGGGCGTGTTCGGCGCGCCGACGCGGGCGGAGGTTTACGTGATGGGGATCACCCATGCGGAGTTTGGGCCGCGTGGGCTGCGCCGCGAGTTCACGCTGATTGATGAGACCGCGATCTGGAAGCAGATCCTGCTGGCTACGGGCGATATCTAGGCGCTGGAGCGCTGGATTAACGTGACCGGGATCAGCGAGGGCTTTGGCGGCGCGCCGTTGATACTGGCCAGCAGCGATTGAACAGTGGCGTCGACCATGGCGGTGCTGTCTTGCCGGATCGTCGTCAGATCGTAGCTGGGCCAACTGGCGACGGGGACATCGTCAAAGCCGATGACGGCGACATCATCAGGGATGCGGAGGCCCATTTCGAACCGAAGCACGTCCATCACTGGGAAGGCCATGTAATCGTTCGAGACGAAGACACCGTCTGGCGGGTCCTGTGTGGCAAACATCTGGCGCGCGGCGGTGCGGGCCGTTTCGGGGCGGAAATCGCCCACGGCCCGGGCGTGGAGGTGCAGCCCCGCAGCGGCGAGTTCCGACATCAGGCCCGCCTCGCGGTCGGCCTGGGTCGAGGCGCTTTCCCAGCCAGCGATATGCGCGATCTTGCGCGCGCCGCGGGCGATCAGGTGACGGGCGGCAAGGCGTCCTCCGGCGTGGTTGTCGGAGGTCACGGACAACTCTCCATCGCTTTGATGGCGGTTGAACAGCACCACGGGCACGCCGCGCGCGCGACAGCGTTGCGCCAGGTTCGAGCTGAGAGCGACCGAGGCGAGGATCAGGCCATCGATCTGGTAGTCAAGAATGTCTTCGGCCACCTCTTCGACGTTTTCAGCGGTTTGCGCGGCCATGAAGATGAGGACGTGATAGCCTTGGGCTTCGAGCGCGGAGGACAGCTTTTCAAGCGCGCCGGGGTAGAACTGGTTGTCGAGATAGGCAACGACGAGGCCGATCATGCGGGAGCGCCCGGTCAGCAGCCCGCGCGCGAGGATGTTGGGGCGGTAGCCCATTTCGGCGGCGATCTTGCGGACTTTCGCGGCGGTTTTCGGGGCGACAGAGGCCCCCGGCGTGAACACGCGGCTGACGGCAGAGCGGCTGACGCCCGCGCGCTCTGCCACGGCCTGCGATGTCACGCGGTGGGGCATCAGCCTTTGACGGCGCCCGCAGTCAGGCCCGACACGATCTGGCGCTGGAAGAACATCACCATGATGAAGAGCGGCACCGTGGCGGACACCACGGAGGCGACGGCGAACATCACGTTGCCTTCGGTCTGGGTGGTGCCCAGGAAGGCAGCCACGGCGGGGATCATGGTGCGGTTGCTTTCCGACAGCAGCATCGCGGTGACGGCGAAATCGTTATAGGCCAGCAGGAAGCTGAAGAGCCCGGTGGTAATCACGCCCGGCCACATGACCGGGATGATGACATGGCGGAAGGCCTGGAACTGGGTGCAGCCATCGACCTTGGCGGATTCGTCGAGTTCCTTGGGAATTTTCTGAAAGAAGCTGTGCAGCATCCAAAGCGTGAAGGGCTGGTTGATGGCCACGAGCACGATGATCGCTGTGGGCAGGTAGCCCCAGATGTTCCACTCAAAGAACGGCGGCAGATAGCCTGAGACCAGTGTGATAGGAGGCAGCGCGCGGAAAATCAGCGCGGTGATGAGCAGCCAGAAGACGTAGTTATGGCCTGAGCGCGACAGTGCGTAGCCGCCCAGCGTGCCCAGCGTCAGCGAGATGCAGACCACGAAGAAACACACGATGAAGGTGTTGATGACGGAGCGCCAGAACTCTTCCTGAATCCACGCGCCCGCATAGCCCGCGCCGGTGAAGGAGCGGTCATAGGTGAACTCGGTCCGGGGGCCGGTGAGGGCGTCGCGCCAGTTGGAGATCGAGAAGAAATCAAGCTCGACCTTGAAGGAGCCCCAGAGGGTCCACATGAACGGGAAGGCCGCTGCGATCAGCCAGACGACAAGGAAGACGGTCAGCAGGATGCGCAGGCCAAGCGGTTTTTCTTGAGCTTTGGACGCCATGGATCAGGCCTTTCCTTTGAAGTCGCGCCATGTGCGGATCAGCACCGGCGTCAGCAGAATGGCCACGCAGAGGACCGTCAGCACAGAGGTGGTTGCCGCAGCCGCGAGTTGGCGGGTTTCGCCGCCAAGATCGTTGAAGATGATCCAACTGAGCGAAGTGGCGTGGGCCTGCGCGGAGAAACCGATGATCGGCTCGAAGACGCGGAAATTGTCCATCAGCTGGATCAGCGCCACGAAGGTGATAAGCGGCATCAGGTGCGGCACCAGCACGTAGCGGATTTGCTGCCAGCGGGAGGCGCCGTCGATCTGGGCGGATTCCAGTGTGTCTTGCGGAACGGTTTGCAGGCCCGCGTAGAAGACTACGAAGGCAAACGGGGCCGAAGACCAGATGCCGTAAACGATGAGGGATATCCACATCAGCGGCGTGGACGCCTTGAGCGACAGGTCGGGATCGTTGGCCAGAAACTGGATCAGGTTGCCCAGAATGCCGCGCGCGTCGATCATCCAGAAAAGGATCAGCGAGCCCACCAGCGGTGTGACGATCATCGGCAGCAACGAGAAGAAGATCAGGAAACCACGGATCTGGCGGGTGACCGAGTTGACGCCGACGGCGATGAAGAAACCCAGCGCGATCAGCAGCGGTGTCACGGTGAAGGTATAGGTCAGCGTGAAGGCCATGGCGCGGTAGAATGGCAGGTTGCCCAGCTCGCCAAAGAAGGCGCCGATGCTTTCGGAGTTGCGCCACGCGGCGGCAACTTCGGCGGTGGCCAGATGGCCGCGATCAAAGTAAATCTCGAGGCCTGCAAAACGGCCCATGGGGGCGGCATCGCGCAAGGCTTGCGTGGCCTCTTGATCGATAGAGGTTTGTTGTGTGCAGCCAAAGGGGCCGCAGTTTTCGACCTGAATCAGGACGGCTTCATGGGGCAG
>CAKZXZ010000231.1 GCA_937883775.1 uncultured Paracoccaceae bacterium
GCCCCGGCGAGATGGGTGCGCGCATGGCCGCGATGGACCCGCGCATGCCGATGGACATGCCGATGGCGCGGTTCGGCCCCTTATTCGCTATGTGGGCGATCATGATGGCGGCGATGATGCTGCCGACGCTGATCCCCACCTTGCGCGCTTACGAAGACCTGATGCTCAGCGCAGACGGGACGCGGGCCGGCTGGCTGGGGGTGCTGCTGGGCTACTTCATCGTTTGGGTCGGCTTTGCAGGGCTCATCACGGCAGTGCAGTTGGGATTACTGTTTGGCGGTGTCATCGACATGCTGGGCATCGCGAAAAGCCCGTGGGTCGCGGGCGGTCTGCTACTGATTGTCGGCCTGTTTCAATTCACCCGCGCCAAGGAAATCTGCCACGGCGTCTGCCATTCCCCCATGACCTACTACCTTGGCCACTGGAAAACCGGCTTTGGCGGCGGGCTGCGCATGGGGCTTGGCTTGGGCGCGTTTTGCGTGGGATGCTGTTGGGGGTTCATGGCGCTTGGCTTTGTGGGCGGCGTGATGAACCTGGCGTGGATGGGTCTCGCGACGCTGTTCATGGTGCTCGAAAAACTGCCACAGATCGGACATGTGGTCACAAAACCGATGGGCTTTGCGCTGTCACTCGCGGGGATCGCAGTGATGGTATGGCCTTTCGTGAACGGAGGATAAGATGGCGACGACGAAAGCTGAGACCAAGAAACCGGCTGATCGCTTGCCGATCAGCCAGCGGATCGACCAGCGGATGCCCAATCCCGGTCGGCGCAAGATGAACCCAACCGAATGGGCGATCAAGGGCGAGCTGTTTTTGAATTGCTCCTGCACGGTCTTTTGTCCTTGCGTGGTCAGCCTTGGGGCGCATCCCCCGACCGAAGGGCATTGCCACGCCTGGATGGCCATCGCCATTGATGAAGGCCACTTTGAGGGCGAAGATCTGTCCGGTCTGAACGTCGGCCTTCTGGTCGATATTCCGGGCCGTATGGGCGAGGGCAACTGGAAGGTCGCGGCCTATGTCGACGATCGCTCGACCCCCAAAGCCTATGACGGTTTGCTAAAGATTTTCAGCGGGGCCGCGGGCGGCACCACGGGCCTGTTCACTATGCTGGTCTCCGAGATCATCGGCGCCGAGCGTGAGAAGGTCGAGATCGTGCGCGAGGGCAACAAGCGCGGGCTCTATATCGGGCGCAAAATCGCAGGCGAGATCGAGATGATTGCAGGCGCGTCCCCGGATCACCCGGTCATGGTGAGCAATTCTAAATACTGGATGGGGCCGGATATCATCGCCGCCCAAGGCACCAAATCGCGGGTCCGCGACTATGGCCGGATCTGGGATTTTGGCGGCAAATCCGCCGAGATTTGCCCGATTGACTGGAAAGGCCCCAAGCCATGATTGATCGGGAGTATTGCGTAACCATGGCGCGGTATTCTCAGTGGCAGAACCGCGAAATGCTCAAGACCCTTGAGACCTTGCCGGTCGAGGAATTGACCAAAAAGCGAGGAGCATTCTTCGGCTCGATTATGGGCACGATCAACCATCTGCTCTGGGCCGATCAGATGTGGATGAGCCGCTTTGATCGCAGCAAAGGGCCAATCGGCGGCATCCCGGAAAGCCCCAAGCTGACGCCCACGCTTGCGGTTTGGGGGGCAGAGCGGTTTCAAACCGATGGGCGTATTCTGCTTTGGGCGGAGCAAGTCAAATCGCTTGATCTGGTCGGCGATTTGAAATGGTTTTCGGGCGCGCTTGGGCAAAGCATCTCGCGCCCTGCTGCGGTGTGCATCATTCATATGTTCAACCACCAGACCCACCATCGCGGGCAGGTCCATGCGATGATGACGCAAGCCGGGTTAAGCCCTGCCGCGACCGACATTCCGTTCATGCCTGAGGAGGACTGACATGGCCAACATCTCTCCGTCGCGCCGTTTGCGGCGGACCCCGTTTTCGGACGGTGTCGAAGCAGCAGGTGTCAAGAACTATACCATTTATAACCGGATGATGCTGCCCACAGTCTTTGAAAGCGTGGAGGCCGATTACCGCCACCTCAAGACTGCGGTGCAGGTCTGGGACGTCTCGGTCGAGCGTCAGATTGAGGTGAAAGGCCCCGATGCGGGGCGTCTGATGCAAATGCTGACCCCCCGCGATCTGCGCGGGATGCTGGCGGGGCAATGCTATTATGTGCCCATCGTGGACGAGACGGGCGGGATGCTGAATGACCCTGTGGCCGTGAAACTGGCGGAAGATCACTATTGGATCTCGATTGCCGACAGCGACTTGCTGCTGTGGGTTAAGGGCATTGCCTATGGCTATCGCCTCGATGTGTTGGTGGACGAGCCGGACGTTTCGCCGCTGGCCGTGCAAGGGCCCAAAGCTGACGATCTGATGGCGCGGCTCTTTGGCGAAGACATCCGCAACGTCCGTTTCTTCCGCTTTGGCTGGTTCGACTTTCAAGACACGCCCATGGTCATCGCCCGCTCTGGCTACTCCAAGCAAGGCGGGTTCGAGATTTACATGCCCGACACCGCCCTTGGCATGCCGCTTTGGAACGCGCTGATGGAGGCGGGCGAAGATCTGGGCGTCCGCGCCGGATGCCCCAACGGGATCGAGCGGATCGAGGGTGGCTTGCTATCCTACGGCAACGATATGGACGATGACAACACGCCCCACGAATGTGGCCTGGGCCGGTTCTGTAACACCCAGACCGCCATCGGTTGTGTCGGGCGCGATGCGCTGTTGCGCGTCGCTAAGGAAGGGCCGGTCAAGCAAGTGCGGCCCATTTCGATCCACGGCGATGCCGTGCCCTCCAGCGACCGGGCTTGGCCGATCTACGGCAACGGCAAGAAGGTGGGGTCCGTCACCTCCGCCGCGTGGTCGCCGGATTTTGAGACGAACGTGGCCATCGGTATGGTGCGCATGACCCATTGGGACCCGG
>CAKZXZ010000232.1 GCA_937883775.1 uncultured Paracoccaceae bacterium
GGGCTGCCGCCGGATTACGGTATTTGGAGACAAAAGAAGACAAAGGGCATCGCCCATGATCTTCAGGAGGACGAAAGATGTATGCATTCGAGTTTGAACGGCCCACCACCGTGGATGACGCTGTCAAGGCGCTGGCATCGGAAGACGCGCAGGCGCTGGGCGGGGGGCAGACCCTGATCCCGACCCTCAAGCAGCGGCTGGCGGCGCCGGAAACGCTTGTGAGCCTTGGTGGGATTGCTGAGATGAAAGGCGTCTGTATCGGCGATGGTGGCGAGATCTGTGTGGGCGGTGCGACGACCCATGCGATGGTGGCCGCCGAGGCCGGGCAGTATCCCGCACTGGCCGAGCTGGCGTCACATATCGGAGACCCGGCCGTGCGCAACCGTGGGACGATTGGCGGTTCACTGGCCAATAATGATCCGTCGGCCTGTTATCCGGCGGCTGCATTGGGATCAAATGCGACGATCATCACCAACACGCGCGATATCGGGGCCGATGACTATTTTCAGGGTATGTTCACCACTGCGCTGGAAGAGGGTGAAATCATCACCGAGGTGCGCTTCCCGGTGCCTGAAAAGGCGAATTACCAGAAGTTCGTCCAACCGGCGTCGCGCTTTGCATTGGTCGGTGTTTTTGTTGCCAAATACACGGATGGTGCGCGGGTTGCGGTCACTGGGGCCTCGGAAGAGGGGGTGTATCGCTGGTCTGAGGCAGAAGAGGCGCTTTCGGCGGATTTCAGAGCAGAGGCGATTGCTGGGCTTAACATGCCCGCGGATGGCCTGATCGGCGATTTGCATGGCACGCCGGAATATCGTGCGCATCTGGTGAAGGTCATGACAGGACGTGCCGTTACTGCGGCTGCGTGATCCTTGAAGCTTTCAAGGCGACGCCGCGTGGGACTGGCCTGCGCGGTGTTACTTTTGGCGGGTGGTATCTTGTCAGTACTTCTGGCCTCCGACCGCCGGATCGAGGAACGCCAGCATGCAAGGTTACTGGCGGTGCAAGACATGCCCCTGGCCAGCTTTGTCTCGGATGGGTGTAGCGGCGGGCTGAGCACGGTTTGGAACAGCCTGCCGGAGGCGGTTGGGGTTGATCCGCTTCCGTTTGAAGGCTGCTGCGTGATCCATGATCGTGCCTATCATGCTGGCGGGCGCGCGGCGACGGCACGGGGCAGCTATATGGAGCGTCTTGCGGCAGATCGGGCTTTTCGGCGCTGCGTGGCAGAACGTGGCAGCACAGCGCTTGCCGATGCCATGTTTCAAGCTGTCCGCGTGGGGGGTGTGCCTTGCACTGGACTGGGTTGGCGTTGGGGCTATGGGCGTCCCGGTTGTTGATGACAAAGAAAAAGCCCCTCAATGAGGAGCTTTAAGATCATGCTGTAAGATTTTGATCTACTTCGGCAAGGGCCCGATCATCATGACCATCTGACGGCCTTCCATCTTAGGCATGTTTTCCACCTTGCCGGTCTCCTTGGTGTCTTCCGCCACACGTTCCAGCAGTTCGCGCCCCAGGTTCTGGTGCGCCATTTCGCGGCCGCGGAACCGTAGGGTCACTTTCACCTTGTCGCCGTTTTCAAGGAACTTGAACACGTTGCGCATCTTGACGTCATAGTCATGCGTGTCTGTGTTCGGGCGGAACTTGACCTCTTTGACCTCGATGGTCTTTTGCTTCTTGCGGGCCTCGCTCTCGCGTTTTTGCTGTTCGTATTTGAACTTGCCAAAATCCATGATCTTACAGACCGGGGGATTGGCGTTGGGCGAAATTTCGACCAGATCTAATCCGGCCTCTTCGGCCAGAACCATGGCTCTTGCAGGTGTGACGACGTCAAGGTTTTCACCTTCTGCGCCGATCAGGCGGATTTCCGGCGATTTGATGTGTTCATTCACACGGGGGCCGGTATTGCGCACCGGGGGTGCGTTATGGGGTCTGCGGGCTATGGCTCAGCTTCCTTCGATTGTGATAAATTCGAGACACCAACGTAAACCCTGCGCTGTTTGCTTTCAACCGCTAAAGGATGGGCAAAAGGATGCCGCGTTGCAGAAATTCCCCTTTAAGGGTGAGGACATGAGTGCCATATGCACACGCATGGGGGGCAACGACGCCCTGTAAGAGCGAGGAATTACCATGCGAAGTCTTTTTCTTATCATCGCGGCAGTTGCCGTGGCAGCCGTGGGCTACTTTTTCTACACGGGCGGCAATGTGGATGACGTCGTAGAGGGCGCTCAGGAAACAGCGACCGATGCGGCAGACGCGGCAAGCGAGGCGGCAGATGCTGCAACCGAAACGGCTACGGATGCAGCGGATGCTGCCGGGGATGCCGCCAGCGATGCGGCCGATGCCGCCACAGATGCCGCGACTGAGGCTGCCGATGCCGCGAGCGATGCCGTTGATACCGCGACTGAGGCTGCCGAGGAGGCCGCGTCTGATGCAGCTACTGCTGTCGAAGAGGCTGTTGAGGGTGCGACTGATGCGGCGACAGACGCTGCCAATGAGGCCGCCGAAGCCGTTGAAGGTGCCGTAGATGGCGCGACCGGTGCAGTTGAGGCAACCGAAGATGCGGCAACCGACGCCGTTGATGCCACGCAAGAGGCTGCATCCGACGCAGCAGACGCCGCAACTGATACGGCAACCGAAGCCACCGAGGCCGCCGAAGAGGCTGCAACTGAGGCAACGCAGGGCGCGTCTGACACCGCCGCTGCAACTGAAGAGGCCGCAACCGAAGCAACGGATGAGGCTGCCAGCAGCATGTCCGAACTGCTTACAGTTGATGGTTTCGACTTCGATCAGGTCTCGGAGATGATCGATAACTCCGAGATCGGCGAGATGCAGAAATCCATGCTGAAAACAGCTGTGGAGCAAGCGCGCGACAACCCAGATGTGCTGCAAGGCGTTCTGGACCAGATCAAGACGGCGATGGGCCAGTAAGCCCTTTAAAGCCTGAAAAAAGAAGCGCCGCGTGAGGGATCCTCGCGCGGCGCTTTGCGTTTCATCTTTGTCTAAATATCCAAAAGACGCGCGGTTATCCCACGAACGCCTTTTCCACGACGTAGTGCCCCGGCTCAGAGTTGGCGCCTTCTTCAAGCCCGAACTCTTCGAAAATCTCTTTCAGATCGGTGTTCAGCCCGATGGAGCCGCAAACCATCGCCCGGTCTGTCTCAACGCTGAAATCGTCAATCCCGAGGTCTTTGAACAGGGTGCCATCCTTGATGAGGTTGGTGATCCGACCCATTTTCGGGCTCTCTTCGCGGGTCGTGGTCGGGTAGTAGCGCAGCTTTTCTTGCGCCTCTTCACCCACAAGTGGGTCGTTCTTGGTCAGCGCGATCAGCTCTTCGCCGTATTTCAGCTCGGCCACGTCGCGGCAGGTATGGGTCAGGATGACCTCGTCGAATTTCTCATAGGTCTCAGGCTCGCGCAGCAGCGATGCAAAGGGCGCGATGCCGGTGCCGGTGGCAAAGAACCAGATGCGTTTGCCGGGTAGCAGCGCGTCATGCACCAGCGTGCCCACGGGCTTGGGGCGCAGAATGACCTGATCGCCGGGTTGGATGTGCTGCAGTTTCGAGGTCAGCGGGCCGTCTTGCACTTTGATCGAATAGAACCCCAGCGTTTCGTCCCAGGAGGGGGACGCGATGGAATAGGCGCGCAACAGAGGGCGACCATTATCGCCCATTAGGCCGATCATCACGAACTCGCCCGAGCGGAAGCGCAGGCTGGCGGGGCGTGTTACGCGGAACGAAAACAGACGGTCGGTGTAATGGGTCACCTCGGTCACGGTTTGCGCGTCGGGCAGGGTCGGGGTTTTGATCGGGGATGCTTCGGTCACGGTCACTTGCTCGTTCATGATAAATGTCCAGCGAAGTTTACACTTCACGGTCCTCTGTTACTTGCCAAAAAGGCGAAAGGGAAGAAATTTAGGCGCCGCGCAGGCGCGACTGATAGTCATGGGCCTGCCAGTCGGCGCGGGCCAGCCATTGATCTTCGGGTTGGCGGGCGGCGAGGTCTGCGTCGATCTCAACCTCGTCAAAGCCAGAGCGGCGGGCCATGGCGTATTGATCCGCAATCACATGGCCTTTGGCGCGCAGACGGCCTTTGTAGCCCATCAGCCGGAATTGGCGGGCTAGCGTGAAGCCGCGCCCGTCGGCAAAGCTGGGGAAATCTATGCGGATCATGTCGAGACCCGTCAGGCGGTTTGCGAGCGCATGGGGGTCTGCGTCGGATGGCACGTCGAGTGCGGCCACGTCATTGGCGCAGTCAGGCGATGCGAAGCCGCCGGTCCAGGTGTCCTCGGCAAAGCCGGTATCGGTGACGATGATGCTCATGTGAAACTCCTTCAAGCGGCGGGGCGACGGATGATCTTGCCGTCCACGATATGAATACCGCATTCCTCTTTTTCTGTGTTGCGCCAACGGCCTGCGCGGGCATCTTCACCTTCGCGCACAGGCGAGGTGCAGGGCGCACAGCCGATAGAGGGGTAGCCTTGGGCGACCAGCGGATGGCGCGGCAGGCGGTTGTTGATAATGTAGTCTTGCACGTCGTCTGGCGTCCAATGGGCCAGCGGATTGACCTTGATGCGGGCCGGGCCGTCCGCTTCGAAAAACTCAAGTTGGGCGCGTGATCCGGCCTGAAACCGTTTGCGTCCGGTGATCCAGCCGTCAAAGGGCAGAAGGGCTTTTTCGAGTGGCGCTGTTTTGCGCAAGGCGCAGCAGGCGTCGGGATTGGTCTGGTGCAGGGTGCCATCCGGATCGTGAGGGGCGATATCCGCGGCGCGGATCGTGCGCACATCACGCAAGCCAAGATGCGCCGCGACCTCTTGCTGATAGGCCAGCGTTTCCGGAAACAGCATTTCGGTGTCGATGAACAGCACCGGAAGGCGCGGGTTTACGACCGACACCATGTGCAAAAGCACCACCGATTCCGCGCCAAAGGAGGAAACCAACGTGAGCTGGCCCGCTTTCGGGTTGGTAACGACGCCCGACAGCACATCAATGCCTGCGTGATGCCGATAATAGCCATTGAGCGCGGCGATCCGTGCATGGATCGGCAGGTTATGCGGCATTTTGCTTGGCCTGATCGGGGTAAAGCACGGCTTTGAAAGGCGCAGCACCAAGGCGGCGGTAGGCTTGCAGGAAGGTCTCATCGGCGCTGTCGCGCAGGTCAAGATAGCCCAGAACAAGGCGTTCGATGGCTGGGATGATCTCATCCGCCGAGAAACCGGGACCGGCGCGTTCGCCGATGGCTGCGTCTTCCGAGCCGTCGCCGCCTAGCGTGATCTGGTAATTCTCAACGCCGGCGCGATCCAGGCCAAGGATGCCGATATGGCCCACATGGTGGTGCCCGCAGGCGTTGATGCAGCCTGAGATTTTGATCTTGAGCGGGCCGATATCGTGTTCGAGCTTCAGTTCATCAAAGCGTTCGGCAATCTCTTGGGCAATCGGGATCGAGCGGGCGGTTGCCAGCGCGCAGTAATCCATGCCGGGGCAGGCGATGATATCGCTGACTAGGCCGATATTGGCGGTGGCGAGGCCCGCATCCCGCAAGGCGGCATAGATCGCGGGTAAGTCGGATTTGTGGACATGGGGCAGGATCACGTTCTGTTCGTGGCTGATGCGCAGCTCATCATGGCCGTAGGTTTCGGCAAGGTCCGCCATCACGCGCATCTGGTCGGCGGTCGCATCGCCTGGGGTGGCCCCGTGCGCTTTCAGTGAGATCGACACGATGGCATAGCCGTCCGCCTTGTGGGCGCTCAGGTTGGTGTCGGACCAGCTTGCGAAAGCGGGGTTGGTGAGGCGGGCGGCCTCGAACCCCTTGGTGTTGCCGGTCTTGAACGCGGGCGGTGCGAAGGAGGTTTCCAGCTTGCTGAGCAATTTTTGATCGAAGCCAGCGAATTGTTCCTTGATCGCGGTGAACCGCTCTTCCACCAGTTCGCGGATCCGCTCGATTCCGTTCTCATGGACGGTGATCTTGATGCGCGCTTTGTACTTGTTATCGCGGCGGCCCAGCAGGTTGTAGACGCTGACGATGGCCTCGATATAGGGCAGCAAATCGGCTTTCGGCAGGAAAGGCGTGATGATCTTACCGATCATGGGCGTGCGGCCCAGACCGCCACCGACAATGACCTCGAAACCGGGCTCACCGGCATCATTACGCACCATGCGCAGGCCGATATCGTGGGCTTTGGTGACCGCGCGGTCGACCTCTGAGCCGCTGACGGCGATCTTGAACTTGCGCGGCAGGAACTGGAATTCGGGGTGATCGGTGGACCACTGGCGCAGCAGTTCCGCAACGGGTCGCGGATCTTCAACCTCGTCCGCGGCGGCACCGGCGAAATGGTCTGCGGTCACGTTGCGGATCGTGTTGCCGGAGGTCTGGATGGCGTGCAGCCCCACCTCGGCCAGCGCGTCGAGCATATCGGGCACGTCGCGCAGCTTGGGCCAGTTGTACTGGATGTTCTGGCGCGTGGTGAAATGGCCATAGCCCTTGTCCCACCGCTCGGCAATCTCGGCCAGTTTACGCATTTGCGCGCTGTTGAGCGTGCCGTAAGGGATCGCCACGCGCAGCATGTAGGCGTGCAGTTGGAGGTAGAGGCCGTTCATTAGACGCAGGGGCTTGAACTCATCCTCGGTCAGGGAGCCGTCAATCCGACGCTCCACCTGCGCGCGGAACTGGGCGTTGCGTTCAGCGAGAAAGGCCGTGTCGAAGTCGTTGTAATGATACATGATTTATAGCTCCGCCTGTTTGCCGTGGCTGTAGTTCGAGGGGCCGCGCATGCGGAAGGCCTCGCGGAAATGTTTGGGTTTTGGGCCTGCGTCTGTTGGTTCCATATCCGCGAGATAGGCGCCGACGACGACGTCACGCTGTTGGGTGGCCTCAACCAGACGCAGCTCTGCATGGGCCTCGTCCTCGAGGATTTCAGCCTGCGCCAGATCGCGGGTCCAACCGGTGGCGGTCTGATAGATCACGTCCCCCTCAAGCAGGTGATTGGCGGTGACGACTTTTGGGGTGAAGGCGCGGGGCATCAGGCGAATTCCTTTTCCTGGAGGTCTTCAAGGGCGATCATCGCCGCGCGCGGGGCGAGGCCATAAAGCGTCAGGGCAGGGCCGGTGAGGGACGCGTCTGCGAGCGCGTCGGCCATTTTGGCGAGCGTGGTTGCAATGATGCGCTGATCGGGGCGGGACGCGTTCTCGATGAACGTCACCGGGGTCGCGGGATCGGCTCCGTGCATCATCAAGCGACCCTGAATGAATCGGGCGGAGCGTTTGCCCATATAGATCGCGGCCACCTCGCCGGTTTTGGCAAGCGTGCGCCAATCGTGATCGGCAAAGCCCTTCATATCGTGGCCCGTCAGCAGTCGGACAGAGGCGTTGCGCTGGCGTTTGGTCAGCGACTGGCCGATGCCCGCAACGGCGGCGGAGGCGGCCGTTATGCCGGGGATGATCCGCCACGTGATGTTTGCGGCATCGCAGGCTTCAAGCTCTTCGTCGAGACGTCCGAACACCGTGGGATCGCCCGCTTTAAGCCGCACCACATGGGCACCAGAGCGGGCGTGCTCAACGATCAGGGCGTTGATATCGTCTTGCGCCATGGCTTTGCCGAACCCCTCTTTACCAGCATCAATGACAAGCGCTTCGCGGCGGGCAAGCTCGAGAATTTCGGGTGTCACCAGGCGGTCGTGGATCACGACATCGGCCGCATCAAGTGCCTTGCGCGCCTTAAGGGTCAGCAAGTCGGGGTCACCGGGGCCTGCGCCAACCAAATCGACAAAGCCCACCTTTTTGGGCGCGTTAAGATGCTTGTGCAGCAGCGCGTTCAATGCGTTAGGGACAGCATCTATTCCAGCTTTATCAATCGCTTCGGGACCAGTCTTAAAGTAATACTCTGACCAGAAGTCGCGTCTTGCACGTCCAAACGGAAGCGCCTCTGCTACGGTGCGAAACGCTTTGCCAATCCGGGCCAAAGGACCCAGCGTTGCGGGCAGACGCTCTTCGAGGTCTTTCTTGATGGCGCGGGCCAGAACGGGTGCGGCGCCTTCGGTGCCAATCGCGATGGTCACGGGATCGCGGTCGACAATGGCCGGAGTGATGAACTGGCTGTCGGCGAGATTGTCGACCAAGTTCACTCGCGCGCCGTCACGATGGGCCAATGCGGCCACGCGGGCATCCTCGGCAGCGTCATCATTTGCCGCGTAAAAAAGCACAGCACACATCGCGTCGCCTGGCTCTATCGCGCGGCGGTGCAAGGTCAGCTTACCCGCAGCCGCCCATTCCACGATCAGAGCGTCGGGCGTTTGGGCGAACACGGTCAGGTTGGCTTCGGTTTTGAGCAACAGGCGCAGTTTTGCGATCGCGGCGTCACCGCCCCCCGAAACAACGATGCGGCGGCCCTCTACAGCGATAAAGACGGGAAAGTGTTTCATGCGGTGTGGTTCCTTTGGCTCCCTTAAATGTAGAACAAATTCCCGCATATGGGCAGTACAGGCTTGCAGATAGGGAAATATGTTCTCATAAACAGCAGGCATAGAACGCCAGTTTCCCAATAAAGGACTTATGAGAATGTCTGTTCGTCTGGATGACATGGATCGAAAAATCCTGACCGAGCTGCAGGTCGACGCGGCGCAGTCCCTTGATGAGATTGCACGCAAAGTAGGCTCTTCAAAGACGCCGGTCTGGAACCGAATCCGCAAACTGCGCGAAGCAGGCGTGATCGGTGCGCAAACCGTCCGGCTTGATCCCGAGGCGTTGGGGTTCGAGGCGTGCTTTTTCGTGCTGATCCGAACGTCCGAGCATGAAGCCGCCTGGCAGCGCGCCTTTTTGAAAGCCTTGCAAGAGCGTCCAGAGGTACAAGAGGCGCACCGGTTGGCGGGCGATATCGATTATATCCTCAAGGTTCGCGTCAAGAATGCGCGGGCCTATGACGCGTTTTATCAGGCGCTGATTTCGGAAGTCCGCGTATATAACGTGACGGCACTGCTTTCGATGGAAGAGATAAAATCGACGACGTCGTTGCCGCTTTAGCGGCGAACCATCAAGCGCTCAAGTCCATGAAAATGATAGATATTCGCATAGCGCGGTGGTTGCGCCAGACTTAGGTTCGGGCACCTTTGAAGCAAAACGCGCAGGCCGATCAACAGTTCAAGCCGGGCTAGGGGCGCGCCCACGCAGAAATGGATGCCGCCTCCGAATGCAGTGTTTCGCTTGGCTATCCGGTTCGGCAAGAAGCGATCTGGATCCGGATAGACCGTTGCATCGCGATTTGCCGAGCCCAGAAGACACGCGATTTGGTCGCCGCGTTTCAGCGGTTCGCCAAAAAATGTAAGATCTTCATAGACATAGCGTGTGAACATGTGCAGCGGCGGATCAAAGCGGAGAATTTCCTCGACGCAAAGCGCATCGATTTTTGGCATCTGGTGCGCCAAAAGCGTGCGCACCCCGTTGCCGAGCGTGTGCACCGTTGCCTCGTGGCCCGCGTTCAAAAGCAGAATGCAGGTCGTTATCAATTCGGCTTCGCTCAGCCGGTCGCCGTTGTCTTCGGCAGCAATCAGGTGGCTGATAAGATCATCGGCAGGAGCAGCACGTTTGCGCGTGATCTCGGACCGGACGAACGCTGCGAAATCGGTCGAGGTCTGCGCCGCGGTCTCTTCAACTGCGCGGCTGCGGGTCGCCTGATACATGGCGACCATCGCGTTTGACCATTTTAACAACTGATCGGCCATGGCCTCTTCGAGGCCCAGAAGGCGGGTGATGACGATCACCGGCACGCGCTGGCCATAGTGTTGCAACAGGTCGAAATCCCCGTCGGGAAACTCATCGATCAAACGATGACAAAGCGCTTCGATATCTGCTTGCAAGCCTTTGATTTTACGAGAGGTAAATCCATGTAAGACCAGCTTGCGCAGCCGGGTATGTCTTGGTGGTTCAAGCTCAAGCATCGAATGGGCTTCGATGTCGTAAAACGGTTGTGTATGCGCGGCGCGGGTCGGTGCAAGCTCTGCCGGGCATTCGCGACCCATACGCGGATGCCGCAATGCCGCTTCGACCGCCGCATGACTTGTCGCGCAAGCCATGCGGTAGTCTGTCCAATACACGATATCGGCTGTGGCCCGGCACTGCGCATAAAACGGATAGGGGTCCTGCACAAAGCCCGGGTCAGTCGGTGATTGCGAGACCTGTTTCAGGACGCCGCCAGCGCAGTGATAATCGGCGAGAAGGCATCTGTGGTCAGGCTGGCGCCCCCGACAAGGGCACCATCGACATTCGACACCGCAAAAATGTCAGCCGCGTTGGAGCCTTTGACAGACCCGCCGTAAAGTAGCCGGACCGAGCGTCCAACGCCTTCGCCAAAGCGCGCCTCGAGCTTTGCTCGGATGTAATCATGCACTTCGCCAATCTGATCGGTTGACGGGACAAGCCCGGTGCCGATGGCCCAAACCGGCTCGTAGGCGACGACCAGATTGGTGCCGTTTGCCGCATCCGGGATTGACCCCGCAAGCTGGCCCGAGATGATATCAAGTGTGTTTGCTGCCTCACGCTCGGCCAAGGTTTCGCCAACGCAGATGATAGCGATCAGTCCGGCGTCAAACGCGGCGCGGGCTTTGGCGCGCACGTCGTCATTGGTCTCTTTATGATCGGTGCGGCGTTCTGAGTGGCCCAGGATGACGTGGCTTGCGCCCGCATCTACCAGCATCGCTGCCGCAGTGTCACCGGTATGAGCGCCTGAAACCGACGCATGGCAATCTTGGCCGCCCACCGCGATCTTGCTTGCTCGGGCTGCCATCCGTTCCAAAAGTGGGGCAGGGGGGCAGATCAAAATGTCGATATCGACTGCGCTATGCGCTGCCTCCAGCGCGTCAATCTGATCCAGATCGGCCGCCAGCCCGTTCATTTTCCAATTGCCTGCTGCCAATTTCCGCCGCATCGCTGCCTCCTGTTGAGCTTTCACATGAGATTGCAGATGGGGCCGCACAGTTCAAGCATAGCGCGTTCTGGATTCACTTTTGGGCAATAGTCTTGCTGAAGGCTGGCGGTTATTTTGTAGACAGCGCGTCGTCGAATTTGATCGACTCGCCGCAGCCGCAGGCTTCGGTCACGTTGGGGTTCTTGAACTTGAACCCGGCCTCTAACAGGCTGACTTCATAATCGATTTCCGTTCCAAACAGGAACATCTGCGCCATGGGTGCGATCATCACCCGTGCACCGTCCTTTTCGATGGTTTCGTCCAGCGGATCCACGTCGGCAACATATTCCATCGTGTATTCCATCCCCGCGCAGCCGCCCTTTTTGACGCCGATGCGCAAGCCTTGATGGTTGTCTTTCTCCATCAGCTTCGAGATTTGCTTGGCCGCGCGATCGGTTATTGTGACCGCATCTTTCCCGGGGATTGAGAGCATCTGAAAAGGTCCTTTCGTCGTCTCAATTTAAGCGCAGCGCCTACGCCGCGCAAGGGTGCTACATAAAGCCCAATTCAAGCTTGGCTTCGTCTGACATCATGTCCATGCCCCACATCGGCTCCCAGACCAATTCAACATTGACCTGCTTTACGCCGTCGACGGGTTCAATTGCATCGGCGACCCAACCGGGCATTTCACCTGCAACCGGACACCCCGGCGCGGTAAGCGTCATCAGCACATTCACTTCGTTTTCGGCCGAGATGTCGATGGTGTAGACCAACCCAAGATCAAAGATATTCACCGGGATTTCGGGATCATAGACAGACCGACACGCCTCAACGATGGCTTCGTGCAGCGGGTGGTCAGTTGACGACGGCTTGATAAGTGGCGTGCCCTCAAGGGCCGGTGTGGCGTCGGTCATGGCATCTCTTTCCTGACGAGTTTCCATAGATATAGGCGTTGTCAGGCAAGGCGTAAACCCGCGCGGCGTGCTGATATTGTCAATATGGCGCTGCGGGTCTAAGGAACCGCTCAACCCAGTGGAGTTCCCATGCCCCCCCGTTTTTCGTTTTCCCTGAATGCGACGGATGACAAAGCGCGCACCGGTGTCATTTCGACACCGCGTGGCGAGATCCGCACACCTGCCTTCATGCCTGTGGGCACCGCTGCAACGGTCAAGGCGATGTTGCCTGAAAATGTCCGTGCGACGGGTGCCGATATCCTGTTGGGCAACACTTATCATCTGATGTTGCGTCCCACGGCGGAACGGATTGATGGCTTGGGTGGGCTGCATAAGTTCATGAATTGGCAGCGTCCGATCCTCACGGATTCCGGTGGTTTTCAGGTGATGAGCCTTGCCGATCTGCGCAAGCTCACCGAAGATGGCGTGGCTTTCAAATCGCATATTGATGGCTCAAAGCACATGTTGACGCCTGAACGCTCGATGGAGATCCAGCGGCTTTTGGGCAGCGATATTGTCATGTGTTTTGATGAATGCCCTGCGCTTCCTGCGGACCGCGCGCGGATTGCTGACAGTATGCGCTTGTCGATGCGGTGGGCTGCCCGCTCGCGCGAGGCATTTGGGGATCGTCCGGGTCATGCGCTGTTTGGCATTCAGCAGGGCGGCTTGGAACAGGACATGCGCGAAGAGAGCGCCGAGGCCCTGCGCGAGATCGGCTTTGAAGGCTATGCGGTTGGTGGTCTGGCTGTGGGTGAGGGCCAAGATGCCATGCTGGGATGTCTGGATTATGCGCCCGACATGCTGCCTGCCGACAAGCCGCGTTACCTGATGGGTGTCGGCAAACCCGATGATATCGTGGGTGCTGTGAAGCGCGGCATTGATATGATGGATTGCGTGCTGCCGTCCCGATCAGGGCGCAACGGGCAGGCGTTTACGCGCCGCGGTGTAGTGAACATCAAAAACGCGCGCCATGCCAATGACCCACGTCCTTTGGATGAACACTGCACATGCCCGGCCTGCACGCAGTATTCACGCGCTTACCTGCATCATGTCTATCGCGCGAATGAGATCATCGCCTCGATGCTGATAACCTGGCACAATCTGCACTATTACCAAGAGCTGATGCAGGGCATGCGTGATGCGATTGCGGCGGGGGATTTTGCAGGGTTTGAGAAGCGCTTTCACGAGACCCGCGCGATGGGCGATATCGAACCGATTTAGTGCCGACAAGGAGCACACCGTCCCGGACGTGAGCCGGGACCTTTTGGGCTGAGGCCTTGGATCGAGCCCATGGCGCGTTCCCCGGATGACCAAGGTTGGTGCTTTTCGATCAAATCGTGATAATTCCTGCCTTGTGCCGCCTTTCGCTTACTCTATGCTTCGGTTCAATTCCGTCGGAGGGATTGAAAGGGCAGGTCTGATGCCCCACCTTTAGCCTCCATCACCGGAGAAGGTGCACTGGTTGCCACGAACGGGACCCGCCCTTCTTGCCAATGATAAGGAAAGAGCATGAACGAGCCTCTTAGCCCCTCTTACCCGGTCTTGCCGCTGCGCGATATCGTGGTGTTCCCCCATATGATTGTTCCGCTTTTTGTGGGCCGTGAGAAATCGGTTCGCGCGCTGGAAGCGGTCATGCAGGATGACAAACAAATCCTGCTCTCCAGCCAGATCGATCCGACGGTCGATGATCCGGCCAGCGACGGCATCTACAAGGCTGGCGTGCTGGCCAACGTGCTGCAATTGCTGAAATTGCCTGATGGCACTGTGAAAGTGTTGGTTGAAGGCAAATCCCGTGTTCGGATCACCGAATACCACGAGAATGCGGACTTTTTTGAAGCTTCTGCAGAATATCTGACCGAAATGCCGGGCGATGAAGCCGCGGTCGAGGCGCTTGTCCGTTCGGTCGGGGAGGAGTTTGAGCGTTACGCCAAGGTCAAGAAAAACATCCCCGAAGAAGCGCTGGCTGCTGTGTCGGAAAGTCGCGAGCCTGCAAAGCTGGCCGATCTGGTGGCTGGTCATCTGGGCGTCGAAGTCGAACAAAAGCAGGAGCTTTTGGAAACGCTGTCCGTCGCAGAGCGGCTTGAGAAGGTTTATGGCCTGATGCA